>DEST01000055.1 GCA_002361365.1 Alphaproteobacteria bacterium UBA3307
TACTCACGCCTTGTCGTGAGGTTCTTAAATAAATACATTATAATTTCAATTCTGAAAACGATTTTAGACGAAAATTATCGAAAAAGCAAGAGGAAAATACAGTTTATAAAAAAATCCCTCGCGGCGATATATAGCGTCATGCCTCGATTCCGACAGGAATCGTCAGGGCATCTTCCGCTTCTTAAATAATTTGTAGATCGCTTGACGCATTTGCCTTGCGGCAAAGCGAGCGATGACTCTTTATGATTTTAAGGGCAACAAAAAAATCCCTCGCGGCGATATATAACGTCATGCCTCGATTCCGTCAGGAATCGTCGGGGCATCTTCAAATTAAAAAAAATTAGTGCTTCGCAAAGACCAGATTCCTCGATGACCTGACGCGCAGCGCAGGTCAAGGAATGACATAAAAAAAATAAAAAGTCCGATAATAAATGAAAAATTGCCATTTTCGGAAACGAAACTATCGGACTTTATGGGATACAACCCTAACAATGCAAAAACCGCCTGCATTGAGGCGGTTTTTAAAAATGGTGCGCGATACTACGCAACTATCGGACTGAAAATTACAATGAATATAGACAGCTTGAGTATAAATTGGAGTTGGATTTTATAAAAAATTAACACTTATTATCTTACAATTTTACAATTGCTTACTATAACTTTTGGAGAAATTTATTATGCTGAAATATATGGAAAATTTATATGAAGTCAGAGTACAAAGAAAAAACATCTGTTACATCAAAGATGGCGTAATGTATTTTAAGTGGGCATTTCCGATTGCCAGAGGCGGTCTTAATCCAACTTATGCCGAAAAAGTTAATAAAACAATACTGAAAAATATCTTTGCCGAAACGAAAAACTATAAAACTATGTTGGCTTCTCCGCTAGAAAATTTACACATAAAATTTCCGAATGAACTGGAACTCTCGGAAAAAGTTATTGTTTATGGTTTGGAACAAAAACAACTTATTCCGACAACAAACAACCTAATCTTAAAAATTGTCAGAACTAAAGAAGATTTGATTTTATGGGGACAGATAGCGTCTAAAATATACGACAAATGGGATACAGATTCCATTTATGAATCATTTAAGACCGATTTAGGAAAAAAATATGCAAATTATTTTATCTTTTACAAAGGTAAAAATCCGGTCGGTATATCGCAAGTAATTCGCGGTGGCGGTTGTTCGGCTGTTTATTGGATAGGTGTTTTGAATGAATATAGAAACAAAGGTTATGGAACGGAAGTAACCGTGCAGACACTTAACTACGAAATCAGTCACAAACACCATAAATTTATCTTAACGGCATCTGATTTAGGGCTTATTATCTATAAGAAACTCGGATTTAAACCGGTTGAGACATTTTATGAATATAATATGAAAGTCCGATAATTTTTGCGGAATTACTATTTTTTGGGTTCATCAAATCGGACTTTTCACAAGTCCACCCCAACAAAAGCAAAAACCGCCTGCATTGAGGCGGTTTTGTAAAATTAAGTACTCTTTATGGCGCGCTTAACACTGTGTATTTTCGCAGTTATTCAAAACCTGAAACGCTTTTAAAGTTTTCTGTTTTAGGCGTATGCTCTGATAAAAATTTTACTTATACCTCCTTTTTCAGGCGGTTAACATAACGCTTAGCCATTGCCACTGCTTTATCATAGTTTGACGCGGTTGCAATGTCAGAAAGTTGAACATGTGCATTTGCAAATGCCTGATGCAAAATACGTTTAGGCTGAGTTTTGATGTTGGAAATAATTACTTTTGTGTGATTTTTATGCATTTTTTCAATAAATTCCACAATCAAATTAGCTCCGCTTGCATCAATCATTGAAACGTGTCCCATTCGGATAATTACTACATTCGGCCGTGATTCTATATTGCGGAAAAATTGTGAAATTTCCGATACAACCCCAAAAAACAACGGACCGGCTACTCGCACAACAACAATCTTTTTATCCCTTAAATCTTGAGCAACCGCAACATTTATATCTTGAACCATATCTTCCATATTGGCCAGCTCTATTTCTTTACTCATACGGTGCATAAAAATAACGGCAGCCATAATAAAACCAACGGCGATTGCCGCACTCAAGTTGACCAAAACCGTGAGCAAAACAGTGACAATCAGCGTATATCTGTCGCCGGCCTGAGATTTGCATAATCCCCACATTTTATCAAGGTTCAACATATTCCATCCGATAATAACCAAAATCAAAGCCAACGCGGCCAACGGAATATATTTTACCAACGGCGAAAGACCGAACATAAAAGCAAATAAAAACACTGATTGCATCATGCCTGAAACAGGAGAGTATGCGTTGGCTCGATAATTGGTGGCAGTACGTGCAATCGCACCGGTTGCCGGAAGTCCCATAAAAAAAGCCGAACCAATATTAGCCAATCCCTCGCCAATCAATTCGGCATTCGGATTATGTGCATCACCACTCATACTATCCACGACTTTTGCACTAAGTAAAGACTCAACGGCCGCCAAAAAAGCAATGGTTAAGGCACTGGCAAAAACGCTTCGGAACAAATCAAAACTCAATTCCGGCAGTTGCGGCATAGGCAGCGTTTTCGGCAAATCTCCATATTTGCTTCCGATTGTTTCTACCGGAAGATTTAAGCCCACGGCAAGCAATGTTGTAACCACCAAAATTGCCAAATAAACCGGAATTTTCGGCGTAAACCTGCGAATAAAAATATATAAAGCAAGGGAAACAGCACTGATAAGAGCGGAATACAAATTTGAGGCTGGCAAATTTTTTATATATATAATCCATTTGTCCGTAAAACCTTTCGGCAAACTATCCAAATCCATTCCGAATAAATCTTTAATTTGTGTGGTAATAAGCGTCAAGCCGATACCCGCCGTAAATCCTATAACGACCGGATATGGAATGTATTTGATATAACTTCCGAGTTTGCATAATCCGGCAAAAATCAAAATAACGCCGGTCAACAGCATAGATGCAATTAAGCCATTGTATCCGTATCCTTGTAAAACCTCTAAAACTAAAATGGCAAAAGCACCGGTAGGTCCACCGATTTGATACCGGCTTCCGCCACACAATGCAATAATAAAACCGGCGACAATTGCAGTATATAATCCTTGTGCCGGTGATAATCCGCTGGCAATAGCCAAAGCCATTGCCAAAGGTAGCGAAACAATGCTGACTGTTAAGCCGGAAATACAATCTCGGCGAAAATTGTTAAAAGAATATCCTTGACTTATTATATCTATCGATTTCGGCATATAGTCATTTTTAATTTTATTCCATAGTCCTTGCATTTTTTTAGTCCTTTCATTAATTCGCCGTAAAATAGCGACAAATGATTAACAAATAAATAAAAAATCAGATTAATTTACTACACTTTCGGATTGCTGACGCAATCTTATCGCAAGTTAGCTTCTTTTACTTCTGATATCAATGCAAAAACCGCCTGCATTGAGGCGGTTTTCAAAAATGGTGCGCTTTGCTTTGCGATTATCGGACGAACTATCCGCAAGAATGTAAAGAACTGGGAATAAAGAAGATAGCTTAATCCTTAACTTTTTTGTTTGATACCATCTTTTCAACAATCCTTGACACACCCGCTTCTAATCCTTTTAATGGCATTTTCTTCTTTTCTAAATTTGTTCCCAACGCCTCATCAATATCATGTGTAATCTTCTTACGAAGTGAGGCAAGCCTGTTGGTAGCTACATCATTTGTAGCAACAGATTTTTCTTTAGCTGTTTCAATTTTATCTGCTCCGACAAATTTATTTAGTGCATTTTTGGCATTTTCCTTTTTTAATGCGACTCCTTGCCAGTAATCTTCTGCTTCTTGTTGTCTTTTTAATTCTTGTTCTTTTTTCTGTTGAGCTTCTATTTCACGAAGATGAGGGATCTCTGTTATTAAATTTTTAAGTTCATCAACTATCGTATTACCTTCTATTTGGTTTAGAAACTTTTTAACAGCCGTAGCTTCTTTTGATTTATCGTCATACAATCTTGCGGCGATTTCTCTTTTATAATCAACTTTTTGTTCAGGCCATACTTGAGGAGGAATATCTTGAAGATAGCCAGCATCTTTCATGCCTTTACGGCGAATAGAGTAGAGACTGTTTTCATTAGATGACAACGTTAATTCAAGATAATTAGTATTCTCATCGTGATAACCTTTAGGCCATGGATTATTGTCCTCAAGTGTTTCTGCTTTATATGTTGTTATTCCGCTTTCAATAGATAAAGTTAAAGCCTCTTTACCTTCGCCAAACTGATATACTGCTTTTTCCGGAGTATTTTCTAACTCTTTTATTTCTTCAGCCATTTTAATTCTCCTTATACGAATCGTTTATGATATTTTCATTTTACCCTCCTCATGATTTTTTGTCAAGTGTTTTTTCTAAAAAATGAAAAAACAAATAATGTCATATCTATTTTGCCAACAGGCAAAATTCAAGGCATCTTCAAATTAAAAAAAATTAGTGCTTTGCAAAGACCAGATTCCTTGATGACCTGACGCGCAGCGCAGGTCAAGGAATGACATAAAAAAATAAAAAGTCCGATAGTAAATGAAAAAATGCTGTTTTAGGGAGCGGAACTATCGGACTTTATGGGATACAACCCTAACAATGCAAAAACCGCCTGCATTGAGGCGGTTTTTAAAAATGGTGCCGCTGATAAGATTGTCCCCTTCGCTAAAGCTCCGGCGACGCCTCGTCGGCGGCAAATAAAATCTTGCCGCTATCTCGGCTCCGGACTTTCGGATTGCTTCCAGCAATCTCGTCGTAAGTCCGCTTCAACCACCGATTACCAATAATAAAAGAGAGCACCTTCCGGTGCCCTCTTTTATTATTGGTGCCGCTGATAAGAATCGGACTTACGACCCCGTCATTACCAATGACGTGCTCTACCACTGAGCTACAACGGCATAAGTTTTGCAACAATTACAAAATACATAGAACTTTTTAAAAATCAATTACTTTTTTTATTTTTTTGCAAAATTTATGTAATTTTTTTACTTTTTCCACATAGAATGGCATAAATATTTGTGCATAAATAATTCAGAGGTATCAAATGGCAGCTAAAAATTTTGATAAAAACAGCAGAAAAAACTCATCTAGCACTATTCTCACTGTTGAAGAAGAAAGTGAAAGTTGGTTCGCCAACGGATTGCATTTGTTTATTATAGGTTTCAGCCTGATATGGTTTGGAATCGTAGCCGTGTATATTTCCAAATTTTTTGGGTGGGATAAGCTGTTTTCTATGTTACCAAGCGAATTTATTACCTTTATGACTTTGGTTATTCTCCCTTTGGCTATTATGTGGGTAATTATGGCTTATATCGACCGCGGCAGTAGTTTTAAAAATGAAACACGAATGTTGCGAGATTCTCTTAATCAGGTGATTTTTCCTGATTCTAACGGTACAGAAGCTACAAAAATGATTGCCAATGCCATCAAAGAACAGGTAGCCGAGCTCAAAGAAACAACTCGCGATGTTTGTGCGCAAAGTGATGTTATCAAACGTGATTTAACCGAACGTGTTGCTGATTTAAGGACGCTTTCCGATGAACTTGATAAATATTCATCCCAAACCATGCAAGCGCTCGGAGCTGAAATTCAGAAATTGATTGAAAATTTTGCTTTTGTTGCTGATAAGGCTTCCGCTGCTACTGCAGACTTCAGAGTAAATACTTTACAGATGCGAGAAGATAGCGAAAAACTTGTCAACTTAATGACCCCGATGGTAAACGAAATGGTCACCGCTGCCGAACGTGTTAAAGAAGTGGTAAATGTAAACAACGATAATATCGCCAAAGCTCAAGAACAATTGAATCAATATTCCGAATCAAGTCAGCTTGCTATCGGTAAAATTATCGAATCTTGGGCGGTTAAGGGAGAAAATCTCGAAAAAACATATTTACGCACTTCTGAAAACTGTGAAGAGCTTTTCCGCCGCCTTGATTCCGGAATTTCGCACATTGAAAACAGTATCAAAGAACAAAAACAGGTGGTAGAAACTCAATCCGGACTTATTGATAAAAATTCCACCTATTTAGACAACAAACTCGGCGAATATGGGCGGCTTATCAGCCTAGAGGTTGAGGCTATGGTAGAGCGTTCCAACACCTTAGAACGCAATGTGCAAGAGCAACTTAAAAGTATTCGAAACACTTCAGAACAAGTCAGTGAAGCTTTTACGCAATTGGGAGAAGATGTTGCTGCCAAACGCAAACAGTTAGAAAGTGAAAGTCAGCAAATTGTCAACAACCTGAATACTACAGTTAATCAGTTAGGAGAGGAAATGCGCCGAATGCAAGATTTGTACGGTAATGCCCAAAGCAAAAATGATGAATTTAATCAGTCTTTTGCCGCAGTTGCGCAAAATTTGCACGAGCTTGAAAATGCACTATCCAATAATATTAACAATTTCAGCACAAGAGCGGAAGATGCTGTCAGTCGTTTTAATGAGGTTAATCAACGAGTTGGAGAAAATATCGGCAAATTAGTTGAAAGTGCTGACAATATCAGTTCTCAAAGCAGAAATAATGCCGAAATGTTAATGGCACAAGACGACTTTGTAAATAAGGCAATTCTTGGTTTCAAACAGATTGCCGCGCAAATTGCCGAACTGACTAAGAACCTGCATCAAACCGGAGGAGATATCGGTACAACTCTGGCAAACTATGAAAATAAAATGTCAGGTTTCGGACAAATGGTTACCGCTCATCTGGATACCTTACAAAACGGATATCAAAAAGCCGAAAAACAATACGAAGCTTTTAGGCAAAGGCTCAAATCTGCCAGTGTGGATACTTTTATGCGTAATTCTAATGAAATGTTTCATGAATTGGAAACTATGTCTATTGACATCAATACTATGTTTAATCCGAGCGAAGATGAAGAGCTGTGGAAAAAATATTATGAAGGAGATCACGCCGTGTTTGCACGCCATTTAGCTAAAAATATGACCAAAAAGCAAGTAACGGCAATTCAAAAGAATTATGAAACAAAGAGTGATTTTAGAATTTTGGCAGATAAATATATGGAAGACTTTGCCGGATTAGTGGCGGCTGCACGCGAAAGTGAACAGGCCGGCACATTGCTTGCATTGATTTCCGGCTCAGATATCGGCAAAATTTATTATATTCTGGCTCGAGCTTTAGGTAAAATAAACTGATGGCATTTTTAGGGTTTGAAAGCAAAGTCTTTATGGCTCCGATGGCGGGAATAACCGATGCCCCGTGGCGGACGATTCTGGCTGCTTGCGGAGCAGGAAATCTGATTTCCGAAATGGCGGCAATCAATGCCATTCAGCGTAAAAATCCCAAAAGTTGGCAAATCGCCAATGTCAAAGATGAACCCTATCCGGTGGTGGTGCAATTGGTCGGTAACAATCCTGAGCTTTTTGCAGATGCGGCAAAATTAGTGACAGATTTAGGTGCGTATTCAATTGATATAAATATGGGCTGTCCGGTCAAAAAAATTGTCAATAACCACGCCGGTTCGGCACTGATGTGTGATTTGCCTCTGGCAGCACAAATTATTGAAGCCACAATTAAAGCTACACCGCTTAAAGTCAGTGTTAAATTCCGTAAAGGTTGGGATAATGAACATATAAATGCGGTTGAGTTTGCTAAAATGTGTGAAAACAGCGGGGCATCATACATCACGGTTCACGGACGTACTCGCGCGCAAGGCTATGCCGGTGTGGCAGATTGGAACATTATCGGCGAAGTAAAGTCGGCAGTCAAAATACCGGTTGTCGGCAATGGTGATATTGATTCGCCGCAAAAGGCCGAACAAATGTTGCAACAATACGAGGTAGACGGTGTTATGCTCGGGCGAGCAATGCTTGGTAATCCATGGCTTTTGCATCGAACACATCATTATCTGCAAACAGGCGAAATTTTGTCTGAACCGAATGCATCGCAAATTCGGCAGATGTTGTTGAAGCATTTGCACTTATTGGTTAATTATTACGGTGAACACAGCGGTATGGCAATTTCACGCAAGCATATCGGGTGGTATGTTAAAAGTATGTATGATGCCAAGCGTTTTCGTGAACAATATACTAAGCTGAATACTTTGTCGGCTGCGCAAGATTTGATAAATGAATATTTTTTGAGGATAGAAGCATGAAAATAGCAGTAGGTGGCGCATCAAGCGTCGGAAAAAGCATTGTCGGATATTTGAGTTTGGGCAATAATGACATTGTGGTGGTTGATGAAGATGCGACGAAACTTGATGAAATTGCCAAAGAATATGATGTTCAGCCGGTTCTAGGCTCTATTTCAAGGCCGGATATTCAAGAAAGTATCGGTATGAAAGATATGGATATGCTGATTGCCGTTACCAACAGCGATGAGATAAATATGGTGGCCTGTCAAGTGGCATATACGCTATTTAACGTTCCTAAAAAAATTGCACGTGTTGATTCGGAATATTTCTTAAATCCGCTATGGAATACATTATATAATGAAAAAAGTCTGCCCATAGATTTGGTGATTACTCCGGATATTGAAATTGCCAAATTTATTGATAACCTTTTAAATTTGCCGGGGAGTACAGCTGTTTTTCCGTTTATGAACGACAAAATCAATATTTTTGCTTTCAGACACCTAAATCCCGATATTCCGTTTATGAAATTTTCGCTTAATCACATCAATCAAAAGCTCAAAGAAATGTCGGCACAAATTGTGTTGATTGCTCGCGGCACTCGGCGAATTTTACCCAACGATGATGAAATATATTTGCAACGCAATGACTTGATTTACATTTGTTGTCTGCCTGAGCAAAATATGGAAATTATGCGACTGTTTGGAGTAGACCATAATTCGTATGAAAAAATTGTAATTTTTGGTGCTAATCCAATATCATATTATTTAGCATCGCAAATCGAAAAAAATGAAAATATTGCGAACTGCCGAATTATTGAAGACGATGCCGCCAAAGCCGCAAAATTGGCAGAAATGCTGAATTCTACTACCGTAATCACCGGAGAGATTATGAGTGATGTTATTCTCCAAGATGCGGGTTTTGCCACGGCAGATGCCAGTGTGTCCGTAACCGAAAGAGATAAGGATAATATGCTGTTAGCACTTTTGGCCTCACGCAACAAAGACACACAAGCTCTCTCGCTCGTAAACTCTAAAGATTATAACGTGCTGACGGCAAATATTCGCAATAACGTTATTATTGACCGCTCAGTAATTACAATTTCAGCGATTTTGAAGTATCTGCGCAAAGCACGTATTCAAGAAGCATATTCCATCGGGCGTGGAATGGGTGAAATTTGGGAAATTCGTATGGAAGCCGACAGTGTAAATTTAGGACATACCGTGCGTGAGCTGAAAATTCCGGCAGATTGCTCGATAATGATGATTGCTCGCGGAGAAACTCTTATTTTTGACACAACAAAAACCAAACTTGAAGCCGGTGATGTGATTTTAATTTATGTTTCTTCGGTCAATATTCGCCGCATTGAACGCATTTTTTATTTGTAAATATACATATTTTTATAAACTCCGTTTCTGCCGATGTATTTTGCAATAAAATTGTTGCAAAATACAATATTTTAATTGCCTGTTAAATAATTTGTGATAATGTGCGTCTAACTGATATAAATTGCAATTTACAAAAGGTTATAAAAATGGAAGAACAAGCTCTCTCAGAGGTTGCGGAAGTTGCAACCGAACAAATGTCTTTGTGGGATATGGTGTGGTCATCAGATACGATTACCAAACTTGTGATGATTGGATTGATTGCCGCATCAGTATGGTCGTGGGCGATTATTTTGGAAAAATTCGCCACATTGCGCCACGTTCGTAGCCAATCAAAAAAATTTGAAGAAGCGTTTTGGTCCGGTGGCTCGCTCGACCGCTTATATGAAGCTATCGGTAACCGTCCGCGTGACCCGATGAGCGCGATTTTTGTGGCGGCGATGCGTGAATGGAAACGTAATACGCTGACTATGGGGAAAACCGACCGTAGTTTACGCGGTGTTTCTTTACAACAGCGTATTGAAAAAGCGATGAGTGTGTCTATTGATAAAGAGCTTGACGGTTTAGATACACACTTGGGATTTTTGGCAACAACCGGCTCGGTAGCACCGCTGATTGGCCTATTTGGTACGGTTTGGGGCATTATCAACAGTTTTAATGCGATTGCCGTAACACAAAGTAATTCACTTTCGGCAATGGCGCCGGGTATTGCCGAGGCTCTGTTTACAACAGCATTCGGTTTGATTGCCGCAATTCCGGCTGTTGTGGCTTATAATGCGATTTCAACGTCAATAGACCGCTATGCCAAAACGCTGGATAATTTTATGGCTGAATTTTCAACCATTCTTTCGCGTGAAATTGATGCCACCACACTGAAAGCCGATATGGCAGGAGAATAATATGGCTTTTATGCAAAATTCTTCATACAATCGCCGCCGTTCACGCCGCAAAGCAGATGTCAACATTACCAACCTGATGGATGTGATGATGGTGTTATTGGTAGTGTTTATGGTTGCCGCACCGCTGATGACGTCAGGTATTCCGCTAAATTTACCGAAAGTCGGAGGTAAAGCAATGACGGATAGCAGTACATCGGTCAATATCAGTGTAGACTCAGACGGGTATTACTATATCGGTAAAAGTGTGGTTGAAGATGATAAAATTCTGCCAAAACTTATGGCGATTAAAGGCGAAAACGGCGAACTGACGATTACGATTTCCGGCGATACGGATGCACATTACGGTCGTGTTATCGGACTGATGGCTATTCTTAAAGAAGCCGGTTATGAAAAAGTCGGTCTTAAAACGGAATCTAAACCGCTCAAAAAGTAGGTGTCGATGAATAAATACCTGAAACAGTCTATCATATTGCACATTGCGGTGTTTGTCGCAATATGGATTGATATGCCTGATTTCTGGCATCATGATATGACTTTGGGGCAAAACCCGATTATTGTGGATTTGTCGCAGGTAAGGATTGATGAACTGACAAATTTACCGACAAAGGCGGAATTCGGTCCGGAAGACCAAAAGGCAACGGTTACCGAACACAAAGAGCAGTACACATCGGAAAGTGAAACAAAATCTGAGCCGGAACCTGTGAAAGATGAGCCGAAAAATGAACCGATAGAGGATACAAAAGAAGATTTTGTGGCTCCACCGGAACCGGAAAAGAAACCGGAACCGAAACCGGAGAAAAAACCGGAACCGAAACCAACCCCTAAAAAACCACCGGTTCCTAACGCCAAACCGAAACCAAAACAAGAATCTAAACCAGAGCAGAAAAAAACTGAGCCTAAACCGCAAGATAATAAGCAAAAACAAGAAGAAGAGCGCAAGGTACGAAGCAACGCGCTTAAAAGCTTGATGAATGAAATTGATAACGATAAGAACATTGATTTAGGTGCGCAAAATCAAAAAGCTATGATAAAAGAAGGAACACCTGTCAATAATATGGGAATTGAAGGCGGTAATTCGCAAGGTTCGTATTTCAGCGACTTAACAATTTCCGAAACTGATGCCATTGCCAGTTTGCTGCGGCAAAATTGGAATTTGGATCCCGGAGCAATGGGGATTGATAATATGCGCGTTGAAATAAGAGTAAGTATGAAACGCGACGGTTCGATTGACAGCATCGATTTTGTGGATAAAAACCGTTATAATACAGACCCTAACTATCGCTCAGTGGCAGAAAGCGCACGTCGTGCAATTATCCAAACCGAAAATGCATTTAAGCAAGTGTTTGGACAGAAATATGCTGATAAATATGAGGTGTGGAGCACGCTTCGCCTTTATTTTGACCCTCTGGATAAAGGTGTTCACTAATCATCAATCTTTGGCAATATATCTCTGCGCTGATATAGTCCGGCTCGGATTTCCCTATAATTACGCAATGTACGCTCAGAAAGTTTGAAACGTCCTTGATACAATGGGTTCCGCCTGAAATGCTCTTGCGCATAATCGATATATTTAATCTTACGTTCTTGTACCAATTTATTTATATCATATTCAGGAAAACGATTAAAAAGATAATTATCAACTATTGCCAAACGTTGCGGTACCAAAGTATAAAAATTTATTTTCGGCGCATAAATATTAAGCCAATAATAAGTAATATTAATAATTTGATTATCGGCAGAAGAATTTATTTTTCGATATGTTTGCATATAGGATATATTATTATATACAGCGATGATAATAAATTCCGTTATTAACAACAAAAACTTCATAACCTTAAAAAATCCGGCTGCCGGAGTGTGCCAAAATTGTTGCAGCAACGGCGCAACAATCAGCGCGGCAAAAATCAGCGGCATTACCAAATAGTGCGGATATATGGTTTTAAAAATTATATGTTGTAACAACTCGGTTACAAATAAAAAGCATAAAATTTTAAAATATATCGTTTGTGATTGTCGCAATTGATACATCATTATGCCAAATGCCACCATAAAAATAACCGACCAACTCCACATAACTGATATTCTGTCAGCAAACAAAAGTGACACAAATTCTTTATTGAATAGCCAGTTCATTTCAAAATAAGATGTCCAAATGTTGTTCGTAAGCATAAAATAAAAAATCAAAACACCTATCGTCAGCGGAAGCAATAATGCAATACAGACATCTCGATAGAATTTAGGATTTTTATAAAACACAATCAGTGCCGGAATAATCAGAGGCAAAATATCGAAAGCAAAGATTTGCAAAAACAAAAAAGAGATAAAAAATGTGCAAAAACAATATACAAGCTGCCGCGTTTTTTGTTCTTTTATATATACGAAAAAACTATATAAACCCCAAAAATAAAATAGTCTGGCAAAAGCATCAGGTTTGAATGATGAAAAACTGTAAACGCACGGGTATGCTAAAAAAAACAAAATCAGAAAATAATAAAAATTCATTTCTTTTGTGCCAAAGTCTTTGATTATCCGATATAATATCAAAATTGTAATAACAGAAACAATAAAGGCACAAAATCGCGCAACATACAAGCTAAGCACTGCATTATGCGGCAAAATATTGATAATCGGCGCAAAGGTATACCACAAAAGCGGATGATGATGTTCAAAAAAATCGCGGTACGGCACATCTCCGAGGCTGACCAACCAACTGGCTCGAACATGTTCCATCGAATCCGCAATAACAGGGTCCTGAAAAATAAAACTCAATATTACGGCCAGAAAATCTGCCAGCAAGAAAAAGCTGAGTAATTTGTTTTGCTTAATAAATTCCATACCAAGGCATCCACAAAAAAATAAGGCTGGAATCAATCTAGCCTTATTTTGATAAAATGTCTACCTACAATCAGTAGTTTTCAGCTCTCAATTCAAAATAACTACGAGCGTGTGCGCATACCGGACAAGCGGCCGGAGCTTCCGTTCCGACAATAATATGTCCGCAGTTGCGGCATTCCCAAACCTTAATGGTTGAGCGTTTGAATACTTCCTGAGCTTCAACGTTTTTCAAAAGTGCCCGATATCTTTCCTCGTGGGCTTTTTCGATTGCCGCCACACCGCGAAAACGTGCGGCCAATGCCGGAAAACCTTCATCCTCAGCAGTTTTTGCAAAGCTCTCATACATATCAGTCCATTCATAATTTTCACCCTCGGCGGCGGCCTTTAAGTTTGCGGCTGTATCTCCGAGTGCGCCGAGTTCCTTAAACCACAATTCGGCGTGTTCTTTTTCGTTGGCTGCTGTTTTGGTAAATATTTCGGAAATTTGCTCAAAACCTTCTTTTTTAGCCACACTGGCAAAATAAGTATATTTATTGCGAGCCTGACTTTCGCCGGCAAAAGCTGTCCACAAATTTTTCTCGGTTTGTGTTCCCGCGTATTTATTAGTCATTTCAATTTCCTTTTCATAAAGTTTAAGTTCATTTATGGTACATTCGTAACCTAATTTTTAAAAATTTGCAAGCACTTTAATTTTGTGGTATTGATAAAAATTTGTATATAAAGAAAAAATATTGACATATCTCAGATTATATGCTATTTTGTAAGCCTTAAAAATTATAATTTAAATATGTTTTCAAAAATTCAGCGTATGGAAAAAGTAACTTTGCAACAACTTAAAAGTTTGATGTCGGAGTATCTTCCGAGTACAAATGAAGAGATTATTCGTCTGAACAATATGCCTGATGAAGAGCTGCTGGATGCCAGTTTTCGTAATGATTTGGCGGTAGACAGTCTGGATATGATTGTTTTGACAATGAATGTCGAACAGAAGTTCAACATTGCGTTTTCAGAAGATGCCGTCAGTCGCATTGAAAACAATGGCGGCACAGTGCGTACTTTGCTTGAAGAAATCAATAGGTTAGTCTATTAAATTTTCAGCGTATGAAAAAATTATTTTTATTGTTGGCTCTGGTTCTTGGTTGTAATGGACTTGAGGCACAAAGAGTCAAACACCGAGGGGTTTCAGGCTCAGATATAGCATACCGCCAGAACCGACAAGGTGACTATGCTCAGCGCGGAAACTACGCTCAGCGCGGAAACTACGCTCAGCGCGGGAACTACGCTCAGCGCGGGAACTACGCTCAGCGCGGAAATTACGCTCAGCACAGGAACTACGCTCAGCACGGAAACTACGCTCAGCGCTAGTTTAATTCTAAAAGCGACATCAACAGATGCCGCTTTTTTTGTTGTTAATTTAATTTGCATATAAAAAAGCCAGCCGCAAAACATATCTTTCGATAGTTTCACAACTGGCCTTTCAGTGATCGACGCTTATTATACAAACGCCGATACACTATTACAGGGATAACCTCCCTGTGCGAGGAATCGTGCCTCGCTATGGGAATAATTTCCCTCCATCATCAGACGGGCAATCTCTGCCTCCGTCTGATGAGAAGTCTCAGCCGCACGAGCAGCCTCAACTTCCTTAAAATGCCTCATACAAGCCTCACGGCCTTCCGAAACATTGTTTACGATGATACCGTAAACTACTGTTGGGAACATAGCTTTCTTTGTTGTTGCCATAATTCCTTTTTTTTACTCGCACGGTTTGTTTCTTCCGTATATTCAAACCACTCACATTACTCCAGATGCGGTACTCAAAACTTATGAAAAAAATCACAAGTTCTGTAAAATCTTCGCGCACACGATAAAATCGCACTCCGTAAAAACGGTTCTCTCACTTTCCCTTTTATAATGAGATTTTGAAGCAATATTGTGTATTTAAATATCGATAGGATAAAACCTCTCGTACTACATTCTTTACTGAAAAACTTAGGGTTTGCGTATAAATAAATTTCAGCAAACTGATTAACTGAAACTCAACCATAAAAATGTTACGCAAAATGGTCTATGTTTTTAGTAAAGAAAATATAATCTATATTTCTAATTTTTAAAACATAATCCCTAAAGTTTAACAATTATATGTTACAACATTTTTTGCAAATTTTCAAGTACAAATAAAGCAAAAAAAAAATTCCCTGTTTTTTGCAACAGGGAATTTTCCGGAGCAAAAATTAAATTAATACATTCCGCCCATACCACCGGCAGCGGCAGCACCGTCACCGCAGTGGCATTTTTCTTCAGGAATTTCGGTTACCATTGCTTCGGTCGTTATCAGCAATCCGCCGACAGAGGCCGCATCTTGCAGAGCCGTGCGGACAACTTCCGTCGGATCGACAATACCATGCTTAAGCATATCGACATATTCGTTGGTTTGTGCATTATAACCAAAGTTTGTATCTTTGCTTTCAAGCAACTTACCAGCCACAACCGCGCCATCAACACCGGCATTTTCGGCAATCTGACGAATCGGAGCTTGCAGAGCTTTGCGAATAATATCAATACCGACATTTTGATCCTGATTGTCGGTTTTGAGGTTTTCAAGCGCTTTTGTAGCGTATAACAAAGCCGCACCGCCGCCGGCAACAATGCCTTCACGCACGGCTGCGCGGGTTGCATGCAAAGCATCATCAATACGGTCTTTGCGCTCTTTAACTTCCACTTCCGACGCACCGCCGACTTTTATAACTGCTACACCGCCGGAAAGTTTACCTAACCGCTCTTGCAATTTTTCACGGTCATAATCAGAAGTAGTTTGTTCGATTTCTTTGCGGATTTGAGCCACACGACCGGCAATATCGTCTTTGTTGCCGGCACCGTCGATAATGGTGGTATCGTCTTTAGTAATTTCAACACGTTTTGCCGTTCCAAGCATATCGAGTGTAACATTTTCAAGTTTCATACCGAGATCCTCGGAGATTACCTGACCTCCGGTCAAAGTGGCAATATCTTGCAACATTGCTTTACGTCTGTCACCGAATCCCGGAGCTTTAACCGCACATACTTTCAAACCGCCGCGGATACGGTTCACAACCAATGTTGCCAATGCTTCGCCTTCAATATCCTCGGCAATAATCACCAAAGAGCGACCATTTTGCGCAATCGGTTCCAAAATAGGCAGCATAGCCTGCAAATTGGAAATTTTCTTATCATAGAGCAAGATAAACGGGTTATCGAACTCGCAGTTCATTTTTTCGGCATTGGTTACAAAATACGGAGAGAGATAGCCACGGTCAAACTGCATACCTTCAACCACGTCGAGTTCGGTTTCCAAGCCCTTGGCATCTTCGACCGTAATCACGCCTTCGTTACCGACTTTTTCCATAGCCTTGGCCAAATACTCTCCGATAGTGGTATCGCCATTGGCGGAAATTGTGCCGACTTGAGCAATTTCTGCCGATGATTGTACGGCTTTGGAGCGAGATTTTACGTCGTCGACAACAGCTGCAACAGCCATATCAATACCGCGTTTTACATCTTGCGGGTTCATTCCGGCGGCAACAGCTTTGCACCCTTCACGAATAATCGCTTCTGCCAAAACAGTTGCGGTCGTTGTACCGTCACCGGCTTTATCTGCGGTTTTTTGAGCCACTTCTTTAATCAGCTGAGCACCCATATTTTCAAATTTATCCGCCAATACGATTTCTTTGGCTACCGAAACGCCGTCTTTAGTTAATTTTGGCGCACCGTAAGACTTATCAAGCACTACATTACGACCTTTCGGTCCGAGTGTTACTTTAACGGTTTTAGCCAACGTTTCCACGCCCTTGAGCATTTTGCTGCGGGCATCTGTTCCGAATTTAATATCTTTCGCTGCCATTTTAATTTCCCCTCATATATTATTCAACTACTGCCAAAATGTCGGATTCTTTAATAATCAAGCGTGTTTCTCCGCCCAATTTAATTTCCGTTCCGCCCCATTTAGCAAACAACACGCGATCGCCGACTTTTACACTCATCGGCAAGATTTTACCCTCTTCGGTTCTGAAACCATTACCGACGGCTTCAACAATACCTTCAGACGGTTTTTCTTTTGCCGTATCCGGAATAATGATTCCGCCGGCGGTTTTTGTTTCTTCATCGACACGTTTAACCAAAACTTTGTCATGTAAAGGTTTAATATTCATATTATTCACTCCTAAAATAAAAGTTTTATATTCGACTAATACCTTAGTTAGTGTTGCAAAATTGCAAAGTCAATAAGAAAGCGGAAAAAAATTTTTCATTCAACGCGAGCAATGATATCCGCTAAAGAAAGATTAAGCGCATCTGCAATCATTTTAAGGGTATAGAGTGTCGGATGACGCTGATTGCGATAGATGTAGCTGATAGAAGCCTCACTGATACCGGATAATTGTGCTAATGTATAGTTACTTATTCCTCTATCTTGCTGCTCTTTTTTGAGGAGGGCAACCACTTTGTCGCTAAATATTTGTGCTTCTCGTATCTTCATAAAAGTATCATAAAACATCTTGACAATAAAATATACTTAACTATAGTGAAGCATATTTTATATGCTACGAAAGGATATTAAGATGACAAAAGAAATAGATATTGCGTTTATTACAGATGATAATTATGCTATGCCAACCTATGTCGCTTTGATATCATTATTGAAAAATAAAAATACTCAATCCGTATATAATGTATATGTTCTTTACTCTGATGTAAAAGCAGAACATCTCAAATATATGCAAAATTTAATTACAAAAAAAGATGAAAACAACTCGATATTATCTGTTTGGGTTTCCTGTTGCCGAAATTGATGATGAAGTAGAAAATGATGAAAAGGCAGATATAGACAGATATTTTAACACAAAGCCGTAAACTTATCGACTTTATCAAAAATCATCTATCAAGCAAATTTGTTAAAAGTATTTAGTTGTACCTTAAAGCAACAACAGGCACAGAGCCAATGTGGCATAAACTATTGATGGGCCGAAGGGACCGGCACGCATTTTGTTAATTAAACAAATTGCACAAAAAATTACGCATGAGCCGAGAATAACGTAGGCAATTACTTCCATTCCGACCCAAGCGCCGATGGCGCATAACAACTTTATATCTCCGCCGCCGAATGCCTCCGGATACTTCCAAACTAAAAACATACTGGCAATCACCGGCATAATATAGCCCATTATCGCGCCGACAGCACTATTCTGGGCATAACTTAAAAAATTGATATCCGGTGTTGCTAACCACGGACCTCTTTGGGCCGCGTAAGCGAATCCAAACAACAACAACGGCCAAGTCAAAACATCGGGCAACAGCTCAAAACGTTTATCAACTTCTACCAACAGCAACAAAATCCACACAAAAATAATATGCCACCACGCATAGCTAGGAACAAAATTGACGGCAAATAAATATGACGCAGCAGCGGTAAATATGCCCCAACCGATACTGCGCATAACATAGCGCTTAAACAGCTCCATATATTTGGGATTGGCCTCCAATTTTTTATACTGCCCGAAGCGAGAAGGCACAAATAATTTGAGCAGAATATACCCCATGGTTGCCGGCATCAGCTTGCCGATTCGCCGCGCCAAATACGGAATAAACAAGCCATAAATAAATCCGTACAAAATATATGTCATCAGCCTTCTCCCATTATGTATTATGTTTATAAATTCAGTGCAATAAGTCGCTTTTATATTTAATTTATGCACTTATATTACAAATAATGCAAGAAAAAATAAAAATTCTATTGACAACTTGCTTATGTTTGTTTATATAACTTTTTTAGCAACGCCGACATAGCTCAGTTGGTAGAGCAACTGATTTGTAATCAGTGGGT
>DEST01000084.1 GCA_002361365.1 Alphaproteobacteria bacterium UBA3307
TCAGTTATAATGATTCAGAAAAATTTGGGTAGCGAAATATTTTTTGCGCTGTGGATAATGGGTATAATTTTTTGTTGTAAAAAAGTGCGAATATTCTTTTACGAATACTCGCACCTTCTGATGTGTGTATTTAGCCTTTCAGGTTTATTCCCGTTGTCCGTCATTCATTGCAGACATATTGTAATTGGAACGATTGACGCTGTTGGATGGTTTTTCCTTTGGCGTTTGTTCCTCCTTTGGCGCAACTTTTGTTGTCAGCCTTGCAATCGCTGTTGCATAATCTTCTTGCGAATATTGAGAGGCAAAAGAACGTACAACCTCAGCCCTCTGAGCGTTGTATTTTTCTTGTTCCGCTTTTAAAATCTGTTCCGTATTGGTTTTAGTTTGCTTTTGCCCTTTTTGCGCTTGTTTCAGCTGTAATTTTTTCTTATGTTCTTCATTGATGAGTTCTATCTGCAAAGCTGCCAATTCTCTTGCCTGTTTTTCAATTTTGGCGAGATTTTCATCCATTTTTTGCAAACCCTGAGGAACAATAACTTTTCCATATTCCATCAAATCATCTAAACGTTTTCTGTTAAAATTCCGTGCAGCACTATAATTTTCGCCTATTTCTGCTCCCGGACGGTTATTGCCCCAGCTTATAGGACCTCGTATTTCAAATAAGGTGTGTTTTTGCTCAAACAAGCCAAATCTCTTCTTTTTATCAACTTCTTCTATGGTGCAAACTCCGTCAATCCATTCACTGCTACGATCTTTGGTATACTTTAATTTGGAAGTTGAATAAGTAATACGCAAATCTTTATCCGTATCACCTTTAAAGGTTATCTTAACAGAAGGTACATGAAGATAGTACTTGTCTGCATTAGTATCGATTACCAAGCCGATATTACCGTCTTCTTGTTTAATTACTTTTTTACCCATTTTTTTTCCCCTCCATTGCAACATATTCTCTATGTTTTTTATCTACTACACTTTTTAGTCTAACAGATATTTTATTTTTTGTCAACAGCAAATTTAACTATTGATGAAACGGAAATCTGGGCTTGAATTTATAAAAAAATTGTGCTTAAAGTATTGCCTGATAAAAGGAGGAGAAATGTCTTTAGCAAAAATATTGGTCATCGGCGGTGCCGGATATATAGGAAGCCACGTCACAAAAGCTCTTTTGGCGGAAGGTTTTGCCGTCACGGTTTATGATAATCTTTCCACCGGACAAAGTTGTAACTTATTTGATAAGACAGCATTTATTGCCGGAGATATTTTAGATGCTGCAAAATTAAATGAAGTTATGGCGCAGGGTTTTGATGCTGTTGTGCATCTGGCGGCCAAAAAGGCAGTAGGGGAATCTATGGAAAATCCGCAGCTTTATGCGCGTAATAATATCAACGGTTCAATCAATATCTTTAATGCGATGATTGATAACAATGTCAAAAATGTGGTGTTTTCTTCAACTGCCGCGGCTTATGGCACTCCGCAGTATTTGCCGCTTGACGAAAAACATCCGCTTAATCCGCTGAGTTTCTACGGCTTTACCAAAATAGAAATAGAACGCGTAATGGATTGGTACAGCCGAATTAAGGATTTTCACTATATTGCATTGCGCTATTTCAATGCGGTGGGGTATGCGGCAGATGGCACTATTCGCGGCAAGGAAAAGAATTCACAAAATTTATTACCGATTGTGATGGATGTTATTTGCGGCAGACGCGAAAAAATGCAGATTTTCGGCAATGATTATGATACGCCAGACGGAACGTGTTTGCGCGATTATGTGCACGTTGAAGATTTGGCACGCGCTCATGTTGCTGCGATTAAAAAACTGCTTAAAGACTCGCAATCTTACATTATCAATCTCAGCACCGGCAAAGGAACATCAGTCTTAGAAATGATTGACGCCGTTGAAAGAGTGACAGGACGTAAGGTTAATTATGAATTTGCACCGCGTCGAGCCGGTGATCCGGCGGTGATTGTGGCCGGTAACGAATTAGCGCAAAAATTGCTCGGTTGGACGCCGCAATATACCGATATTGATAAAATTGTCAAAACAACTTGGAATTTGGAAGAAAAATAATGGAAAACTTAAATTTATTATTCAATACGTTGGCTACTCCGCATCAGGCTTTGCCTCCGTTCTGGCTTTGGACTTTTTTTGGTATTACGGTCGTGTTGCTTTTGGCTGCCGATTTATTTTGGTTTAATCGTAAAAACGAAGAGCCACACTTTTGGCACACGCTGTGGATTTGTATCGCCTATATTGCCGTGGCGGTGTTGTTCGGTGCATTTGTTTGGGTGGAAGACGGTGCGGAAAAAGGTATGGATTATTTTACCGGATATTTGCTTGAAAAAAGCTTATCTATGGATAATATTTTTGTTATGTCTATGGTTTTTGCCGCACTCGGTGTGCCAAGTAAATATCAGCATCGCGTATTATTTTGGGGAATATTAGGCGCCCTTGTGATGCGCGGAATCTTGATTGGTGTCGGTGATGCGTTGGTGGTTCGCTTTAACTGGATTCTTTATCTGTTCTCGGCATTCTTGATTTATACCGGTATTAAAATGCTGTTGATGAAAGATGATGAAAAAAGTGATATTCGAGATACCAAAATTTATCAGCTTGTTTCAAAAATGTTTCATGTGACACACGAGTTGCACGGGGAACATTTCTTTGTCAAAGAAAATGGCAAGCATTGCATTACTCCGTTATTTTTTGCGCTTGTGACCATAGAGTTGATGGATGTTGTGTTTGCACTCGATTCAATACCGGCGATTTTTTTGGTAACTACCGATATCTATGTGGTTTATACCAGTAATATCTTTGCAATTTTGGGTTTGCGTGCGCTGTATTTTCTGTTGGCTGCGATTATCAATAAATTTGCGTATCTTAAGCCGGCGATTTCGATTATTTTGATTTTTATCGGCGCCAAGATTTTCTTAAAATATTTCGGTATTGAAGTGCACGAGTGGCAATCATTGGCAGTTACACTAGGGTTGTTGACCGGAGGAATTTTGCTTTCTGTATTCAAAAAGGTCAATCCGCATGATGCCGCATAAATTTTATTTGAGTTTTGGGCGACACGGGCGTTACGGTAACGATACGGCTATTGTGCGCGAGGATATGCTTGCGGCATTTATAATTGGTCAACAGCTTAGAGAATGGTTGCCAAAATGTACAACAGTATACCATTCTCCGCTGGCACGCGCCGCAGAAACCGCGCGATTTGAAGCTCTCGGTATGGGGATAGAACATATACTTAGTGTTGAAACATTGGATGAAAGTGCATCAAAATTCACCATTTGCAAGTTTATCGATGAACTGTTGCAATATACGGATGATGCCGTATCTTACTATCATTTTGTGACACATTTACCTGTGGTTGAAAAGTTGGGATTGCCGTTTTTGGGAGCCGGAGAAGTTTGCTTGTTGACTGCCGAAAATAAAATGGAAATGCTGGCCGAAAATTTTACACTGCAGGTGATTAAAAAGCCGGAGATAAGTGCCAAGATGTGGCAGAATATCGGTTTGACATCAGACGAGTTTGAAAAATTATCGGCGGATGAAATATATCAAAAGTTACAAAAAATAGGCTGATTATTTTCTGAGCATAATCTTATGAAAACACAAAATTTTCGGGATTTTTATCCAAATACAATTATCTTGGGAAAAAACAAGTATAACGTGCTGATATTTATGATTTTTATAAAAAAATGCAAAAATATAAAAAAAGTTCTTGCATTTTATTTTGAATGTGATATTAAATACCTTGTTCGCGGATGATGCGGGTATAGCTCAGGGGTAGAGCGCAACCTT
>DEST01000116.1 GCA_002361365.1 Alphaproteobacteria bacterium UBA3307
TGTACGCAAATGCCGGGATGCAGCACGATAATGATGCACGTAACCAAATTTCAGACAATCGCGAGTGGGGGGCTTTGGTTGCAAGACTTACAAATTCTCCGGTTGTTATGTATCCGATGAAAGATTTTGTTAAAGCTAAACAGCCGACTGAACCGCAAAAGGTGAGCTTTGGAGAAAAAGTAACGCGTTGGGTGGCAAAAAGATTTCCGGGAGCCAAAGAATTGGCCGTTGGTTTAGTTTTTTCTGCCGGTTTGGGAGCTGTAGGAAAAGCTTATATTTCAACATTAGATAAAGTTGAGCATAAAAAATTAGATGAAAACGGGGCATTGGCAAAAGCAAACGCCAAAGCTTCAACAGACAATGCAAAAACCACACACCTGCATGCTAATCGTGTAAAAGATGTAGAACGCAGTTAAAAAAATAAGCAATAATCAAACACCCGTCAGTTTATTATAATTGGAGGGTGTTTGTTTTTATATGTAATTATCTTGTTTTGTTATTTTTCTTTAAGGACTCTTTAAGGAGCTCTTTCATTTGCGCCGAATATGACTTTTTACCGGATTTTTGGGGCGATTTTTCTTTATCATCAGTGGATTTTGCGGTGGTCTTTTTTATACCGGTATCTCGCTTAATCTCTTCCAAACGCGAGGTTTGTCCGGATTTTTTTAAGATAAGCTCAGCCGTTTCATTTTGATTCATTTTTTGTGTGCCGATTTTTTCTACATCATTCATTTTGAGTTGCGGAACTTGTTTATTATTGCTCAGCTCTTTAACTTTTTTGATACCTTCAAGCACTACGCCTTCGCTACGTTTTTCGATTTTTCCTTCAATTCCCATTTGTTTGGCAATTTGGTCTTGCAGGGCCTCACGCCGCAATTTACTTGGATTATAGATGGCTTCTTTCATTTCTTCCATAAATTCTTTGGTATTCATCCGTTTCATATCGGCTTTACGGAGTAGAGTATCTGCCTGTTCCAAAGCATTTTGTCGACCGGCATTTTCCTGATGACGGGAAATTTCAATGTTGGTATTTTGCATAATTTGCCGGCGTTCGTTGTCAAACAAAGCGTTAATAAGAGAGGAATCGGCATTAGACGCATCATTTTGGTTGATTTGCAATTGTCGCAAAGAACGAATGGCATCGTGATCCATCAAATCTTCATCTTCTTCATCATCTTCTTCAAGTTGACGCACTTTCGTTTTGATTTTTCTCATATTTTTGGGTAGATTGTTCGTACTTTGTTTGGTTTTTTTTGCCTGATATTTTTCTGCTTCCAATGCATCAATCCGCAAGGTCAGACGCTCACTGTCGTCAAAGCCTTTTTTACTTTTGCGTTTGCCGGAAGATGTGTCTGTTGCACTTTTATATAAGTTATCTTTGCCGTCTTGTTGCAGATTATCATTTTCAGAATCGGCAATCATTATCATTTCTCCTTTTTAGGTGTTAAGGTATATGTAATCATAATCGAGCCGTCATAAAAAATCAGCGGTGAAACATTTATCAGTGCATTATCATCTCGTAACAAATCAAATTTACGGCCTTCAGTTATGTTTGAAATCATACTTTGTTTAAAAATATTCCAATCGGCAACGTTTGAAAAGAACAGTTTTTGATAATTAAGGATTGTTTCAAGTTTAGGCTCATCTTGCAATTTAACAAAGTCCATACTCCAAAGTTTGAGATATGCACGGTTATAAAATTTGAGGCGTTGATTAGCTCCGAAAATAATTACGGAATCGCTTAAATTATCCAAAATTGCCTGTTGCATAGAAGTCAAATCGTTCAATCTGCGCATGGTTGCCAAACGGTCAGAAACATCTTCAAAAGCAAAAATTACGCCATTAGGATGTGGAGTCCTAAAGCGGCGGATTGTTCGACCGTCCGGCAGATGCAGCAAGTCCTCTCGTGTTTCCCATAAACCGCTGAAAACGCTTTGCTCATCTTCTTTGTAAGCCTTAAAATCCGGTACAGGCGGCAAAAGTTTATGCTCACGAATTGTATCCAAAAACTGAGGATATGACGGAGCCTTTTCCAAAAATTCATTATCCAAATTCCATAAATCACGAAATGCCGGATTATAGAAAAATAAATTCATATTACCGTCAAAAATAGCAAAAGCCGTACCTAGTGTGCCTAAAATTTCAAGATGGCTGTTTTGATTGGCCTTAAAATTGCGTTTAAGTTTATCCAGTTCCGTATTATCCGACAAATATCCTACAGTGCCGATTTTATCAAGGTTATCTGCCACAAAATACGGGCTCTCCGCAATTTCATAATTATAGAGAGCCCCGTTTCTAACCATTTTAAAAGTTGCTTTTTGAATTTTTTTACTGATTTGAGCTTCAGCGGCTATTCTTCTGGCTACAATTTCTCCGTTATTGTTGCATAATTCAATACCCGCATTTAACACCTCTGCCTTGTTGGCGGCACCACAGTATTCAACATATTTTTGATTTACTGCAATAAGGTTAAGATTCTCGTCTCGCAACCATAGAGGGGTATTGAGGCTGTCTACCATATTTTCGAGTTCGGCAACAACATTTTGTACGGATATTTTTTCAGATTTAAGGGCGGATATTTGAGCATTTTCGGCTGAAATATCTCTAAACCATACGGCGTCACAATATAAATTGCCATCAACACCATTGATTCTGTTGCCATAAACACAAATATAACGTTCATTATCTTTAAGTCGTAGAATATCTTCAAATGCGAGTCCCTCTTGTTGTAAAAGGGAAATATATTTTTTTAAGATTCGGGAATCTTCCTTATTAAAAGAATCCAGAACTTCGGCAAAAGAAGATACCGTGCCGTTTTTAAGCCCGAGCATAACAGCCAAACGGCGAGAACAACGCTCGACAACTCCTTTTTGCTTATCTTTTACTTTTTGGTCCGGATGCACAAAGCAAAAGTACCCATCTTTGGCAGAAAACAACATTTCGTTGCAACGTTCGCGGTCGCGCTTGATAAAATATATTTTTCGGCGATATTTATAAATTTTGACTTGCATCACAAAAATGACGATAATCATTATCGTTTCAATGGCGATGCTCAGTAAAATTACATGTTTTAATATTTCTATGTTCATCATCTGATTTTTATTTATAAAAAATGTTTGCACTCAGCCGCATTTTATATTATATAAATTTGCAAGCAATTAAATTTAACAAATTTTTCCTGATTTTTAAAGGTAAAAAACGACAATGTACACATTAGCATTTGATACAACAGCCGGCGGATGCAATATAGCACTATTGCAAGAAAATCGTGTGATAGATTGCTTTAAAGAGCAAATGGAATTCGGACAGGCTGAAGTTTTGGTGCCGCAAATATCTGAGATGCTGCGTGCTCAAAAGCTGGAATTTAAACAACTTGATTTGTTGGGAGTTTGTGTCGGTCCGGGGTCATTTACCGGTGTGCGCTCGTCGGTGGCTGCGGCACGTGCATTTGCCTTGGCGTCACCACAAATGGCGGTTACGGGAGTAACGGCATTTGAAGCATACGCGCATTCGCTTGATATGTCTGAACTTTCATCGCTTAATGCAGTGATTATTGAAACAAAGCGCGATGATTTTTATGTGCAATTATTTAATGGCAGGCTAGAAAAACTTACTGATGCCGCTGCTTTGACGTATGAAGATATTTTACCGCAGCTCAAAGGTCGGGCTGTAACTCTGATTGGTGATGGCGTGGAACGCTTTTTGGATAAGCCGAGCGGGTTGGTTTTACATTCGATTCGTATGGATAAAAGTGCTTCAATTACCGATATTGCCGCTTGTGCAATCGAAAAATATAAATCACATAAACTCAATTATCCGAAACCGATGTATTTACGTGCACCCGATGTTTGTGTAAAATCGTAAAAATTGTCTGGATATATTGAAAATAACGATGTAATAATTATACAAATTTTGGATTAACTTAATTTTTTTTGTGAGGATAAAGTGACAAGATCTGAATTGGTTGAAAGAATTGCGGCAAAAATGCCTAATTTGAAATTGAAAGACATTGATCATATAGTAGATGTTGTGTTTGATAAGCTGACAATGGCTTTGGCTGCCGGTGATAGAGTCGAAATCCGTGGTTTCGGAGCTTTTTCGGTACGGACTCGTAACCCGAGAATCGCCATAAACCCTAAAAACAAAAAACAGGTGGAAGTCCCTTCTAAGCATATTGTTCATTTTAAAACAGGTAAGGAATTGCATATGCGTTTGAACGCTTAATTTCGTAAAATCAAAGGAATATATAATGAAGTTTTTGCATTATCTTATTATATTACCATTTGTGGCTGCGGCCGTGTGGACTGTATGTTGCGCAACATCTTCCGAACACGGAATAAGTCTGCCGTTGTGGCCGGATTATTATGTAAATCCGCGTCTGGCTTTAGCTTGTTTTGCAATTTTCGGATATTTTTTAGGACGTATCGGGGCTTGGTTCGGATACTCTTCTGTACGCAGGGATTTACGTCAACAACGCAAGGCAAACCGTGTACTTAACAAAGAACAGGCAAGACTAACCGAAACCGTCAGCGGCCTAAAGCAGGATATTGTGGGTTTGCAAGAAAAAGCTAAAAAAGAACAGACACAGATTGTTGAAAAATCGTCTGGTTGGTGGCGTGGTTTAAAAGGGGCTAAAAAGGATAAATAAAAATGAATTGGCTGACCGATATTGTTCGTCCGAAAATGCAAAA
>DEST01000103.1 GCA_002361365.1 Alphaproteobacteria bacterium UBA3307
TGCACTTCTGCCGAAAAATCCTGTAAATCTACTCTAAAATCATATTGTTGCTGTTCCAAATGCACAACTGAATGTTGCAAATTCAAAATCTGAATTCTGACATCGGAATCATAAAAATCATTTTGCTTAGCATCTTGACTCCAATTACTTTTCCCCTCTTTATTAAACACAATCCATACTTCTGCACCGTCGACCGAAAGCGATTGCACATCAGGCGCACCTTGCAATAATGACGAAAGAGTAACCGCCATATCCATTTTGTTGAGTTTAGCCAACACATTTCCGTTTTGGCGATTCAAAATAGAAACGGATTGTGCCGACATTTTAGGATGCGGAAAAAGAGAAACATTCAAATCGCCGGAAAACATAATATTTTCTCCGATAATGGAAGAAAACTGTTCTGCCAACTGTTCCTTATGCGCATTCCAGTCAATAAAAGAAACATAAGTACTCAGTCCGCCGACCAATAACACAATCACACCCAAAGATATCAGAATTATTTTCTTCATAAATGCGTCACTCCTTTTAAGACACTATTGACTTTAATGTATAATATTCATAGAATAAATCAACACATTTTTACAACTGAGGGTAAAAAAAATGAAAGATAAAACACTATTGTTTCAAAGCGCGTTACAATGTCGCAACAATGCATACGCCCCATATTCTGAATTTAAGGTAGGAGCCGCTATTAAAAGTAGCTGTGGCAAAATATTTGGCGGTTGCAATGTTGAAAATATCTCTTATCCATGCGGTACTTGTGCCGAAGCCGGAGCAATTTCTGCATTGATTGCCGACGGCGAAACCGCTATTGCCGAAATCTTAATTGTGGCTGATACTGCAAATATTTTACCATGTGGCAACTGTTTGCAAAAAATTGCCGAATTCGGAACACCGGATACACTTGTCCACAGTGCCGACCTCAACGGCAATATCAAAACCTATACCCTGAAACAACTTTTACCCAATGTTTTTGATGCAAAGGAAATAAAAAATGCTTGAAAAATCGTATGAATATTTGAAAAATCGTCTAGGCAATTTTGTACCGGACACAGCCATAATTCTTGGTTCTGGTTTGGGTGATGTCATAACAGCAATCAAAGAGCCGATTATTATTCCTTATGCTGACGTTCCGGCGTTTCCTACTCCTACTGTAAGTGGTCATAAAGGTGTATTTTATGCCGGAAAACTCGGCAAACACAATGTTATATGTTTACAAGGTCGTTTTCATTTTTACGAAGGCATTGATGTACGTATGATTTATGAAGTGATTCGCTTATTGAAATCGTTGGGAGCAAATTCACTTATTGTCACCAACGCTGCCGGGTCATTACGTATGTATATGCCGGCCGGCAGTATTATGCTGATTGCCGACCACATAAATATGAGCGGAACCAATCCGCTTATCGGGGTATGTGAAGAACCTTATTTTCCGGATATGAGTAATGCTTATGATTTAGAAATGCGTAATCGTTTTATGCAAATTGCCGAAGAGGAAAGAATACCTGTTTTTCAAGGTGTTTATATGATGCTGACCGGCCCTAATTATGAAACACCGGCTGAAGTTCGGATGTTACAAATGTTTAATGTAGAAGCTGTTGGAATGTCCACTGTACCGGAAGTCATTTCTGCCGCACAACTCGGGCTTAAGGTTTTGGGAATATCGGTAATTTCCAACTTAGCCACTGGTATGGATTTGCACAAACCCGATCATCACGAAGTTCTGCTTCAGGTAGGCAAAGCCACCAAAAAACTCAGTTTGCTGATTACTAAATTTTTGGAAAAGGAATAATCGATGCTCCCTCAAGAAATTATCCGCATTAAACGTGACAAAGAGATACTTTCGACTGAACAAATTCGTGAATTTATAGCTGATATTTCTAATCATAAGGTTGATGATATGCAAATTGCCGCTATGACAATGGCGATTTTTTTAAATGGCTTAAATCGGCAAGAAACCATTGATTTGACTTTATCCATGCGTGATTCCGGTGATGTTTTGGATTGGGTGGACTTTGATAAGCCGATTGTCGACAAGCATTCCAGCGGCGGTGTCGGTGACAAAGTAAGCCTGATGCTTGCCCCTGTTCTTGCCGCTTGTGATGTGTATGTACCGATGATTGCCGGTCGCGGCTTGGGACATACCGGCGGTACGATTGATAAACTTGAGGCAATTCCAAACTACAATACCTGCGCCGACAACACATTGTTCCGCAAAACCGTAAAACAGGTCGGTTGCGCCATTATCGGTCAAACCGGTAATCTGGCTCCGGCAGATAAAAAAATCTATGCGATTCGCGACGTTTGCGGCACAGTTGAGTCGATTCCGTTAATTACCGCATCGATTCTATCCAAAAAATTGGCCGCCGGACTGCAATATCTGGTGATGGACTTAAAGTGCGGCAACGGCGCGTTTATGAAAAATTTTGAAGATGCTAAAACTTTAGCGCAGTCAATTATTGACGTTGCCAACGGTGCCGGCACCAAGGCTCGTGCAGTGCTTACCGATATGAATCAGGTTTTAGGCACCACTGCCGGCAATGCCGTAGAAGTGCAAGAAGCTATAGAATATCTACAGGGCGTCAACATCAATCCGCGACTGGATAAAGTCACGCGCGAATTGTGCATTGAAATTCTGATGCTTTGCCACCGCTGCGAAACCGCATCAGAAGCGGATAAACTTATCTCCGGTGTTCTATCATCAGGTAATGCTGCGGAAAAATTCTCACAAATGGTTGCTTCACTCGGCGGACCGACAGATTTTATCGAACATAGTGAAAAATATCTTCCGCAAGCTTCACATACACAAGCAATTTACCCTCTTGAATCCGGATATGTCAGCGCCATGGACGCACGCACCGTAGGGTTAAGCATTATTGAACTTGGCGGCGGACGTAGTATTCCGACACAAACTCTTGATTTAGCAACAGGATATTCCGAATTTGCGCAAATTGGTGACTTTGTTGATGAACAAACCCCTATTGCAATTGCACATTATCAAACGAAAGAACAATTTGAACGTGCGCAAAATGCCGTGCGCAAAGCTGTAATCATCAGCGACAAACAACCGGCGCTACATAACCCGATCATGCTTAAAATGCAGATACCATAAAAAAGAATTTATACCTGAGCGGCAATATCTTCTGCTTTGAGCTGAATTTCAAGCCACTGATTTTCCATCTCTGCAATTTTTGCTTTATTAGCGGCAAGTGATGTGGTCAGTTCATCAAATTTTTGCGGGTCATCGGTATAAAGATTCGGGTTACCAAGTGCTACTTCAATGGCTTTATCGGCATCTTCCAATTGAGCAATCTCTTTCGGTAAATTTTCAAGCAAATATTGTTCTTTATAACTCAATTTAACGGTTTTTGCACGTTCTCGGACTTTTGGTTCTTCTTTGATTGCCGTTTTTTTAATCTGCTTTGTTGTCGATTTATTTTTGAGCTTATCCAAAAGCTCTGTATATGAACCGACGTGTTCGTAAATCGAGCCATCGCCCTTCATGTACAACAATGATGTTGCCACTTTATCCATAAAATCGCGGTCGTGACTGACAATCAACACTGTTCCTTCATATTCGTCCAACACTTCTTGCAACAAATCAAGCGTATCCATATCCAAATCATTTGTCGGCTCATCCAAAACCAACAAATTAGACGGCCGCGCCAACGCCACCGCCAACATAAGACGATTTTTCTCACCACCGGAGAGAGCAGATACCGGACACTGCGCCTGTTCCGGCTTGAATAAAAAATCTTTCAGATAAGCCACCACATGCCGAAAATGTCCGCGCACCCAAATATGGTCGCCTTCATTGCACAATGTTTTCCATAACGTTTTTTTAGGGTCCAATGTAATACGGTTCTGGTCAAAATATGCCTCTTCCAGATTTTTACCGATACGAATAAATCCGGAATCCGGTTCCAAACGTTTGGTCAGCAATTTAATCAAAGTAGACTTTCCCGAACCATTCGGACCGACAATACCGAGTTTGTGCCCTTTGATAATCCGAATCGAAAAATCTTTGATAAGTTGCCGGTCGCCGAATGCTTTATAAACGTGTTTTGCCTCAATCACCATTTTAGAACGCTGTTCAGCCGTTTCTACCTCCATATTGACCGAGCCCATCATTTTTATTTGTTCACGCCGCTCCTGACGCAATTGCTGTAACCGCCGCAACCGCCCCATATTACGCTTTCTGCGAGCTGTAACACCTTTATGCAGCCATTCTGTTTCTTCGGCAATTTTCTTATTAAGAGCCTTTTGTTCGATAATTTCTTGGTCAATAACCTGATTTTCCCATTCTTCAAAATAAGCAAAACTTTTGTTATTGCGACGCAAAATGCCGCGGTCGAGCCAAAATGTCGTTTGTGAAATATGACTTAAAAACGAACGGTCGTGACTGATAACAATAACCGCACCGACAAATTTTCGGATTATATCTTCAAGCTTTTCAATTGCTTCAATATCCAAATGGTTGGTCGGTTCATCAAGCAGTAAAATATCCGGTTCATTAATCAATGCCCGCGCCAATGCGGCTTTACGGCATTCACCGCCTGATGATTCTTGCGGATTTTGGTTTGCCCGAATATCAAAATACTCTATTAGCTGGTCAGCCATATAGGTCTGATTTTTATCTGATTTAGGCAAGCCGCTTTCCACCACTTCACGCAATGTTTTATATTCGCTGAGATTCGGTTCTTGCGGCATATACCCGATACGCATTCCCGGTTGGATAAAAAACTCGCCTTCATCAGGCTCTATTTCGTGTGCAATCACTTTTAACAGCGTTGACTTGCCGCAGCCGTTACGTCCGACCAGACATATCTTATCTCCGCGGTTGATATACAAATCAACTCCCACAAACAGCGGGTTCAAGCCAAAACTGAGCTTAGCATCGCGAATTGTATATATTGGAGCTTCCATAACCATTTTACAAACCTTTCAGCGCATTTTTAAAACAAAAATAAAAATAATACAAGAGATTTATTTTTTTACCTTGAAACACTGAATTTTTAGTATTATTGTATGCTCAATGTATTTTGTATAACACAGGTGAATATAATGAAAAAAATACTTTTTACCTTAATGCTCGGCGTATTGTTATACCGCCCTTCTTATGCGGACGAGGAGTTAGAATTACTCTCAGATGAAATGCTCTTTTCCGGAACTTCCGAAGAAACTGATACGGAACCGACATCAGATAACTCTGAAAAAACCGGTTTATTTGGGTTTATAAGCAATTTTTTCTCCGGTTCTGATGATAGTATTGATACAGCTGAAAAATCAACCAAAGAAACGTTTTTAGAAAAAAGCGAGCGTCTGGCTTTACAAGGGGATATTGAAGCTCAAATGAATTTGGCATATATGTACTTATACGGTATCAACGGCGCCGACACCGACTATGCAAAATCAGTCAAATATTACACTATGGCAGCAGAACAAAATAACCCGATAGCCCTCAACAATTTAGGCAGCTTATATTTTAACGGCATAGGTGTCAAAAAAGATATTCATCAAGCACTTGAACTTTTTCAAAAATCGGCAGAACTTGGTAATGAAAACGCATCAATCAATTTAGCTTTTATCTATTTAAGTGGCGGCAAAAAAGACGCAATGCGCAATCAAAAAGCAGTTGATTTATTACAAAAAGCGCAAGAAAAAAGCCATATTGCACAATTTATGCTGGGATACGCCTATTATAAAGGATTTGTTGTACCGCAAGATTATGAAAAAGCCTTTTCTCTGATTGAAAAATCTGCTCGGAATGATTCTAATATTGACGAAGCGCAGCTGGTTTTGGCACTGATGTATCGCCGCGGTCTAGGAACGGTTCAAAACTATCAAAAGGCCGTTGAAGCATACCGTTCATCTGTTAGTCAGGGCAATATGGAAGCGATTATGGCCTTGGCCGAGATATATGCCAAAGGTAAAATTTGCCCGCGCAATTTGGTATTAGCGCATGCTTTGTGGAATATTGCCGCTTCTCGCGGAGTGGATAATGCTGCCATCATGCGAGATGAATTGGTAACCAAAGCTAAAATGAATTTAGAAATGCTGACCAAAGCACAAAGTATTGCCCAAGAATATAAAGCTGCTCCATCTGAATTGACCAATTATATCCGCCAAACATACGGAACAGATATTCGTAGCTACATAGACAACAATATGCCTTTGCCTCAACCTGTAAAAAAGTAAAATATCAATGCGAAAAAGTGAAAAAAAACGTTTGCTAAAAAAAATTATTTCGTGGTCAGGGTTGTTTTTTTTCGGACTGGCGGCATTTATGATATATCGGCAGCTGTCGCGTTATTCACTTGAAGACATCAAAAATGCGATTATAGCAATGCCAAACAAAAACATTCTCTACGCTTGTATTGCTTCATTTTGCGGATATTTTGCACTTTCGTCATATGATTTTTTAGCATTGAAATACATCAAACGCAAAATAGCCGTATGGAAATGGATGTTTGCCGGCTTTTTGGGATTTGCCGTCAGCAATAATGCCGGACACGCAATAGTTTCCGGCGGAGCGGTACGTTATCGCCTATACACTCGTTGGCGCCTATCGGCTACCGATATCGTCAAGATGGTAACTTTTTCCGGTTTTACATATTTGATTGCCTGCTTTTTTCTGGTGATTGTAGGTTTATTATGCTCTCCACAACACGTTTTATCATCATTATCTTCACGCTACATAAATTGGACAATGATGTTGATATCAATCTGTGGACTTCTGTTTTATTTGTGGGGATGCGCATTTTATAGAAAAACGATTGTCATTAAAGATATAGAATTTACCACTCCATCGCTTAAATTGGCAATAGCGCAAATTTTCATCGGCGGAGCGGATATTTTAATGGCTTCATTGGTGTTATATTTTTTAATGAAAAGTACGATAGAAATACCTTTTTTTACCTTTATCGGCGTATTTATTATTGCTCAAATGTTAGGGATATATAGTCAGGTTCCGGGAGGACTTGGAGTGTTTGAAGTGGTGTTTACTAATTTATTGCCAAATGATGAAGACCAAGCCAAGTTATTTGCAATTTTGATATTGTATCGTATAATATACTATTTATTGCCTCTAACAATATCCGGAATAGCTTTATTTATATATGAATTTGAATGGCACGAACAGAAATTATATAAAAAAATAAAAAAGAGGGTTGACAAATCCAAAGATACGTTGTAATAATTTTTCTTGTTCTTGGCGGGGTAGCTCAGTTGGTTAGAGCAGCGGAATCATAATCCGCGTGTCGTTGGTTCGAATCCGACCCTCGCTACCAAACATCAAAAAGCCTCCCCTTGTGGGAGGTTTTTGGGTATCTGCGAGGAGCCGGATTCATCGTCAAAATGGGGCTAATAGTAAAAATTAAATAAATCGGCCTCAAGGTCTAATTTTCAATTTTTCGCTCCAAAACATAATGCGGATAATAAATGCCGGAAGCATCATATTCTTCCTCTTTGATGATTTTAAAGCCGAACTTAGTGTAAATATGCATTACAACATCATTTCCGGCTTTTACTCCGATAGTCATCGACTCATTATATGTATCTATCACGTGTTTGATTAACTTTTGTCCGATACCTTGATTAACATATCTCGGTAACACATATAACATTTTAATCAGTTTCTTTTCTTTCCAATAACTGATATAAGCTACGCTCTTGCCATCTTCGGTGTAAATATACGTATCAAAATTCGGATAAGAATAAGTTACCACACGATCATAAAGTTTTTGCCAATCTTCATCGGATAAATCATCGGTTGAACGCAGTGAGCAATCAAAAATCATCATTAAATCCGGTCAATCGGCAACTTTTGCCCTTTTAATATTATAGCCCATTGTAAATCCTTCCTATCCCATCTGCATTATTAATAAAATAAATCAAAATGTAAACATTCTTGCATAAAAAGTTTGATAAATTTTGTCAGATTGTCATTTTCGATAGCGTAATTATCTGTTTTTGAACAAGGTAACCATAACCAATAGATATCCTACAACAAAGGAAGTAATTTGCAGGATGTTAATGCCTACTTTTGTTAAATACAAAATATTCCGTCTTTTATCCACGTTTTTTTTGCATTTAAAACACATTTACTCTTGCATCTTTACGGCAAAGATGATATACATAGACTGTGTGATTTTATTTTGGGAGCAAAAATATGATTGAAATGCCGCAGAATCTGGTTGAAATGGCACTCAAAACTATGGGCGACCGTTGGAAAGTAATGATAATTCAAGAACTGATGGACGGCACTAAACGCTTTGGTGAAATCAAAAGAGAACTGGGCGATATAACTCAAAAGGTATTAACCGCAAATTTGCGTGCTTTGGAAGAAAAAGGCATCCTGATTCGTACAGTTTATGCCCAAATTCCGCCAAAAGTTGAATATACACTGACAAATCTTGGCTATAACCTTAAACCTGTACTCGATTCCATGCGGGAATGGGCTGAAGAATATTATAATCAAAATGTCAAAAATCTGATGCCGGCTCTCGGCTGATAAACTCAAAGTCTGCAATATTTTGGAGCAACGACGATATGATATTTACAATTTCACGTCGTGCGTGTGAATGTATATGTGGTCATTTTAAAACCTCCTTTATATTATTTTGTTATTCAGTGGTCAGACTGTCTAACTCATTATAAAGGAGGTTTTATGGTGTAAAGCTGTAAGCTTTCCGAAACTCAAGACTATCTGGGGTTTTCTTTTTACAAAAAAGCGTTTCTAAATCAAGAGAAACGCTTTTTTGTTTGTTACATTCGGTAGCGGAGAATTACTCCGAAACTCCAAGTCTCTGTTCTCCACAAATTGAAGTGGACTTTGGAGTATTTTTCCATTTCGTCGGGGTTCTTATTGGAAACTAAACGAGCAAATAACAGAATATCTGTGTTGCTCTTAAACGAATTTCCCAATAACCCCGTTTTCACCCAAATCTGTCCGCCATACTTTAATGTCCAAGCATTATACGGAGTTGATGATTTTGGAGCTACGTCGGTGGCTATATCTTCAAACCAAAAGACATCTCCGCTGGCTTTGCCATAGCCGCAGAGAAAATCTCCGCCGATTCCCAACTTACGGTTACGGCAGGTTTCCAACCCAATCTTACCCAAAAAATCGCAAGTCGTACCGTATCTGTCACTACGGGTAATGGAAGTCACTAAGCCGAGACTATATGCAAATCCGGGCTTGTTCATATGTAACTTTCCGCCATCCTCATAACAGGGAATAAAACTCACCGAATAGCCAAAATTAAGTCCCAAACCTGTGTTATTGATATCGTCAGGATCGACATTTGATATCAATTCCGCCTTTGCAGTCTTATCCGTAGATATAGTCGGGCAAATCTCGACAGCCTGTTCTATATGATGTTTTTTGAACAGACCACCGCCACGCTTTAAAGGATATGTCATATCCTTGCGCTTGGTAAGATTACCGGCGGTAAACGACGAATACTCGGACACCATATCAAACATAGAGCCGGCGGCGTCTATCGTCACCGGAATCTGTCCTTCTGCAATATTTGAAGAATCAGATGCTTCGACCTCGTTCTGCGCATTTGCTGAGCACAAGCAGAACATTGCACAAAATGCAATCAATAATAACTTTTTCATATGCAAATAATTTTGATTTTGTCTAAGTATAGCGTTTATTTTTTAATTTAGCAAGTTTTTTTTCAATAAATATCATTTTATTCATTCTTATTAAAAACAAAACACAAAAAAGAGCGGCAAAAAATCCACTCCTTTTATTGTATTTATATGTATTGAATAACCAAGCAACAAAAAAGTAATCTGCCGATTCAAAACGTTATCTAAAGTCTGGGCATTAAAAAGTCCGATGTTTTTAGTTTGTTGCAATAATTATTTATCTTTTCTGAACCAACGTACGGCATCGGCGCATTGTTCCTGCGTTTTTCCTTTTACCCTACAACGATTAACCTCAATTGTCGGCGTTTTATCCATAGACATACAACCATTACCGAGCAACATAATATCGTTGTATGTACGCACTCCTTGATTAACTTTCTGCATCTGTATAGAAGTACTTATCTCCGGCCAAATCAGCTTGAAACCAAAAGAATTAAGCCGCTCGACCATATCATTCAAAACATAAATACGCATTGAACATCGCACCAAGCCATCCATACCTTTTTCAACCTTATAATTTTCAGCGTAAACCAAAATTTTGCGGTCATTAGGGTCTGCATATTGCACTTTTCCGTTCACAATTTTAAATTCGCTGACTTTGCCGATTTTGTTATCATAAACTTTTTCCGGTTCCGTCTGTTCGGGCTTCAGATTAACCTTTGCCGGCACAAACACTTCGTTATTTTCAACAGTGTCTGTGTCAGCCGCATTTTGTACATCCGTAGCAGTTTTCCTTGCTTCTACTGATTGTCGAGAGATAGCGACTGATTTTGGTGCAACCGCAACGCCGGCCTCAGGTGCAAAAACTTGAGCTTCCGCTTTAAGCACTAAAGCAATACTAAAAAGTGCAGTCAGCGTTGTTTTTAACATTTATTTATTCCTTTATACCTAAAGTTGTAAACAAGTTATTTTCCATCAGTCTTAGTATCTGCTGTTGGTTTGGCGTTATCTGCTTTTTCTTCCTTTTTTGTTGCGTCTTTGGGCTCGTTTTTAGAGTCTTTTTGAGCTTTTTCGTCAGCCTTTTCGGAATCTTTTGCATCTTCGGCTTTTTCTTCCGGCATTTTTGCAATTTTATCAAGTTCCGTATCTATTTTACCGATTGACTCCACAACCTTATTATAAGCCTTGTTCACACCTTCAAGTTCGGCTTCTTTTTCTTCTTCGGCTTGCTGTTGCAAAACACTTTCCGGAATATCTTTAAACTCGGAATAATACTCCGGATTTTTAGAATTAATATAGTCAAACCGATTGCCACAACTGCCGGCACCGATTTTTTGATTGTTACGAATAACAACTTTATCATTTTCGGTAATACAAGATTTTACTCTGTATTCCAACTGGTCAAACAACAAAAAGCACTTATCTGTTTCCACTACTTCCTCAAAACTTTTTTGGCGATGAGGTCTGATTTTTTCAAGCGTAATGGTCTTTTCGACCAATGTCAGAGCCTCTTCCGGATTAGTAACGGCTTTCACATCATCATCGGCAATTTTATATTTTTTAGAAATTGTATCACGCCACAAAAAGTCCAGAGTTGCTTCCTTGACTTCCTCATCCATGCGGTTAAAAACCGTAACCATAAAAGAACACTTATCAATCAGTCCTGTCTTTTCATTGGTTATTGGCTTAATATCTTCGATTCTGAAAATAATTGCCCCTTCTTCCGATGTTTTTTCAAAAACTTTTTTGGCATTTTCTTGAGTTGTTTCAGCCGCTTTTGCTACGGCATCACCCCCTCTTTTACGTGCTTGAGCATTTGCGTCCGCAACTGTTCCCAAAGCCAGTCCCAAAACCAAACCGGATACCATAATTTTGTTAATTATACTCATTTTTTTTGCTCCAAAGTATTAAATCTGACCATAGTTTAACGCATTATTCTTTAATTTTTCTTAATTTTTTTGTAAAAACTATAATTCTTCCAATTTACGCTTCAAACGTAACAAATCGCTCCACGCTTTTGCCTTTTGTGCCGCTGTACGCAACAAATATGCCGGATGAAAGCTGGAAAGTGTCGGCACACAAAGGCCGCTTTCCGCCCGATATTCAATAAAGTGCCCTCGCAAATCTGAAATGGTATCGGTATTATCTAACAATGCATTGGCAGCACTGCGCCCTAAAATAAAAATAATTTTCGGTTTAATCAATTCTATTTGTTTTTGTAAAAACGGCAAGCACACCGCCACTTCTTCTGAGGTAGGAGTTCTGTTTCCCGGCGGACGCCACAACAAAATATTAGTAATATAACAATCATTGCGGTTTAACCCTATTGTTGCCAACATTTTATCCAATAAATGCCCGCTCCGACCGACAAAAGGTTCCCCTGAGCGGTCTTCATCGGCTCCCGGTGCTTCACCGACAATCATCACTTCTGCCTGCGGGTTTCCGTATCCGAAAACGGTAGAATTTGCCGAAAATTTGAGCGAACAGCCATCAAAATTTTCAACCATAGCACGCAAATCATCAAGAGTTTGCGCCTTTGCACAAATTTCTCGCGCATTTTGACACGCCTGTGTATTTACCTGAGCCAACGCTGATATCGCCGGTCGAATAACATTTTGCTCTGCCGATTTCTTTGGTAAAATCGCTTTCGATTCGCTTA
>DEST01000069.1 GCA_002361365.1 Alphaproteobacteria bacterium UBA3307
GAAGTTCGGGCATTCCCCAACAAGTACACTATAAGCATATAATCTTAACAAATCAATAAAAAACAGAATATTAAAATTTTTCTTGACTGATATTATATTTTATAATATAATCATGATGATATAAGTATTCTGGAATTAAAAATTTTATATTTTTATTTCAGTAAAATATAAATTCGGAATAAAAGTTGAATATTTTTATTTCAATAATATGTAAACTTAGTTCTAAGCCTTGAATTTCTATAGGTTTGAGATAATTTGTTTTGATTTAAGAAACAATGCTAAGGATTTGTTTGTGGTAGTGTATCTAAATGAGATGCACTGTTTTTTTTTGCAATAAAATTGTTTTTTTATTTAATTAAAGTCACTCTGTAAAAAAATCTCCATTTTTTCATTTATATATAAAAATTAAATTTTATATATCTTTAAGGCCGTAGTCTATTCTACGGTCTTTTTTTTATTTTAAAAAATTCTGTTATTTGAAAGCGGTTGTCGTTACGATAGCCGCTTTTTTTTGTTTTAAATTCTTTTATTTCAATTCAATTTGATTGAGAGTGAAAACTTCATACTTGAAAGGAGGTGTATTACCAAAATCTAATTTCATTAAGTTTGTTGTCTCTTGCCGATTTGGTAGGAAACAACTCATTTTACACAAACCGCATTCGTGCGGTTTTTTGCTTTTTAAAACCCGTCACATCGTGTGACATCAATTTAACCACAGAGTCGCTTCGGCGGCTCTTTTTTTATATGAAAGGTCAAAATCATGACAAATACTAATATTAATAACCAAACTTCTTCTAATGACGTTGTTATTGTGGAAGGAGAAGTAATCAGCACAAGCGTTGAAAATTCAACACCCTGCTCTTCTAATGCTCTCGTTGTTTTAGGTAATCCGAACAATCTGATTGTTCCTGAAAAAGCTGAAGATTGTCCGCCTTTTATTGCCTTCTGTGATGGTATTCTTAAAACAGCCGCAAATATGTTAAAACGGCTTAACAATGAAGATAAACAATATTTTGCAATTATGAGACTTAGTTGGCAATATGCTCTTTTACGACTTAAAGCTCAACGTAAAATGGGAAAACGTTTTTCTGAGATTGAATGCCTTCAAGGTATGCGCAGCGATTTAATTAAACCTGAAGAAGAACTTCCTACCCCAGAGGAAAAGAAGTTAACAAAAGAGAAGATTATAAAACAACAATATATGTTATTCACGGATGAACGCAAAGACCAACATATCAAAAAAAAATCTTCCAAGCGCATTGTGCCGATACATCCGAAAGTTATGGAAATGGGTTTTGAAGAATATTATATGTCGGTTCGGGCAAAGCGTAAGGAACGCCTATTCTATCAACTCTCCTATTCGGATGCTAACCACTATACCGACAAGATGTCCAAGTGGTTTGGTAGATATTTGGATGAACTCGGCATCAAGAGCAAACGGAAAGTGTTCCACTCGTTCAGGCATCTAGTGAAACCAGAACTCAGAGATGCAGGCATTCCGCAAGAATACCAAAATGCGATTTGTGGTTGGGAAGGACGTGATACAGGTGAGCGCACTTATGGTTCAAACTTTAAGATAAATGTGCTTTATAACGAACTCTGCAAATTGAAATATCCTTTCTTGGATGAAAACTTGAAGAAAATCAGGGTGCGGCAAATAACCCCTCGCCTTGCGCTGCAATATCGCCTCTATCCGAACGTGGATAGAACTCTGGATTTCGCCAAGAAAAAGAAAGAAAAGAAAAGAAAAGAAAAGAAAATTGCCCCCGAAAAAAATTCGGGGGTTAAATTTGCTCAAATTCAAAAATGTTAAAGAATCCGCATTGTTTAACATTTTCTCGGAAAAGCCCGAAAATACTATAGTTTTGAAAATGGCTAAAATACCACAAACAAAAAAATGTTAAACTTTGTGCGGATTTACAGGAAAGTTTAACATTTTACAGGTCAAGATTCAAATTGTATTCATTATCTATCAAATGATACGGCAGACCGTATTTTCGGCACTGTTGCAAAATGTGCTCGTTATCCTTTAGGGCTTCATCTTGCGTAAAATCGCCATCATCAAGCCGTTGTTCAATATCGTCGGCATGGTTTTTTATGTCCGTAAAGTGATTTAAGATATAGTTTCGGCTCATAATCAGGCAGATGTATTTAACTTCCGCCAGATAATCCTCGCTGAAATCCTGCCGCCAATCAAACGGAATATAACAGCCCTCAACGATTAGATTTTGCCTGTTTTCTATGGCGGTTTTAATCATTTCTCGCACAATCGGCCACAGATATTCCGTCAGCTTGTCATCCTCAAGGGCTGTTAAGTCGGTCTGCTTGCTGTGAATTAGCCCCATTTTCAGCAAATCTATTGATAAAATCGGGTAATGATACTTTTCAAGCAACTTCTGTGCCAAAAGCGTTTTCCCCGTGTGTGATGCACCTGTTACCAATATAATCATAGTCTGCTCTTTATTTCGGCTTTTTATCTGTTAAATGCTTTAATTTCCTGCTCCAGAAGGCGAAATACATTTGCTACCAAATATCCGTCAGCAATAGCGTGATTCATACGAACAGTTACAGGCATAACCAGTCTGCCGTTTTCCTCTCTGTATCTTCCCCAGTTAATAATAGGTGCAAAATACAAATGTCCATCGGGTAGTTCTATATTTAAGGCATCATAAGAAAGCCAAGATATATATGAAGCATCAAACCAATTAGGATGGCTTACCATATCAAGTCCATATTCTCTTGTTTTCTTCGCATTTTCAATATCCTGTATTGCATTGGCATAAAACTTGTTATAGTCCGCATCATATTTTGTATATACAGGACTACACGTCTCTGTATCTTCGTGGAAAACATATTGTGTCGGATTAACAATATCCCAGCAAATCAGTTCATCACTCTGCCAAAGATATCCCATTCTATAATCTTCTCGGGAGTTCATAACTTTGGAAAGAATATAAAGGAAATTGATGTAAAATTTTGTTTCTGTCTTTTTAGAATGCGCTACAAGTTCTGTAACATCAATTCTTGCAGTCATAGAGGTTGAACACTTACAATCTTCAGAGAAATGACGAAATACACCTTTTCTGTAATACGTTTCTCTATCAATTACTTTGTAGTTCTTTTGCGTCATTAGAGTAAACCTTAAAATATAAGTTAAAAGTTGTTTCGGCTATTGTGTTCGGATTTGGTTGAATGTCTTTTTTCATCATTACCTCGCTTGTTGCGGTAATGATAGAACTCATTTAGTTAAAAAAGGCATAAATTGACTGTAAAATTTTATAGTTTTGATTTTCGCAAATTGCGAAAAATCAATTTTACTTCTTCTGTTGGAACATATTTTTTTTCATCATTCCATAAAAATCGGTGGCTGAATATTTTGCCACGATAAATGTAGGTGAATAAGTATTTGCTATAAATTTTACCGATATTGCATAAATTTATTCCATCAGATGTGCTTGCTGGCAAGCATATCTGCCGAAACCTTTGGTGTCGTGACGCCAAGTTTCAAACAAATATAACGTTACAAATGTATCAGCTTGCCCTTCGGGGCATTAAAAATTGTAAACAATTTTTAATGATGGATATAATTTTTATAATGCCTATTATCTTATCATACGCTAACCACAAGTAAACAAATATCTAAAATACGGGCAAGCGAAGGCGTTTATCACAAATCCCGTGACGATAAAATTTGCACAACGTTTGTCCCTCGTCGCTAACACTCCTCACGACATTTTACCCGCCTTGCATAATTGCGCAAGGCGACTGCAACTCGGTCTTAATTTTGCTCCGATTGGCAAAAATCCAGTCAAAATCAATATTATCTATCAAACACTTTATGGTATAAGTTTTTAATCATTTGCGTTTGCGTTGGCCCCTTATAACCGATTTTAGCTACTTTTTTGGTCGTCGTTTTTTGTTTACCGATATTTTGCGACATTTTCTGTGCTTTGGATGCATCCTTTTTCATTGTACTTTTAAGTATTGTCTTACTTTGAGAAGAAGTATTTTTATTTTTCAGTTGTCCTGATGCTAACTGAGCTTTTTTGATATCACTTTTCATTTTAACGGTCGTAGCTGTTTTTACTGAGGTATTTTCTTGCTGATGATCTGTCTTTGACTGTGTTGGTTGCTGGATAATCGGCTTTCTCATATCGAGAATCTGCCGATGCTGTACCTCTGAAACCCTCTTATCCTTGCTCCATTTCGGATATTCCGGTGTACCTTTATTTACCGGATGTGTCGGTTCGTTTTTAACTGGCTCTTGCTGTGGCGAGGCTTTAAACCAATTGGAAACTTTATTTTTTAATCCTTTCCAAACACTGCATTTACCTTTCCATTCTTCCCCGTTCTCATCAACCTCGATTTCCGTTGTCAAATCCTTTTTAATTTGCGATGCTTTGTGCTTAATTTTTCCCCACAAACCGACATATTTTTCATTATTGAATTCATCTTCTTCATCTTTGATATAGGTTAAGCGGTGCTTTAAACTTTGCGCTTTATCACGAAGGTTATCAAACCAGCCTTTATTAGACTCATCTGCAATTTTCTTAGCATTTGCGGATAAATTCGACTTTAGGTTATTTTCATCCGGCTTAAGCACATCATAAGCTCCGCAGTACAGTTTGTTTAATGCCTTTTGATAATTTTCAGGATTATCCTTAGGAAAATCTTTTCCTGTTTTAGCATATTCTGCCGCCTGATATTCCACAATTTTATCTATAAATGCTTCATTGTTTTCCTGTAATGCATTATTCAATTGTTCTCTATCATATTCACACTGGCTATATTGAAAAGCTGCAAAATTAGGATATTTTTTACGAAAATCTGCATTTTTAGAACAAATTGTTTCATATAATTTTTTTTCTTCTTTTTTAT
>DEST01000053.1 GCA_002361365.1 Alphaproteobacteria bacterium UBA3307
CCACAAAAGGAAAATTTTCTGGAGAATTTATGCATACGGCAGATACAGTCAATGTTTTGCTCGGTCATAAAGTTTTGGCAGAAAAATATAATACACCGATGCAATTTTCAGCCGAAAATGTGGAATTTGTTGAAAATAGGGCGGAATTATCACGTTTGGCACTTAAATTTGACCCATATTTTGTGGGCGCAGGCAATGTTTCTTTGCCGCTTGATTTTTTGAAGTCACAAAAAAATACGGTGCGTGTCGAATATCAAATTGCCGAAGCCGATATGCGACCGATTTGGCAGTTGTTAAAAGAACAATTTGTGCAATACGGCGAAAAGGAATATGACCCAAAAAGCACTTGGAATGCAATGTTTGATATTACAGCTGGTAGAATTATTGTCAGTGATAATGTTTCCGGTGTGTGTGAAACTGTCAGCGCCAAGGGAAATTGGCAAAATAATATACTGACGGTAGATGACTTTTTTGCAGTTTGTGCAGGTGAAACGCAGGTATCTTATTCCGGACAAATGAAACCGGTTGAGGGTTTGCCAAAAGTAGAAATGGCTCTTGAATTTGAAAGTAAGAATTTGCGAGAATTTTTAAGTGCAATGAATCTTGAGGTTAAATCATCATCGGAAAATGTTTATAAAAATTCCAAACTCAAAGCCGATGTGGCGTTTTCTCCGGTTATCGGAACAGTGCAAAATATACGTTTGGATTTAGATGAATCGCAAATAACCGGACAGCTTTCGGCACAGTTTGCGACCAAAAAATATGATGCACAACTTAAAGCAGACAGATTTAATTTTGATGCCTATATGCCGGCAACAGCAGAAAAAGAAACATTTAATGCATGGGACACTGTTCAGCACGATTTAGCGTGGTTAAATGACTATAAAGATTATAAATTTGAGCTGATTGCAGAAATTGAAAATGCGGCGTTGCATAAGGTTTCTGCGCAAAATGTGATTGTTAATGCAGCGTATGAAAATGATGAGTTTGCGTTGTTGAAATTGCAGTCGGATAATGTTTTAAATACGTCAATTCAACTTTCCGGACTTTTGAAAAATATCAGTCAGAAAGAGCCGGAAATCGATGTTCTTACTTATAATTTAAAAACTCAAAATTTACCGGTGTTGGCTGAAAAAATCGGAATATCTTTGCCTGATTGGGAAATTTGGAAACAAAAAAATTTACTTATGAATGGTGAGCTGAGCGGTAATATTAAAAAAATAAATATCAAAGCCAATATGCAGGCTGATGCGGATAAATTTGCCTATGATGGCCTCCTTAAGCAATCTGATGATGAGCTTTTGTTTGATGGTTTGGCGGAACTTAAATCGCAAAAATTAGAAAATTTAATGCAAAAAATGAATTTGAATATAGAAAATTTAAAATTCTTCCGCGGTGTATTTAACGGAAAAACACATATTAAAGGCGACAAAAATAATTTTAAACTTGATGATTTTGAATTTTTGTTCGGTCCGGTAAAAAGCAGTGGAAATATGCAGGTCAGCAAAAATAAAGCAGGATATGCATTTAAAGGCGAAGTTAATCTTTCCGAACTAAATTTGGAGCAATTGCTTAATGCCCAAAAGGTAAAAACAAATGCTCCGATGTTGAAAGGGGAAAATACGTTTTTTGCACGTCCGGATTTTGGACGTATGAATTTTGATTTTTCTGCCTATAAAGATACAGATATTGATATAAAACTTTCAGCTGATAAGGCAGTTTATAACAAATTGCAGTTTAAGGATTTCAGTACTCGCCTGTTGAGTTCTGCCGAAGATTTGAAAGCGGAAATGCTGAGTTTCGGTTTTGATGAAAGCAAAGTAAGCGGTAATTTGACTGTAACATATGCGATAAAACCTCGTGTTAGCGGAAATATTGCGATAAGCAACGTTAATCTTGTTAAAAAGGGTGGTTCGATTTATACGATTTCTGCCGAAAAAGTCAATTTTGCGTCGGAATTTGAAGCAAATGCTACTTCAGTTGAAGATATAATGACCTCGTTTTCAGGCAAATTGACAGTTGAAATGCCTAGTGTTTCAGTGGGCGGAATTGATTTGGCATCAATTGAGCAAGACTTGTTGGTGCGTCAGTATTCTAAAGGTTTGTTTCAGGTTATGCAAAATAATCTGAAAAACGGACAGACAAATTTTGGCGCAGTTAAAGCTGAAATTTTGGCACAGAACGGTGTGTTGGTATTGGGTAAAATTGATTTAAGCAATGCTTCTGTAAATGTTTTGCTAGGTGGTGACATAAATTTGAAGGATTGGCGCATAAATACAAAAGCATCGGTAACTTATGGAAATTTGCCAAATATTGCGCCTTTTGATTTTATGTTTACCGGAGCTCTCAATAGCCCCTCAACAGATGTTTCTGTGGAAAAAATTGTGCGCAAATATGATACTCATTGGCAAGAGGTTGCTGCCAGGGAACAAGCACAAAAAGATGAAGCAGAACGATTACTGAACGAAAAACGCAAACAAACGGAAACCGAAATTGCAAAACTTTCAGACAAGCACACTGCGGTGATGGCTAGGCTTGAGGATTATAACGGCAAAAATTTGGCCGAGGAAACAGATGAACATTATCAAAATCAGAATAAACGCTTAGATGAAATCGGTGGAATTATTCAGGGTTTAGAAACAAAAACTTCACAAGCTGATTTTGCTGAAGATGATGCAACGGAAATTCATTCTAAAGTGATGCAGTTGCAAGAAGAATTAGAAAGCATAAATTCAAAACTCGATTTATATTTTACGGACGATATGGAACAGGCTCTTAAATCTTTGTATGAGAAAATGGAACAATATAAAGGTGAGTATGCCAATATTGATACTGAATTTGAGCAAATGTATAAAGATGATTTGGCCTTATTGCGCCAAATCGGTGCCGAACAATATATTACAGATAATTCTGACGTGCAAGAAGCACAGGCTCAAATGGCAGAACTTAAGGCAGCAGTCGCTCGGCAGATTAAAGATTTTGCCGAAAAGTTTACGCAAACCAATACAATGGAGGCGGATAAAGATAAGCTGGCGGCAGTGCATTCGCTGATTCCTATGCCTGATGAGGTGCTTAAAAATTATAAAAAGATGAAGGAAATTAGGGCAAAAACAGCGGATTTATTGTTGCAAATTATAAATCAGCGCCAGGAAATATATAGTCAAAAACAATTGGAGCAGGAACGGAAAAAACAAAAAGAAGCCGCTGAAAATGCTGGTAATTTGCTGATTGAAGATGCTGTTATTCCTCATCAAAGCAAGACAGAAGTCGGTAACAGCGGTTTGGCTAAAATTATTCAAGCAGATGAGATTAAAAATTCACCGGCAAAACAAGATGAGGATTTTGATGACAGTTATTTGACATTGCGACCAATTGGGGATAGTCAGCCAAAAGCAGCTGCCAGCGGAGCAATATTGCGCTCATATGGTACTTCGGAAGAAAAAGAATCTCAAACAAGTGTTCCTCCGCTCTTAAAACCGGCAGATGGTCCGATTTCTAGGGCAACAGGGACAATTATTGTAAGATAGTTTTATAATTTTATTGGAGAAAAATGATGAATAAAAAACCAGAAATTTGTGTTTTGCCGGTTGCCGGCTTGTCTACACGTAATTTGCCGACAACCAAAGTTTTGCATAAAGGCTTTATGACTTTGGATAATAAACCGGTAATTCAATATGCGGTGGATTGTTGTGCCGAAGCGGGGATTAATGAAATTGTCTTTGTTTATAGTGATGATGCTTGCAAACATATGTTTGAAAAGTATTATTCTCCGGCACCTGAATTGGAAGCTCATTTGGCTCGCAAAGGGAAAGATGATTTGTTGGCGCGTGTAAAAGAAATTATTCCGGCCGGTATGAAGTTTTCTTTTGCTTGTCAAAATGAGCCAAAAGGTAATGGACATGCGGTATTGATGGCTAGAGAAATTATCGGTAAGCGCGATTTTGCGGTGATGTGGGTTGATGATGTATATATCAATTTACGCGGTGACGGAGTGCTGAAACAATTATGTGATGTGTATGCGCAAAAAGGTGGTATTGTTGAAAATATTATGGAATTTCCACGAGAAGAAATGGTGCGTTATGGTGCTTTAGTCGGAGCTAAGCGTGACGGCAATGTGGTGCGGGCAACCGGTATGGTGGAAAAGCCAAAGCTTGAAGAGGTACCATCTAATTATGCTTCAATGGGACCATACATTATACCTAATGAAGTTCTTGATATTTTGCCGGAAGTAACTAAAGGTACAAACGGGGAAATCAACTTAACCGATGCGCTGAATTTGGCGGCAATGCGTGGAATGCCGATTCATGGCGTTTTGGCTAAAGGAATGCGCTTTGACTGCGGAACGAATTTTGATTTACAAAAATCCAATATTAAGCTGAGTTTGATGAATAGCGGTGAGTTGCGAGCATATACACGTAATTTGTTGGATACAATGGATATTTAGGGCTCAATTAGTAATAAAAATTCTCGGATTTTATGTCCGAGAATTTTTTTTTGCGATAATTATCAGTTATTTTTATTGTTTTTCATCTGTGGAATTTATATAAACTTCTTTGAGCTTAAAATATCCGAAATCTTCATCGCAAGGAATGGTAAATTCCATACGCGAATTAGGAGCCAACTGCAAAGTTTCGGCATTTCCTTCATAAGTAGGCTGTCCGGTCTGATTATAAAAAGTGACTGTAATGCGTACTTTTTCCAGATCTTGGGTGCCACGGTATTCTAAAATTCCGCAAGCGGCAAAATCACATTTGTGCATAGAATGAATTTTTATGCCATCTTTATTATACACATTGTTTTCTGTTTTTTGTGTATCAATTTGAGTGTTGTTGCTGAAAAGAAATGACATTGGTGAAATCAGATACAAAAAAATCACGGCTAAAATAACTAAGAGTGTTTTAGAAATACGTTTACCTTTAATTTCTATGTATTGTCCTTTCAATCTAGTCAAATACAACATTTTAAGTTTTAAAAATAAGGACTTGAGAAAATCCAAAAGCGCGTGAAAAGAAGCTGAATATTGTTTTTTGATGAGTAGCTTAAAAGCATTCTTAAAATGCTCTAAGGCTGCGGTTGAATGTTCCATATTTTCATTCATAGGTAAAATCCTCTTGCAAAAATTAATACTTTCACAGTATATATGTAAATATCTTGAAAAAGTATTAAATTTTTGCATAAATTCGGTCGAAATTAAGAAAATAAAACAAACATAAAGGGCTTTTCTATAATGTACACAAAACAAGCGTACTGTAAGGAAAAGCCCTCTGTTAGCAGTTATTTGTTATGCAAATTTTTAAAATTTATATTGGTAGGCCAAAGCAAACATATTACTATGATTATGATATTTTGCGTCTAAATCCCCGCCCTGATAATGATCACGAACACGTCCGTGCATCATAGTTAAGAAAGCATAACCTAAGTCAATCTGATGATTGCCTTTTGTATAGCTTGCTCCCAAAGAGAACCAAATACGGTCGGAATCCGGAATACGATTGGTACGGAAATTATTGTTGGCGGTCGGTGCCTGATCCCAAGCGGTACCGGCACGGAAAGTCCAATTTTCGTTGGCATAATATTCTTGCCCGAGAGCAAATGTCCATGAATCTTTCCAACGATATTCCACACTGTGGTCACCGGCATATGAATGCGCAGGAAACTCATAGAAGCGGTGCCATTGAATATATTTAACGGTTGCTTCGGATGCCCACTTATCATTCCATTTATGATAGCCGGAGAGAATCCAACTGGCCGGTAATTCAGGGTCAGCCATGGTCTCATAGCGACCGAATATATCTTTTGTTCCTATTGGTGTATTAACTTCCATATAAACATATTCTTTACCGTGAGTATGCTGGGTACTCTTAAAGCGATAAGCAAGACCTACGCGGGTATTTTCATCAAATTCATACATTGCGCCGAGCTGCCAACTTTGCGACCAACCTTTAACACGATAATCGCTGGAGCCATTAGCCGGCAATCCGCCCGCCTGCTCCAATGGCATATTATTGATATTGCTTGTCAACTGACCTTTGATATAACGTAAAATAGCACTGGCACCTAAAGATAAGCCTATATCAAATCTGTATGCGGTTGAGAAGTTAGCGTCAACTACTTCCAGTTCTGATTTACGCACGCCAACCGGCTCATGCTGAGCCACATGGCTGTCGTGCTTATATTTGGTGGAAAGTCCGTAAGGCACATAAACGCCAAAACCGAAAAACCATTTATCATTTAAGTTATATTGTCCCAGAGCACTCGGCAGCGGCACAAAATAATCCATTTTATCCGTACCATATTTACTTTTGGCTTTGGCGGCAATTTCCGTTAATGCCAGACCAAGCTGAACACCGGAGCGTTTTTGCGCCGTCATACCGGCCGGATTAAAACCGAGCGCGGAAAAGTCATCGCCAACCACACCCATACCGGCAAAAGAGCGCCCTAAACCAGTTGCGGAAAATTCGTTAAGTTGATAGCCGGCTGCATTAGCGTTTTGTGCGCTTAAAATTGCAGCCAATGCAGTCATTAAATAAAGTTTTTTCATAAAGTCCTCACTTTTTTAGTTCATACTGGCACTACGTTAGCACTCTTGACAAAAAGCGTAAATATTTATTTTGACGTTAGGATAGTTTCTCTAAAGAAACTAATTAAATTTTGTGGGTTTTCTCTTTATTTTGCAATGTTTTTTCTGTGGATAACTTTACGCGCTCTGGTATATTTTCAAAAAAGAGATTACTTTAAGAACAGTGTTAATTTTTGATAAGGATTATATAAAATGGCAACAGTTAATGATACAGATTTTTCTGATATTTACGTGATTCCGGACGGAACAGCTTATATTTGGGGTAAAAAAACACCAAGCGGGCTTATTCCGGTGCGTCCTGACGATTATGATGAATTTTATCAGGCTCTGAAAACAACATATAAAGATAATCCGAGTTATTTGCTCAAATATAAGGGCAGAAACTATCGTGTGGAACGTACGGTTACTTTGGACGGTCAGCAATTTTGCGCTCGCAAAATGCCAGATTCTATTCCGGATTTGACTAAGCTTGGTATGGATGAGCGGTTGATGCGTTATTTGCTTTCGCTCAGCGGAGCTTCTGGTTTGTTGTTGGTTGCCGGCACAACCGGTTCGGGTAAAACTACAACGTTATCGGCTTTGCTCAGAGAATGGTTGGTGCGTGAAGGAGGGTATGCTTTTACGTTGGAAGACCCAATAGAAATGCCGCTCGACGGAACCTATAAAACAATCAACGGAGAGCTTGGAATTTGTAAGCAGATGACACCACCTAACGGTTCGTGGCCGGATGGTTTGAAATCTATGTTGCGTTCTAAACCGCGTTATGTATATTTGGGTGAGATTCGTGACCCTGCGGTGGCGTCAGAGTCATTGCGTGCCGCAATTTCCGGACACTTAGTACTTTCGACCATTCACGCGGCAACGGTAACTGATGCTATTCAATCTGTTGTAAAATATGCGGCTGCCAGCGGAATTTCAGAAGAAATGTCGTATGATTTGGTTGGCAATGGTATTTTGGGTGTATTGCATCAAACATTGACCGGCGTACCTAAACGTCCGAAAATTGATTTCGTTTTTGCCAATCCTGATGCTTCTGCCGGCGACCAAGTGCGCGGTATTATTAAGAGCGGTAAGTTAAATTTGGCAACTACGATTGAAAGCCAGAGAGTGCGTATGCAACGAGGTATTCCGTTATTTGATATGCAATAAACGGAATGCTGAGATTTGAGCTCTAAAAAAAACAGCCGTTGGTTTGCGGCTGTTTTTATGTTTCAGATATTTTGCAATATAATCAATCTACTAATTGGTATTCGATATATTCAGGGCAAACATAGATAATCTGAATTTTGGTGCCGTTTATTGTTATCATTTTTTTCCACATCGGAACCATACGCGTTTGTTCTTCTCCGGAGCCGTCTTTGATGATTAAGGCAATTTCTTTATTTTCAACTCCGCCGTAAGTTACGGAAAAATTGAAAACCGGTTTAGAAGCAGTTTCTACGCTGTCTGAATAAGATTTAATCAGTGCATTTGCCGGTTTGATATGAATGCTGTTGTGTCCGACCAAATATTCTCCGCGATTGCTGACTTGTCCAAACATCGGTGCAATATTACCGTGATCGTCAACAGCTAAAACATAAGATGAACGCGGTAATTCGAGCAACATCAAATATTCTCCGTTTATGCGGACTTCACCGATTGGTTTAAGTGGGTCTTTCGGACCGATTTTAATGCTGTCGGTACTGAGATATACGATAGTATCTCTGTCTACGGCATAGCGTTCACCGCTACCACGACGATAGGTAATCTGATAAGTGGTAGAATCGTACATAATTTGTCCTTTATGTGCGTATACCGGTGTATATTTTTTGTAATCGTGCACGGCAACAGTGCGCACATTGTCTTCACCGGCGGCCGCAAGAAGGTCGTCTTCGCTGTAAAAAGTTACCGGATATTTTTGGTAGCCGCGAAATTTGTGAAGCCAATATTTTTCGTTATCAGGTTTCCAGATATCTTTACGTTTAAAGTCTTCCCACTTATATTGTAATTTGGTAATCGGACCGACATCCGGCGGACAATCAATACCAATGCAATTGCTTTTTGCCGGTATGGTTTTGAAAAACACTAAGAGTGTTAAAACAGAAATAAATATTTTTTTCATCAGTAAGCTCTTTTTAATGTTTATGTATATATACTTTTTATAGTATAAAATGTGTTTGGTAAAAAAAGTAATAACGAAAGATAAAAAATAATGGAAAATTTTGGAAATTGTCAAATGGTAAAGTTTGAGCCAATGACCGAAACAGATGAAATGTTGGCAGAATTTGCCGATAATTTCTTTGAAGTGGTGGAAATAAATTACACTGACGACGGAAAAGAACAGCTTGTCGGTTATTTGCGTGAAGGGGTTGAAACAGAACAAATGCTGATGGAGGCACAAAAGCAAAATGTCATTTTGCCGGCATATAAAATCGAAATTTTGGCACGTAAAGATTGGCTTAAAGAAAATGTGATTAGATTTGCACCGGTTGAAACAGAAGATTTTATGGTTTACGGTATTTTTGAAAATAAAGTTGATACCCATGGTAAACTCGGCATAAAAGTTTATGCGGCAACGGCTTTTGGTTCAGAGCATCAAACAACAATCAGCTGTTTGAACGGAATTTCGGAAATTAAGCGTATGGCAGATATTGCGCCGAAAAAAATACTTGATGTAGGCACCGGTTCGGGAATATTGGCTATTGCGGCGGCAAAATTGTGGAAAAATGCGCAAATTGTAGCGGTGGATATTGACGACGAATCAGTAAAAGTTACTAAACAAAATGCTGCGGATAATAATGTGGCAACTCAGATAATTGCTGCATACAGCGATGGCTATGAAGCAGATATTGTTCAACAAAATGCGCCTTATGATGTGATTTTGGCCAATATTTTAGCGCGGCCGCTGATTGCGATGGCACCGGATATGGCTGAAAATTTGAAAACAGGCGGTTATGCTATTATATCCGGATTTATTGATGAGCAAGTTGATTGGGTAATCAGCGAACACGAAAAATACGGCTTAAAATTGATAAAGCTCTATGCAAAAGACAGATGGCGTGCTGCTTTGCTAAAAAAGGATTAAGTAAATGAAAATACAAGAAATTCGCAATAAATTAAAACAAAAAGGGCTTGATGCTTATGTGATTACACACGGTAATCGTTTTATTGGGCAGGATATTTTGGAAAGTGAGCATAAACTCAAAGCATTATGCGGATTTTCCGGTTCGGCAGGGATTGCTGTTGTTACCTGCGACGAGGCTTTTTTGTTGGTGGACGGACGCTATGAATTGCAGGCACGCATACAAACCGATGCAGCCGAAATTACGGTAATTGATGAAAATCCGCGTTTTAAAAATGTGTGTGATTTATTATCGGGAAAAAATATAAAACGAATCGGCTATGATGCATGGTGCCATAGTGCGGCGGAAATGGAGTTTTTAAAACGTCGCTATCGCGAATGGGATTTTGTTGATGCCGGCTCTTGGGTTGATATGGTATGCAACAGGCAAATTGCGGCCGAGGTTCGTGATGTGCGTTTTGCAGGTTTGAGCCGTGCGGAAAAATGTGCAAAGGCGGCGGAAGAATTACAAGCAAAAAATGCGGATTATTATTTGCTGACTTCGGCGGATAGTGTGTCGTGGTTATTGAATATATATGCGCGTGATTTGCCGTGTTCACCAATTGTGAGAGCTTATGCTTTGCTATCTAAAAACGGCGATATAACGTTGTTTGCCGATAATCTGCAAGCCGATATGCCGGTTAAAACATGGGCGGATTTGGAAGTTTTTTTGCAAACAGCTAGCGGAAAAGTTATCGTTTATGATGCTCATACGGCACCGGAAAAAATTAAGCAAATGGCAAATTCGGAAGTTATTTTGCAAAAAATGCCTGATTGGTGTTCAATACAAAAGGTGCAAAAAAATGATGTAGAGTTGCAGGGTATGATAAATTGTCATATTCGTGACGGAGTGGCAGTTGTAAAATTGTTGCATTGGCTTGAGAATAATTGGCGGGGTAAAACGGAGCTTGATGTGGTTGAAAAGTTGCATCAACTTCGTGCTGAACAACAATATTTCTTTGCTGAAAGTTTTGAAACAATAGCCGGTAGCGGTGCTAATGGTGCAATTGTGCATTATCAGCCGACAGCAAAAACAAATACCGAAATTGTAGCAGACACTTTATTGTTGATTGATAGTGGAGGACAGTATTTTGACGGTACAACGGATATTACGCGAACTATAGTCATTGGGCGACCGACAAAAGAAATGATTGCGGATTTTACTGCCGTATTGAAAGCGCACATTGCTTTGGCGCGTGCACATTTTCCGACCGGCACAGGCGGAGTAAAACTTGATGCTTTGGCACGCTCCGAATTATGGAAAATCGGGGCAGATTATAAACACGGCACCGGACACGGAGTGGCGTGTTTCGGTAATGTACATGAAGGTCCGATAAGTATTTCCGTAAATGGGTCTGATTATGGTTTTAAGGCTAATATGGTAACTTCAAATGAGCCGGGAATATACAGAGAAGGAAAATACGGCATCAGAATCGAGAATTTGCAATATACGGCACCAGTTGTCACAACCGAGGGATTTTTGAAATTTATCCCCCTGACCAAAGTACCTATTGATAAAAAGCTGATTGATAAATATATGCTAAACGGCGACGAGTTGGCGTGGCTTAATAAATATCATCAAGATGTTTATCAAAGTTTGTTACCGTATTTGCGTGAAGATGAAAAAATATGGCTGGAAAACGCTTGCTCGCCGCTTTGAAATGCGGAGGGTAAAATGGTTAAGTTATTTAATGCAACACTGTTTTTTATTTGGTTGTTAAGCACTCAGTCAAATGCGCAATATATTAATTCGTCCGGTGATAATCCGGCAATTAGAGAATATGAGCGCGAAATGCATGAAATGTATCCGAATAGTCCGGAAATGTGGAATCGCGGTATTATGTACATTTTTTATGATGGTGCAAATTGTCCTAAATGTGCAGAAATTATTGACACCCTATATAACGTTTATAATGTACGCTATGAGGGCGATTATAGTGTTTTTGAGGTTGATTATACCGAAGATACCGGAGTTAATTTTCAGCAAATTTATAATTTGACACAGCCGATTTCGGTGGTGTTGGTGCGTGTACAAAATGGTGAGGCGTGGGGATATGTGAAGATTGATAATCTTTATCAATATGCAGATAATTTACCGCAATTGGAACAAGTGTTTATTGAACAGGCAAATAATTTTACGGTGCCGCAAAATATTATCTAAATTTTTACCAATTGAATGTAAACTGTCTGTTACGAGGATATAACGTAACGGCAGAAAAATGACACAAAAGCTGAAGTATCTATCAAGAATAAAAGATGAATTTGATACCGTGATTTGCGGTGTTAATGGCGTTTTTATGCACGGAGATATAGTATTGCCGCAGGCTGTTGATGCCTTGATAAAACTTTATCAAAGCGGTAAAAAAATCACTCTGGCTTCTAATACGGGGCTTAGAGTGCGTGATTTATATTATTTGCTAAAGCATAAAGATGTCCCTATGAATATTTTTTATGCCATCATTACTGCCGGTGAAATTGCGCATTTTTATTTGAAACAAAATCAAACAAACAGCAAAACATATTATAGTCTTAATGGTCAAAAATCTATGGCGGCGGCAGGTTTGGAATATATGCCGGTCGAAAGTATGGTTTTGGCGGATTTTGTGTTGGCTGAGACGGAAAGCGGCGGATTAAGTACGGCGGAAATTTTGCCGGAATTGGAACAGGCTTTGCACCTGCGCTTACCTCTGGTGTCGATTGGTAACAACACGGCTCTTGTGGGACATAACGGTGTAATTGAGAGTGTAGGGGCTGTAGCCGAGCAATATGCGTTGATGGGAGGTAAGGTAATGTCATTTGGTAAGCCAGATGTACGGATAGCTTCTTATTTGACGGAAAATATGAGCGATTTCAGACCTCAGTGTTGCTTGGTTATAGGCGATTGTATGGCAACGGATATGCGAATGGGAAATGCCTTTGGTGCGCAAACATTATTGGTTGGCAGTGGAGTGCATCAGCTTGGTGATACAACCGAACGTCAGCTTGATGATTTATCCATAAATTATGGCTTAAGCATTGATTATTATACGGAGGCTTTGCTATGGTAAAACAAAGTCTGAGCCGGACAATGTTTTTGTTGCTCGGGTTGGTAGCCGTTTTTGCGGTTTTACGATTCCAAATGTGGGAAAATCCACTGGATAGATATGATAGGATTATTAAGCAAAAACGTGTTCAGTATACTATTGATATTCATGCTAAAGAGCTTGATGAGTTTGTACGTTTGTTGCCTGAATATAAAAGATTGGGCTTGGAAAAGGATTTCAATGTGGCTTATCTGGATGTTCTGCCTTCAAAAGCGCTGGATTGGAAGAAAAAAATCTGGTTTATATATCATCATTGGGATGCAGATCGTTTCTATTATGTTCAGCAACGTTTGATATATTTATTGCAAGCGTTGGAAATAAGACGTAATTCGCAAGGCATAATAGATTTAATCGCAGCAAAGGAACAAAAAATGGCAGCAAAAAAACTTGCGGCAAAAAATAAATATGAGCCAAAAAGTAAGGCAAAAGCTGCTAAGGACAAGCAAGAAGAAGAGGAAGAAGAAGTACTTTTACAAATGCTTGAATTGCAAAAACAGCGCATTAAAGTGGCTGATATGTCTTTTTCAGAGCTGATTTTGATTACAGCACGTGAACGAGAACTTAGAGAATTATTGAAATAGTATCTGTAATTTCAGGTTATCCGGTTATTGCTGATATAAATTTTTAAAGCGTATTTTTATTTAATTATTTTAATAAAATTATAACTTTATGACTTTATCTTGTAATAACAAATGGAAAGAAAGATGAAAATAAAAGAAGTTTTAGATACAATAGTCAATGCCGATTGCATTGAGACGATGAATAAACTGCCGGAAAATTCGGTAGATGTGATTTTTGCTGACCCACCGTATAATATGCAGCTCGGCGATGTTTTGTTGCGGCCGGATAACAGCGTGGTCAACGGGGTGACGGAAGAATGGGACAGTTTTGAGAGTTTGGCGGCGTATGATGAATATACCAAACAATGGCTGAGTGCAGCTAAGCGTGTTTTGAAAGAAGATGGCTCAATTTGGGTTATCGGTTCGTATCATAATATTTTTCGTGTGGGTTATATTTTGCAAAATTTGGGTTTTTGGATTTTAAATGACGTGGTATGGAACAAAACCAATCCAATGCCTAATTTTAAGGGTACACGCTTCACCAATGCACACGAAACAATGATTTGGGCTATCAAAAATCCAAAAGCAAAATACACTTTTAATTATGAAGCGATGAAAGCCCTGAATGATGAAACGCAAATGCGCAGTATTTGGGAAATCCCGATTTGTACCGGCAAGGAGCGTCTGAAAAAAGAAGATGGTGAAAAGTTGCATCCGACACAAAAACCGGAAGCATTGTTGTATCGTGTTTTACTTGCGTCTTCTAAGCCTAATGATGTAATCTTAGACCCGTTTTTCGGAACCGGTACAACCGGTGCGGTGGCTAAGAAACTCGGCCGTCATTTTATTGGAATTGAGCGTGATGCCGAATATGTGACCGGTGCACAAAAGCGTATAGACAATGTTGTGCCGATGCCGGATTGTGCAATGGAATATACCGTTAAGAAAAAAATGCCGCGCATTCCGTTTGGTGCGGTGATTGAACGCGGTATGCTTAAACCGGGAGATACGTTGAGTGATGTGCATGGGAAAAAATTTGCAACCATTCGCTCTGATGGTTCCGTTAAAAGTGAAATTGCCGAAGGCTCAATTCATCAAGTAGGAGCAGCGGCTCAAAATGCGGCGGCGTGCAACGGCTGGGAATATTGGTACTATCAAGATAAGAAAAAAGGATTGGTGTGCATTGATGAACTGCGCCAGCAAATCAGAACGGAAATTTATGGTACGGAGCAACAGTGAATTACAGGTGGCAAAACAAACACAAACAGGAAGAAAATCTCCAAAATAAATCGAATATCCGTCAAAATACACACAGTGGCTATTATGCGGCAATCGATTTGGGGACAAACTCCTGTCGTTTGGTGATTGCTGAGCCGACACCGAGTTCTTTTCATGTTGTAGAAACATTTTCTAAAATCACGCGCTTGGGTGAGGGAATAATTAAAGATAATATGCTCTCTAAGCCAGCCATACGGCGGACGATTAATGCCTTAAAAATTTGTAGCGGTGTTTTGGAAGAATATGCGCCGATTGTGCGAATGCGTTTTGTGGCAACGGCGGCTTGTCGTCGGGCACTGAATTGTGAGGAATTTGAAAAGGCAGTATCCAAAGAAACCGGTCTTAATATGGAGGTGATATCTTCAAGAGAAGAGGCACGTTTAGCGGTGGTTGGATGTATGCCGCTCTTAAACCGAATGATAAAGCGGGCATTGGTATTTGATATCGGCGGCGGTTCTACCGAAATATCTTTGGCAAGAATTACAGAAACCGGAAAAACCTTTATTGAAGGTTTTGTGTCTTTGCCTTATGGGGTGGTGACGATTTCTGAGGCTTTTCCGGCACGAGATATGACAAATCTGGCATATAACACAATTGTGGAGCGGACACAAAAAATTCTGCAGGAATTTGAGGATAAATATCAAATTACCGAAGCAATTCGCAATCAGGAAATACAAGTTATAGGTACTTCCGGTACGGTTACGGTTTTGGGAGCGGTGCATTTAAATTTGCCGCGCTATAATCGGGCTGCAGTCGATGGATTGGCACTTTCAGGAACAGAAATAGAAAATGTTATCAGTAAAATTAAAAAAATGGGGTACGAAGGGAGGTGCCGGCATTCGTGTATCGGCAAACAAAAGGCGGATTTGACTATTGCCGGTTGCACGATTATTGAGGCATTGAGTACTTTTTGGCCGATTTCTGAAATAACGATTGCCGATAGAGGAATTCGGGAAGGGATTTTGTTGGATATGATGCATCACCAGAAACATAATTATTTTCGTAAAGACGGAAAATATCATAAGACGTATAGAAAGGGACGTAAATATGCAAGGAAATTTGGCGGCAATTGATTTAGGAACAAACTCGTGTCGGTTGCGTATTGCCGATAATAAAGGAAATTTGGTATTCAGAGATTCCGAAACCGTAAAGCTGGGGGAGGGATTGTATAAAAATCGAAAATTTTCTCCTCAGGCAATAGAACGGACTATGCAGTGTCTTTCACGATACGTGCAAAATATGTTTGATTATCACGCCACGCATTATCGGGCAGTGGCAACAGCATCGTGTCGGATTGCGGACAATGGAGCAAAATTTGTGCAGATGGTTGAAGAAATGTGTGGTATAAAATTGGAAATTATCAGCGCACAAGAAGAAGCTTTGCTTAATCTAAAAGGTGCGCGTTTGAATGCCGCGCCGGATACGCCGTATTTGTTGGTTTATGACTTAGGGGGAGGTTCTACCGAAATAACATTGGCAACTAATGAGGTAAATCCAAAGGTTTTATATACAATCTCTATTCCGTGGGGAGCGCGTAATGCTTCAGAAGCATTTGATTTGATAGAATATAATTCCGATAATGCCGAACTTCTGAGAGCAGAAGTCAGAAAATATACTTTAGATTTTTTACATAACTCGGAATTTTTAATGTATCAAAATCAGTGTGAATGTATAGCTACCTCAAGCACTCCGCTGAGGCTTCTCAGTATGGTGTGGCATACTGAAGGATATAACAAAGACCGAGTTGACGGAATGGCAGCGGAAACACGATTGATTGATGAGCAAATAGCAAATATTTGGCGGAGTTCGTATGATGAATTGTTGCAAAATCAGTACATCGGTGAGAATCGGGCTCCCATTATTGTGGCGGCAACCATAATCTTTAAGCAGATATATGATGATTTGCAAATTAAAACACTGACAGCATCGCTTAAAGGAGCACAAGAAGCGATTATAGAGGATTTGGCACAAAAATGGCAAAGTTAACGCAATCGGCAAAACAGGTACGCGGACGCAAGATGTTGGCGGTAAAAGTTAAAAACGCCAAGTATAACACAGTGTCGTCGAACCGATGGTTGCAACGGCAACTTAATGACCCGTATGTGGCAGAGGCTAAACGGCAGGGATATCGCTCACGAGCGGCGTTTAAGCTGATACAGCTTGATGAAAAATACCATTTTTTAGGCAAAGGAAAAACCATTGTCGACTTAGGCTGTGCTCCCGGAGGTTGGACACAGGTAGCGGCTATGCATAATAAAGGTGTAGGCTTGATTGTGGGGATGGATTTGCTACCTACCGAGCCGAT
>DEST01000052.1 GCA_002361365.1 Alphaproteobacteria bacterium UBA3307
GTTCAAGGTCTGTCTTTATCTTCTTACATAATTTATAATATCGGAATGCTTTCGTGGATTTTATACGGAATTTACTTACACTCCATACAAATGATTATTTTTAACAGCATATCGCTCATTTTTGCCTCAATAATATTATACATGATTATCCAAAATAAAGCACCGAACAAATGAAAAATTACCGACTTTTGCCAAGCAAATATACTTAAAAATTTTATGTTTTTTTAGTTGTTCTTTTGTACCAAATAAGATAGCGGTACCAGTTCAATACCACGTGAGTTTAAATTATTTTCCCAATCTTTAAGTGCTTGCAAAGTTTGTTTATACGGATGTCCGATAGCAACAGCGTATCCGCGTTTTTTGGCGATTCGCTCAGTAACGGCAAACTGTTGCATAATTTTGGTATAATCTTTTTCATTATCCAAAAAAACATCACGGGCAATATATGGTACTCCAAATTTTCGGCACACAGATTTTGCCACTGATTTTGAACTGGTTTTAGAATCTAAAAAGAACATATCTTCAGCTTTAAGCTGTTCAATCACCACTGACATTGCTTCCGCATCTTCCGTAAATGCACTCCCCATATGGTTATTTGCCCCCACTAATCCGGTACCGGCAAAACGCTCCAACATTGCAGTAAACATTGTTTTAATTTCAGATTTACTCATCTTCGGCGATAATGTATTAGGAGCCAAGCTCGCTCGTACATGAGGCATCATCGGTGCGTGTAGCATAACTTCAAAACCGGCATTTTTCAGCTTTAAAACCTGTGCTTTATTTGAGGCACCATACGGCAAAAAGGCAACAGTAACAGGTTCTTTAATTTGCACCAACTGATTGGTAAACGGCACACTCAGACCAACATCATCAATAATTACGGCAATTTGTGCTTTTCCGTCATTTTTTGATGCAACTGCTTTACTTTCGAAATTTTCTCTAGGCTCAGCATCAATTATGCCTTCTGTTCGGTCTAATGTCGCTTCTTCCGCTGAAAAATTTTTTTCTGCCACAGATGGGGATAGTAAGTCTGCCGCCGGCTTAGAATGCTTTGCTGCGTCGGTTGCCGTTGCACAGTTTGTTCCGGCGCATATTCCTGCATAACAGGCGATACAATGGTCATCTAAGCGATATAAACCATCAACACACTCACTTTCCGTATTTTGAATCAGGCAACGATTATTTCCCAAGTATTCGCCCTTAATCTGAGCCGTTTCTTGTGCGGCGCGTTGCCGATATTCTTCCAATCCTTGCAAACGTTCTTTACGAATTTGCGCTGCGCGTTTGCGGCGTGCGGAATAACTGCTTAAAGATTGAGTAAAATCATCGTTTAATGAATTATCAATAATCGCTTGAATTTTATCAAGCTCTCGATTTACATCTTCAGTCCATTTATTTTCAAACAAAAATGGTTTAATTCCGCTCATATCCGGCTTTGGCAAATCCAATTCGATTGCTGCCAACTGATATTGCACCGGTGTCGGATTTTTGTGATGCCAATATAAAGCCCACATCTCTGCGGCAATAATCATCAACAAGAGCAAAATAAAAACAACGCTTTTTTTCATTAAAATTCTTAGTCCTTTTTGCGTAAAGTCGGAAAAGCTATCACGTCCCTAATGGTTTCGGCACCGGTTAACAACATTGATATGCGGTCAATACCCATTCCCATACCTCCTGACGGCGGAAAACCGTTTTCAAGAGCGCAAATAAAATCTTCGTCAAGCATTTGAGCCTCGTCATCACCGTTTTCACGTGCTGCAACCTCTGCCTCAAAGCGTTCGCGCTGCTCAAGCGGATTTGAAAGTTCGGAATAAGCACAGCCGATTTCCATTGCTCCGATGTATGCGTCAAAATGTTCAACCAGACGCGGATTGTTGCGATGTGTTTTGGCAAGCGGAGAAATATCACGCGGCATATCCATTACAAAAGTCGGCTCTATCAAAGATGCCTCAACTTTTTCATCAAACACTTCTTGCACTACTTTTCCCCAACAGGTACAAGCACCGGCATCAACTCCTATTGATTTTGCCATCTCTTGTGCTTGTTCAAGTGTTTCGGCTTTAAGCAAATCAATACCGGTTTTTTCTTTGATTAAATCAACTATGGATACACGGCGGAATGGTTTAGTTAGGTCAATTTTATTTTCACCGATGGTTAAAGTTTCGGTTCCTAAAACATCTTTTGCAATAAAGCGTACTAAATCCTCTATTAAATTAGCCATATCATTATAGTCGGCATACGCCATATAGGCTTCCAAAGCCGTAAATTCCGGATTATGGTTTTTATCAATTCCTTCATTGCGAAAATTACGTCCTATCTCAAACACTCGGTCAAAACCGCCGACGACCAGTTTTTTCAAGTACAATTCCGGCGCAATACGCAAATATAAATCCATATCTAGCGCATTGTGATGCGTTATAAACGGCTTAGCATTGGCACCGCCCATAATCGGATGAAGCATCGGGGTTTCCACTTCCAAAAACTCGTTTTGTTCAAAATAGCGGCGCACGGCTGAAGTTATTTGACAGCGTTTTTTAAAAATTTCCCTACTGTCATCGTTCATAATAAAATCCACGTACCGTTGGCGATAACGAGCATCAACATCAGTTAACCCGTGGAATTTTTCCGGCAATGTTTGCAAAGATTTAGAAATAATATCAAACTTTTCGGCCGCAACAGTCAACTCCCCGCGCGGAGTACGGCGCACAAAGCCGCTAACACCTACAATATCTCCGACATCAACACATTTTAAGATTTCCATATCTTTTTCGGATAAGATTTTTTTGTAGCAAAAAGCCTGAATTTTACCGCTTTTATCTTTGATATCCACGAACATACCGCTATTGCGCACAGCCATGGCACGACCGGCAATGGTTACACGGTCTTCGGTATCAACACCGGCTTCCAAATCTTTGTATTTTTCTTGTAATTCTGCCGCATAAATTGTTGGCATAAACTTATACGGATACGGATTATAACCCTTTTCCTGCAATGTTTTTAATTTAGCCAATCGCGATTCTCTGTGGATATTTGTTTCATTTGCCATTGTTTTGTCCTAAAATAAATGTTTTCAAAATTGCGCATAGTATAAAACGAACCGTTTGTGTTTTCAATAAAAAATAATGTTTACGCATTTCTTGTGTGCATATTCATAAAATTACGTCATGCCTCTTGCGAACAGGGGGATTACACCCCATATAAACAGTAGTTGTTTATTTAAGGAGATTTTATAATGAGCAAACAAAAATTTAAAACTGAAGTATCAAAACTTTTAGACATTGTAATTAATTCACTGTATTCTGAAAAATATATTTTTCTGCGTGAATTGATTTCTAACGCCAGTGATGCTTGCGACAAACTCCGCTACTATGCGTTGATTAACCCCGGAATTGCCAAGGATAACGGCGAATTTAAGATTACAATTACTCCAAATACCGAAGAAAATACACTAACCGTCAGCGACAACGGTATCGGTATGAATAAAGATGATTTGGTACATCATTTGGGCACAATTGCCAAATCAGGTACGGCAGATTTTGTAAATAATGCCAAGGACAATGGTTCGGTTGTAGACCTTATCGGAAAATTCGGCGTCGGTTTTTATTCCGCATTTATGGTAGCGTCAAAGGTTGAAGTTACAACGCGCCGCGCCGGTGAAGAACAAGCGTGGCTCTGGACATCTAACGGTGTAGACGGTTTTGAAATAACTGAGGCAAAACGCGACACTGCAGGCACGGATATTAAACTGTATCTCAAAGATGATGCCAAAGATTATGTGGATACGATTTATTTGCGTCATATTATCCGCACCTATTCCGACCATATCAACTATCCGATTGTATTGAATTTAGGTAAGGCCGGTGAAGAAACAGTGAATACAGGCTCGGCACTTTGGACCAAAAACAAAGCAGACATTACCGATGAGCAATATAACGAATTTTATCACCATATTTCACGTAATTTTGATACGCCGTGGATGCGTTTACATTTCAAAGCTGAGGGCAGTATTGAATATACCGGATTGCTGTTTATTCCATCAGAGGCGCCGTATGATTTGTTTCAACCGGACAGACAGCAGAGTTTGAAATTGTACGTAAATCGCGTGTTTATTTCCGACAAGGTTGACGGTCTGATGCCGGCATATCTGCGCTTTGTTAAAGGAATTATAGACAGTGCCGACTTGCCGCTGAATATTTCGCGTGAAATGCTGCAACAAAACGCCTTAATCGGCAAAATTAAAAATGGTACGGTCGGGCGTATTTTGAAAGAGCTGAAAACCCGTTCCGAAAATTATGATGACTATATGAAGTTTTGGAAGATTTTCGGTATTGCATTCAAAGAAGGAATTTATGAAGATGTTGCCAATCGTGAAACAATAGCTTCGTTGTCACGTTTTTATTCCACCAATGATATAGAACGTCTGACTTCGCTGGATGAATACATATCGCGAGTTCAGGAAGGGCAAACCAACATTTATTATATTACCGGTGATGATGTACCGACACTCAGAAACAATCCGCAACTTGAGGCCTTTAAAGCCAAAGGAATTGAGGTTTTGTTGCTTGTGGATCCGATTGATGAATTTTGGGTTCAGGTACTGACAAATTATAAAGGATACCCGATTAAGCACGTTTCGCAAGCGGATATGGATTTGAAAATGGAACGCGATACACCGCGTGCCGACGAAGGCAGCTTAAAGAAATTAACTGATTTTATGGCAGAATTGTTCAAAGATGAAGTAGGTAAAGTTGTTCCAACCGAAAAACTGACATCAAGTCCGGTAAGCTTGACTGTTGAAAGTGGGCAGATGAGTATCCATCTTGAACGTCTGATGCGTAATCATCAGCAACAAACGGCGTTTGCAAGTTCAAGAATCTTAGAAGTCAACCCATATCATCCGCTGATTATAAAATTGGCCGACAGTATGTTTGATGAAAGTCAAAAGAAAACGGTGGAAGAAGTTTCGCGCTTGCTTTTAGACCAAGCTAAAATTGCTGAAGGCGAGGCCATCAGCGATAGTTCCTTCTTTAGCGAAAAATTAAGTGATTATATTCTGCGCGGTTGGCAAAAAAATGTTTGATACTCACATCAAATTACCGACATATTGCTAAATTTTAAACATATCTTTCAAGGCACCCTTCGGGGTGCTTTAAGTATACTGCAACAAAGTTATTGAAAAAACACACTTATTCAGCTTCACAAAAGTTTCAAATATATATTAGTATTTATCACATATGAACAGTGTTTTTAAAAACAGAAAAACAGTGTTTTTAAAATTATCGCGCACCAACAAGCGAAATACTGGAAATAGTATCTCCCATTCCGACAAGAGTTTTAGGATTTTCCACAATAATCGTCGGCACAGCTATCAAATCTGCACCGAAATACTCCGTAACTCCGTTCTCGGCAAATGCCGGATTATGTAATAGCTCTGCCAGAGCACGCATATTATCTGCTGACGATAAGCCGATACTTTTACCATTCGCCCACAACAAATTCTCCGGCCTCTCAATATTTCCTAAACCTGCTTTAGAAGCCGCTACTGTTGCCGCCAACATCATACCGCGCTTGTTTGCCTCCGGAGCAATTACAAAATCCTTATTTTGCAAGGTCAGATATGTTCCGTAAAAATGCAACTGAACTCGCGGTGTATGTAATTGTTCCTTAAGTGCGCGCAAAACATCAAGCAACAGCGGTGCCGACAATTCTGCCTTTTGCCAATGCGTAAATTTTTCCGGAATCAAAACTTCTGCCGCCTCAAGAGCCTCTCGCTCATTTAAACCGACAGAATCTACTATTGGCGCAAGTTTTTGCAAAATTGCTTTGCGTATAATCTTATCTTGCGTTGATGCCAGTTCCAAGTGGATAATGCCATGTGGATTATCTTGCTTTAATTTTTGCACAAGTGGTACGGTATTTTCTATTTTTTCTAATCCTGAGCGTGTTTGTGTCAAATTATGAAAACCAGACAGGACCATATAATCAAACCCGACTTTATTGATATATTTTATAAAGCCTTGATTGATTCTCAGCTCAACATTTGCCGTATCATACGTTGCAATAAAGCGGTTTGCCTTCGGGCATACATATTTTTGCCCTGCAAATTCAAACACATCACCGCGCGCAAATTCAATAATTTGATGTACCAACGGCTCATCTTCGACGCAATTCATATCATACGCTTTGCCGACAAAGCCATTTTTATCAACCGTTACCAAATTATCTGAGTTTAAAAATTGTTCAGCTTGCAATTTAGGCACAGAACTGGTATGAGCGCATACTTCTTTTACCCCGAGTACAGCCAAAACATTGGCGACAATCCCTGCCTGACCACCCATTTGCAATCGGTCATAACCCAAATTTTGTGCCATCCATTCATATATGTTACGGTCTTCGCAAAGCCATTCTTCGGCAATACCATTGATAAAACACTTAATAATACCTCGAACAACATCTTTCGGTGAGTGTAAAAATGTTTCCGTACACACTAAATCCTCAGGCCTTAAATCAACAATCTGCGCCAACTCTGCAAGCCTCTTGCCACTTATTTTTACAACCGCATCAATGTTGGTATTAAATGCCGTAACCGCCCGACTAACTTTTTTCATCTGGGCAAGTTGCGCCGGTACAATTTGATAGGCCTTACGCCATATTTCAAGCAAATCTTCCATTATTGCGCTGCGTGTTCCATTTCTTTAAGATGAATATTTGCCAACGCATTCATAATCAACCCGCTCACCGCATTATTAAACTGAATATAGCGTGACACTTGCAAATACCATTCATTAAGTGGTTTAGAGGCAACTTTTGCATACTTTTCGCTCAATTTCATTGCATTTACAGCGTCCTGAAAACGACCTTCATGCACCAATTCATACACTTCATCTTTTTCCGGAGAGAACACTGGTTTTTCCTGCCCTTTTCTAACAACAACCGTAGCCTTAAGCCACGTCCACGCTTGTTCATACCACTTTTGAGCTGACATATTTTCGGTTGATTGAGCCTCGGACTTTGTTTGTGCTGTATTCAACTCGAAAAATACCTTTTCAAAATTACGAATCAGCTGAGTTTTGCCTAAAACGCCGACATTGGCAAACATTCTCACCGTACGCACATAATTTTCTGCCAAATCATTACCGCGTGCCAAAATTTGCAACACTTCTGCTTCATAAGCAAAGCTGACACCTTGTTCAGCCAAATCACGCACAATAATTGCGCCGCTGGCAAGTAAAACTTCTTGCGTTTTTTTCTCCTCTGCGGCTAAGGTTATGATTTGCGTTTCCGGTAAAACCTTACGCTCGGCAACAGACTGCTTTGCCGATTCGTCTTTAGTCTTTGCTGTTGATTCGATAACGGATTCGTTTTTATTTTCGGCTACGGTAATTTGCGCCAATCGATATTCCAATTCGTCACGCACGGCAGCAATTTTTTGGTTGAGTAAATTTTCGCTCACACCGGCAACTTGTTCCACAATTGGTCTGTCTTTGAGTGCCGCAACTTCACGTTCCAAAACATTAACACGCGCGACCGCAGTATTAAGTTTTGCCTCATACGCCGTCTCAAGTTTTTGTAGCATTTCGGCATTTTGACGCTTATTTTGCTCTGTTTGCAACACAAAAAAAGCTAAAGCACCAAGCAAACACAAAAAGATAAAAAGTACAAATTTTCGCCAACCGTGATTCTCAACTTTTGATGTCACCGATTTTTCTGTTTCCGCTGACAGTTTATTTTTTAAATCCTTATTTTCAGCATTTGTTTTAGGTTGAGATTCCGCTCCTGCGACCTTAGGTTGCATATCTTCAATCGGTTTATTTGCATTTTTATTTTCATTTTTAGCCATATCTGTATCCTTTTTCTTGACATTTTGCCCGAATATATTTCATATATTTATAACAAAAAAAGTTTAAAGTGAACAAATAAAATCGTTTTGTTAAGGAAAACAATGATTGTTTTAGGAATCGAAAGCAGTTGTGATGACACCGGAGCCGCCGTTGTAACCGACCAAAAAGAAATTTTGGGCGAAGCTTTGCAATCACAAGAAGAACATAAGCAATACGGCGGTGTTGTGCCGGAAATTGCCGCTCGCGCACACTTGGAACATATTGATGAAATCGTATCATTATGCCTACAACGCGCTCATCTTAAATTTGAACAAATTGATGCCGTGGCAGCCTCGTGCGGTCCGGGACTGATTGGCGGTGTGGTTGTAGGAGCAATGACGGCAAAAGCCTTATCTCTGGCTCTTGACAAACCTTTTATAGCCGTAAATCACTTAGAAGGACACGCCCTTTGCGCTCGCATCGCCAATAATATCAGCTTTCCATATTTATTATTATTGGTTTCGGGAGGACATTGCCAAATTTTAGTGGTTAAAAATGTCGGACAGTACGAGCGTTTGGGCACAACCATTGATGATGCTGCCGGAGAAGCGTTTGATAAAGTGGCTAAAATGCTGGGCTTAGGCTATCCGGGCGGTCCGATGATTGAAAAAATGGCGGCCATTGGTGACGATTCGCGCTTTACCTTACCGCGTCCGCTTTTAAATTCCGGCGATTGCAATTTATCTTTTTCCGGATTAAAAACTGCCGTGCGCAAAATAATTGAATCCTATTCTCAGGACGGCATACTTGAACACGCTATTTTACCAAAACAGGATATTGCTGACATTTGCGCATGTTTTCAAATGACAGCGACAGATTGCTTGGTACGTAAACTTGAACGCGCCATAAAATATTTCAAACAAAGGTATCCCGAAGGAGAGCATTTGGTAGTTTCAGGCGGTGTTGCCTCCAATACCTATTTGCGAAATTCCCTTAAAAAACTGGCGGCAGACAATGGTTTGGAATTTGCCGCACCGCCGATTCGTTTTTGTACTGACAACGGTGTTATGGTTGCTTGGGCCGGTTTAGAGCGCTATCGTTCCGGTTACATTGATGCTCTTGATTTTAAACCGCGTCCGCGCTGGCCGCTTGATGAAACCGCACCTAAAGCTCCCGGTGCCGGAGTCAAAGCATAAATAAGGAGAAATATTATGCGCTCACAAAAAGAAATTATCGAAATTATGCAAATTTTTGCCGCTCAAAATCCCCAGCCGCAATCCGAGCTGCATTTTCATAATCCATATACGCTATTAGTGGCAGTGATGCTTTCCGCGCAAAGTACTGATAAAGGAGTAAATAAAGCAACAGAACCGTTGTTTAAAATTGTCGATACGCCACAAAAAATGCTTGAGTTAGGAGAAACCAAACTTAAAGAATATATCAAAACTATCGGCTTGTTTAATAACAAAGCCAAAAACATTATGCAAATGAGCAAACAACTGGTAGATGATTTTAACGGAGAAGTTCCCACCGACCGTGATGTTCTTACGACTCTATCCGGTGTTGGGCGTAAAACCGCAAATGTAGTGCTTAATGTATGGTATCATCAGCCGACTTTAGCGGTAGACACGCATGTTATAAGAATTGCTCATCGACTGGACTTCAGCCAAGGTAAAACTCCGTTGGAAATTGAAAAAGATTTGCTTAAAGTTTTGCCGCCGGAATTAGTGGTAAATACCAATCATTGGCTGGTGCTTTTTGGTCGCTATATTTGCAAAGCACAACGCCCACTATGTGATAAATGCCCGATTTATGACTATTGTCATTGTCAAGATAAAAAAACGCAATCATAAGGGAGAAGATAAATGAAAAAATCCGTATTGACCGCTGTTTTTCTTTTAAGCTTATGCCGTATTGATGCCTATGCAGCAACAGACCTCAATGATGCAAACATATTGGAACAATATTTTTCTGATATGCCGCGATTTCGCTCATGGTACCAAATGCTCGGGCAACAAGATAAAAATCAAGTCCTTGCAGGAACAGTGGTTTTATGTAAACCTGATTTGACTGAAATTGCTTTGCAAAATGGCGGAGATGTACAAACACCGGTTTATGTTTTACAACAATCACTGTATCACAATGGTGAAGATTTGAAAAATACTCTGATTTATACATACGGATTACCGCAAGATATGATGGCAGATGCGCATCGTCGGTCGGCAGGGGTTCGTACATTTCAAAAAATGAATAGTACCGGCCATCAAGCTCTGCGATTTACAAATGTTGCTGAATTAAAAGAAACTTCTTTATGGGCACAAGCACTCAAAAATCGCAATACAGATTGCTCTTGCGCACAAAAAATTCGGCTTTTCCGCATATTATCGGAGCACGGCACACCTACTGAAGCACAAACTATTATACCTGAGCTTTTATACTCGGTTGAAGATGACGCTTATCCCACACAGCAATCAACGGAATATGCGCCCAAAAACGGTATGGATTTGCTCAAATTTGTACTTAAAACCTTGCCTCAAGATTTGTTGGACGAAGAAGTTATGACTGCGGCACTGATTCAAGCTCAGGCAGAAAATAATCCTGAGGTTGTAAGTACTCTCAAAGATGCCGGTTTCAAAATTTATCCCTACACTCAAGCCGCCTATGACGGTCTTTTGTATTGTGCTGCCAATGGAGAACTTTCTGTTTTACAAGAGCTTATCCATTTAGGAGTTAATCCGGAATATAAAAATACCGAAGGTCAAACTGCCATCACGGTTGCAACCGAACATCAAAATCCGGAAATTGTAAACTTTTTGCAAGAAACCATTGCCCAAAATCATGAGCCGAAAGAACCTAAAAAGAAAAAGGTTATAAAATTTACAAAGCCTGTACTAAATATGCAACAAACCAAACCTTTGCCGGCGCCAAAAACAAATATTGCTGCTCCGAGCAATCCTGATTTGCAAATAAAAAATCCGTTCGCACCGAAAACACCGGATAACAACTAACGTAAACTTATAATAGCCTGTGCGATTTCACGGCTCATTTGATGCACCGCTTCCGATTCGGCCGTAACTAAATCTGCAATTTCAGCACCATTGACTTGTGCTATGTATGTACCTTGCTTGCGCACTACAATCTTGCCATTCTTATCACAAATATTCCACCATGCAGAAAGCTCAACTTTGTCGTCGGTATACGCTTCTATGTGATTTATTTCCACATTCACACTGTATTGTGCTGTATTACTGTCAAAATATACTCGCTCCACATACGCCTTTGGCAGATATGCCATTAAATCATTAACCACTGCGGCTTGTAACACCTCAGGCAAAACTTCTGCCCATCGGTGAAATTCCAAAATATGGACTTGAGATGAATCTTTATCATATACGACCATCTGAGCCTTATCCAACATATCCGGCACTTTGACTCGTGCCACCGCAATATTATAGGCTTTATCGGAAACAGCATTTAAGCTACCGCTGTTCATTACATAAAACTGTGATTGCGGAGAGCGAAAACTACACGCACTAATCAGACAAAATAAACTTAAAATAATCGCTTTTTTCATTTTATTTTTCCTTTCCCTGAATAACCGCTTCCGGATGTCGTTCCAAATAATCCGTTAAATTCTTTATTGAGCGGCTTGCTTTTGAAAATTCTTCGAGTGCATTATTAAAGTTCTTCATTGTTTTGACAACCGAACCTCTGCGTTTATCCATTGTATTATCGAGTTTTGCGGCAATATCGTTCATATTTTTCAATAATGACGGCATATCTTTTTTAAGTTCTTCAATAAGCTTGCTGATATTTTCCAATGTATCCGGCGTATCGCTGGCCAGAGATTTTGTCAGCAGTCTGATATTTTTCAGTATTTCCGGTAAATTATCCTCAATGTCATTCAATATATTGCCCAAGCGCGCCAAACTTTCCTGCAACGGAATTTGTTCTAAATCTTTGGAAATCTGCGCAAACGGCGAATAAATTGTCGGAATTTCCCAATATTTGCCGGTACCTCGTAATACGGACGGTGTTTTCGGCTCCATTACCAGTTCAATCATTAATTGGCCGGTTAAATAATTTGCCGAAATAAGCTGCGCTCGTAAACCTTTGGCAATTAAGTTATCCAGCATTTGTTTATCATCAAGGTCGGCACTATCAATTATATCTACGCTCTTTTCAAGATTAAATAACACCAAAACCGGCGTTTTAAATGTACCTTCCATCAAATTCGCCTGTAAGCTGATACTTTCCACCTTTCCGACTTCAACACCTTTGAAAACAACTGCAGACCCCACACTCAAGCCTCGAATAGACTCATCAAAATACATCACCACTAAATCATCTTGGTTAGTAGTAAATCTTTTGGCAACATAATTCAAAACAATGCCGATAAAGGCTGCCATTCCTATAACAATAAACAAACCGACCATTTTATATTTTTTCTGCTGCATTTTATTTTCCTTCACCTCGCGTTAAAAATTCGTATACTTCCTGATTTGGCGGATTTTTCAGGAGCTCTCTAGGGTTACCGTGTGCCAAAATTGTTTTGGTATTTGCATCTAAAAAAATAGAATTATTACCGATTGCAAAAATAGAAGCCAATTCGTGGGTAACCACCACAATAGTTGTTCCCAGACTGCGGTTTATTTCAATAATCAAGTCATCTAAATTATGAGAGCTTATCGGGTCCAATCCGGCTGATGGCTCATCAAAATACACAATATCAGGGTCAAGTGCCAGAGCTCTTGCTAAACCGGCGCGTTTTTTCATACCTCCACTGATTTCGGAAGGATAAAAATCACCAAACCCTTTTAAACCGACCAATGCCAATTTAAGCTCAGCCAATTCTCGCATTGTTGCTACGGAATAATTTGTATACTGCTGCAACGGCAACATAATATTTTCCGCCAAAGTCATTGAGCTGAACAAAGCTCCGCTTTGATATAATATTCCTGATTTTTCGCGGATTCGCTGTACATCTTCTGCCGGAGCGTTGCCCATATCTATCCCGTTTATTACAACCGTGCCTTTAAGCGGCTCAATCAATCCGGTCAGCACTCTGAGCATACTGCTTTTACCGCAACCGCTACCGCCCATAATAATAAAAACATCACCTTTATTCACCTGATAATTTGCATCGTGCAACAACACATAATCGCCATAACCGACACTCAAATCCTTTGCCTCAATAATCACTTGCTTTGTCATATTCCAAGCTCCATACAAATCAGCGTAATAATGCCGGTTGCCACAATCATCCACACGATTGCCCTTACCACCGATTGCGTAGTAGCAACACCCACACTATCGGCATTACGACCGCAATTTAATCCGCTGTAACAACCGCACACGGCAATAATAAAACCAAAGCAAAATCCATGAAAGATACCTACCAAAAAATTTTTCAAATTAAACGCATCAAAGGCAAATTTCCAATATTCCTGATACGGCAAATCCATCATAAATATACCGACAAATGCACCGCCCAGCATACCGGCAAAATCTGCAAACATTGTCAGAATCGGCATTGCTATCAGTAAAGAAAACAAGCGCGGCAACACCAAAAAATCTATCGAGGAAAGTCCCATAGTTTGCAACGCATCAAGCTCCTCGTTAACCTGCATTGTGCCAATGGTTGCGGCGTATGATGAACCGGTACGACCGGCCATAATAATCCCGACCATAATTGCTCCCATAATCCGGCACATTCCTATTGTCACCAGACTTGCCACATAAATTTGTGCCCCAAATGTTTGCAATTGTATAGCTCCGACAAACGCCAAAATCAGCCCGACCAAAAAACTTATAAGCACCACAATTCCCACTGCTTTAGGGCCGCAATCTTCCATAGCCGACCAAAAATCGACTCTCCGCATAATCGAGCGAAATGTAAAAAATCGCCCGACTGCGCCGCAAATTCTCCCCAAAAAAGTCACAACATTTGATGTATTTTGCAAATTTTCCAGCGTATTTTTACCTAAATTTTCCAAAAAAGGTAATTTAGATATATTGCCATGTGTGGGCTTGCGGTCAACTGCATAAGCTAACGTGATTAAATCTTGCACATTTTGCGGCAATTCCGACAAATCACAATTAACGGCGTTTTCTTTTGACCAGCCGACAACTCCGTAAAGCGCAGCCAAAAAGGAAGAATCCCACTGTGTTAAATTTTGTGCCGTAACGCGAATATTTTTGAGTTTTTCCGGAATAGCGGCCAGTAATTTATGCAAAAAAGCGTCACTGTCATAATTTAAAATTGAACCTTCGGCAATGATATGCAAATCATTGCCGGATATTTCTGTAATAAAATCATTTCTTGTTATTTTCTGCATTTTCCAAAGCCTCAGCAAGTTCTTCCGTTTCTAACTCGTCTAAGTCCTCAGATGCAACGGCATAAGTGCCATTAAACCATCTGTTCAAGTCCACATCGGCACATCGTTTTGAGCAAAATGGCATATATTCTCCTCCGGCAAATAATTTGCCGCAAATCGGACATTTATGTGTTTTTATAACCTCGCTCACGGTTCAACTCGCCCCGTACCGCTGCAAGTAGGGCATTCTACGGTATATAAATCGCGCAAACTCGGTCGACGGCGTTGCCGTAAAATTTCGATATTGCCGGCACGACTCAGCCCTAACACCCGGCTATGGCAAACATCGTCAGCAAGTTCTTCTTCCAAACAATCTATAATGGCTTTCATAAAGCGATATTCCGACGAACCCGCAAAATCTATAATGATTTTACCCGAAAGATTACGCAGACGAATTTGCCGTGCAATTTCTTTTGCTGCTTCCAAATTAAGACTATCTATATCCCCCACATTGCGTACACCGCTACTATCTACATCAATTGCCACACAAGCGCGAGTTTCTTCAATTTGCAAACTTCCGCCGTTTTTAAGCTTTACCGTACGTTCCAACGCTTCGACAATAGCATCGTCCACACCATATTCTTCAAACCCTTCTTTTTGCAAAGTAACCTTACCGGCAAATTTTGCTTGAGCTTCTTGCGCCATACTAGGTGTATCCACCACTACTTCTTTTAAGCTGTCATGATAGCGACGAATATACTCAAACAGTGGATTTTCTTTAGCATAAAGCAAGGACGGAGCTGAAATCGTGCGTGCTTTTTTACGCACATCTTCATAAATTGCGCGCAATTGTACCATTTCTTCCAAGAGTTGCTGTTCTGTCGCTTCAACCGACATCGTGCGCAAAATCCACCCTTCTTGGCCGATACATTTTTCTCGTACAATTTGAGCATACCGCTCGGCAGTTGCAATATCTTCTATTTTTCGAGAAAATTCAACATCATATTTAAAAGGACAATATACTAAATTTGTACCTACCAAATGAATATTACGCACCACTTTTGCTCCTTTTTCGGCGCGTTTTTCCTGTAAAACCTGCACCACAACACTCTGCCCTTCACTCATATTGGCTTCTTTGAGCGCCGGTTCATAAGAGTTTAAGAATGCCTCGTGCCCATCACCAATATCCACCATAAAGCCGAATTTATCGTGTGCCAAGTTAATTTTTTTGACAATTTTTCCCAAATACACATTACCTTCGAGCGCCCGACTTTCATTATATATATCTATTTCTGCCAATCCGGCTTCATCAAACACCGCAATTCCGAACGCCTCATCATTTTGGTCATAAACTAATTTTTCTGCTTTCATTTCACACCTGCTCCTTTTAACAAATTTGTCGTTTCATACAATGGCAACCCCACCACACCGGAATATGAGCCGACCATCCGCGTCACATATCCGGCAAGTCGCCCTTCTATTTTATATCCGCAAACACCTTTCCATTCTCCGCACGCCAAATATTCTTTCAAATCTTCTTCTGAAAGTACTTTCATTGCAATTTTTGTAGTAACCGTGCGCTGCGAAATTTTGCCGTTTTTATCAATCAGGCACACCGAGCTTATAACACGATGAGTCCGTCCGGAAAGTAACTTCATATACTTACGTTGTTCATCGACATCTTTTGCTTTATGTAAGATTCGCTGACCGACTGCCACAATGGTATCGCACGCCAAAATATTTTCATTAGGACACAATGCCGCAACGTGCCTAGCTTTTTCAAGCGCCATACGCCGCACATAAGGCAACGGCATTTCATGCGGCAAACAATTCTCATCAATATCCGCGGGCTGAATTTTCTTTGGCTCACAATCAACCTGCCGCAACAAAGCGATTCGCTGCGGTGAACCTGACGCCAAAATAAAATCTCTTACTTCTGTTTGATTTTGCATAAATTATGCGCCATTATCGTCGTCAAAAGTTTTTTCCATACGCTCGTGACGTTCTTGAGCCTCGATAGAAAGCGTTGCTACCGGACGTGCTTCCAAACGCTCAATTCCGATAGGTTCTCCTGTTTCTTCGCAATAGCCGTATGTTCCGTCTTCAATTCGGTCGAGTGCTTCATCAATTTTGGTTATCAACTTACGGATACGGTCTTTTGTGCGCAAATCCAAAGACTTATCTGTTTCAAGTGACGCACGGTCAATTTCGTCCGGTTGGTTTAATCCGCCCTGACGTAAATCATCAAGCGTATCGGCAGACTGCACCATCAACGACTTTTTCCAATTTTCCAGCTTTTGACGGAAATACTCCAACTGATTTTCATTCATATACTCTTCATCGGCAGAAGGCTTATAGTCTGGCGACAACACAATAGAAGTCATTTTTTTCTCCTTATATAAAGTTTTATTTTAAGTAATTAACTATAAAAAATTTGCAACTTCAATACTTATATATCATTTAGTCACATATTATCAATTAAACACCCAAGTAATGGTATTATTACTCTCGGCGCATTGACCTACATCATTTCCGCCGGTTCCACTCAACCGTGCCCGGCTAACAGGAAAGGCGCAGGTTTTTGCATCTGAACTGCAAGTACTTTCGGCCAATTTGACCGCGCCGCCTTTTTCATCACCATACGCAATCCAAAACCAAGTATGACCATTGATATCCATTGCATATAAATCTGTATATTGATTTTTTTGCCAATTTTTCATAGCAAGTTCCACACATTGTTTTTTATTGAGTTTGGTATATTGTATCTGAAATTGATCAACCCGTTCTTTGTACTCTCCTGAGCAATTACCATCATTATCGGTAACACCGGCACATTCTTGAAAAGGAGAATTTCCGACTTTCACCTCTCCGCCGAAAACGTGAAATATTTTTTTGCCGGCTATTCGGAAAGATGATGGGATAATGTTCATTTTATTATCCCCATTGATATCGTCAATCACAAAACGATAATCCACATCGAGCGCAGCGGCTTTAACCATAGAAGTAGCCAATTCCGTAAGTTGAGTTGTTGCCGTACTGTAACGATGATTATTAAAAGCCGCCGTTACAATTTTACCGATAGCGACAATCACTGACATCATCACCATCAAATATCCCATCATCTCAACCATTGAACGGCCTTTTTCGGAATCTCTATAAATCATAATCTTCATCCTTTTCCTGAGCTTTAATAATCCTACCACAAAAAAACTTCATTAACAATAACTTTCATAAAACACTTTATTTTTTTTATAAGGTGATTATAATGCAGTTATAATTTTATAAGGAATAATAAATGAAAAAGATTACGATTCTTTTAACAATAATGCTTTTTGCCCTAACTGCTGTTGAGGCAAAAGCTGATAACTACAACTACCGCCCGTATCTCGGTGTTGATTATTTATTTAATCAAACAACGGCAAAAGGATACAATCCGCATTATAATGCCGCCGGATTACGTATCGGTTCGGAATACAGCGAATATTTTGCAACTGAAGTATTTTTTAATCAGAGCAATCGGGACAAACGTACAGTTAAAAATACTGACATCAAGACGTCGTTTTACGGATATGGCTTGGATATTTTGGCGTTCTTACCGATATATTCCGCAGAAAAAGTTTTTTTAGCTGCCACAGCCGGTGTTGGTGAATACGGTTACAAGACTAAATTCAGCCCAACAGAGCGACATACCGAGCATGGTTATGGGTATCGCTTTGGCGGTGGCATAAAATACGCCATAAATAAAAATTGGCAAACCCGTTTAATAGGACGATACATAAGATTTGACCAACTCAGTGGTTATAAACACGCTGCTGAATATTCTGTTGGTGTTGAATATCATTTTTAACAGGGGGATATTATGCTTAAAAAAATTGTTGTAATAGCTTTAATGCTCGGTTTATTCGGTTGGAGTTTGACCTTAATAAACAAAACAACGTCAGAACCTGCCGTTATACAAACAGATGCTGAACAGCAACCGCAAGCTCAGGCGGAAGAGATTTTACCGGAAACTGTTTTTTCGTTTAATAATCAAAATGTTACAGCCGAGTGCTCAGAAGGTTTATCTGATATGTTTTGCGCTGTTGAAAACGCCGTCAAATGTACCTTAAAGCCGGATTTGGCTAATTGCGCCGGTCTGAATTTGCCGCAATTTATATTTATGACTGACCCAACGGCAGAACGCCCGACAGAAATGAACTATAAGTTTATAAACAAAGAAACTCAGCCTAACGGCACAACTCATATTTATACAGAAAGTTCTTGCAATGGCGGTTGGTTTGGCTTATGTCAAGGTACGGTAATTTATGTTGTCGGCCAATCTAAAAGCGGCAAATGGTCGGTTAAAGATATTTATGCCATAGAATAAACAAATAACACTATTAAATAAAACCACTTGCAAATTTTTGCAAATATTATATTATGTCTCCGTCGGCGAGAGGTCGTCGACGGAGTGTAACGACTCCTTATACTGTAATAACTCCTCTGAATGGGGAGCCGGTTGAATATATTGAATAAACCGGACTGCTAGTATGACAGTCGTTAACTCCCCACCTTAAAGGAATTTAGGGTGGTTTTTGTTTTAATTTAAGCAAAAGAGGAGTTCAAAAAATGTCAAACAAAAATTGCAGCTTTATGGATAAAGAAACATTACGCGAAATCGGCTATGAACTGTGGAAATTGCGTAAACAACGCGGAATGTATTTAAAGAGTGTAGCTTTTCAGACCAAGTTGCCGGAGCGGATAATTGAAGGAATGGAAATCGGCAAATTTATCCAATATAAGGCTTTTCGCCGTCTTACCGAATTTTACGGCAAAAAAATGCGTATCGTGTTTGAATAAGGTATTTTCGCCCAAAAAATCAGGCTAATGTGTCAGATACGCCGTAAGCGGGTTGGCGCGGTGTACAAAAAGCGTACATAAGCCAACCCGCTTACAAGTAGATGACCATTAGACGGATTTTTTGATTAGATACTTAAAGCATCTGCCATTTGCCTACGCTTAAATGCTGAGCGTAAAATAAGTGTGTTTACCTTATTTACCAATGCCGGGTCATACAACGTTGAGGAAATTTCAGCTACTGATTTATGTTCATCATAAAGCAACTTTAAAATCGTATCCAACACATCATAGGGCGGTAACGAATTTTCATCGACTTGCCCTTCGGCAAGTTCTGCCGACGGTGCGCGAATTATTACCGCCTCGGGCAAAACATAGCCTTTTTTATTGCGCCATTTTGCCAGTTCAAACACCGTTGTTTTATAAATATTACCAATCGGCATCAATCCGCCGCAGGTATCACCGTAAAGAGTACAATATCCCGTTAAAGCTTCTGATTTATTGCCGCACGCCAGCACCAACCCGCCGTTTTGGTTGGACCACGCCATCAAGAGCTGTCCGCGGATTCGCGCTTGCAAATTTTCTGCTGTAATACCGCGCACGGAAGTTTCAAATGCCTGCTCTAAAAAATTAAGTTCCGAAGCAACCAAAGGTTCGATATCAAGCTCATAATATTTAAGACCGTTCAAAACGGAAATTTCTCGTGCGATTTGCAAACTCAGCGTTGACGTATATTTCGTCTTCATCATAATCGCCGTTACGTTTGCACCGCCTAAAGAATCTGCCGCCAATACTGCAGTCAATGCCGAATCGATACCTCCGGACAGCCCTAAAATTACTTGTTCAAAACCATTATTTGCACAATATTGCCGCAAACCGTTTTTCAATTCATTCCAGAGTTTTTCCATAACCTATCTCCTTTGACCGAGCTGCGCATTCAAGATTAACATTTGCCGTGTATTATATAAATTCGTTTCCAAGCCTACACCATAAATATGAGGATTTTGCAAACGTTTATACGCCTCATCAAGACGTGCCAGATTTTCCTTACCTCGTTGTTGCAACTTCTGCAAATTCAATTCCGGCGGACTGATGGTTTTACCGTCTTTAACTACCGGTTGCAATAGTAAATATGCCGACTCACCGGCTTTAAAAGTCATTTTCAGCCCGTTAATACTGTTAAGTGTATAAGAAGTTGCATCGCGCATCAGTTTACCGTTTTGCACCAAATCCGCATCTGCCGCACCGCAGATAATATCTCCTTCAAACTTGCCGTCACGCACAATTCGTGCCACATTAGTTGCCCCCGGAATGGTTGTTTTTCCTTCAGCAATCTTAATGCGCGGTTTTCCCATATATTGCTTGGTTTTAAATACGCCGCCGAGCGCCGGTGTATCATACGCCGTTACCAATTTTGTTCCGGCCGCCAACACATCATACGGCGCTTTTTGCACCACCAGCAGATTCTCGATTAAATGCTCATCCAAGTCATTTGAGGCCACCAATCTCACATTTGCAAATAACGGATTACCTTTTTCTGCATCAAGCATACGCCGCGCTTCCTTTGCCCAATATGCCAAATCACCGGAATCCACCCGCATTCCCATCAGCGGCAGATTTATTTCTTTGGCTGCTGCAATCGCATTTTTTATGCCTTCGCGTGTATCATAAGTATCTACAAGCAACGTCGTATTGCCCGGATTACCACGCATAAATGCCTTGAAAGCATCGATTTCTTTTTCGTAACTCATCACAAAAGAATGCGCCATTGTACCGGAATCCGGAATGCCGTAATATTTTGCCGCAGCCGTGTTTGAAGTTCCGGTTGCACCGCCGATATATGCTGCTCTGGTTTCAGAAAATCCACCCATTTCGTGTCCGCGTCTGAGTCCAAACTCCAAAAGCGGACGTTGCTTGCCGTCTAATGAGGCGGCATAAGCCATACGAGATGCTTTGGTAGCAATCAAACTTTGCGAATTAAACGCATTTAAAAGCGCCGCTTCAATCAAATCAACCTGCCACGTTGGACCGGTCACGGAATAAACCGGCTCATTAGGGAACACCAATTCACCCTCAGGCACAGCGTTTATGCTTATTTGCAATTTTTTATCTTTGATAAATTCCAGAAAACGCTCATCGAAACGCGCACTGCCATCGGCATTTTTCTCTTGCTGCAGATAATCTATGTCATCCTTTGTAAAATGCCAATTTTCCAACCACTGCACAAATTCGCCCAAACCGGCACTCATCAGATAACTGCCGCCGAACGGATTTTTTCTGAAAAACGCCTCCGACGTTTTTATCTCATTGGCTTTACCATCTAAAAACCACGCTTGCGCCATCGTCAGATGGTATAAATCGCAAAATAACGGTGTTCCGGTTTCTAAAATGTTCGGTCTTGTATTTGTCATGGCTATTCTCCTAAATTTTTATGAACTAAATTGTGTTGAACTTTTTTATTATGCAGCTCTTTACGAAAAAACTGCGCAGTTGTAATACTTTTCAAAACGCCTGCCTCGACAAACGGCTGATAAACGTCTTTTTGCAAAATCTCGCCGATTTGCTTTTTTGCCCCTTGACACAAGTCTTCTAAAATAATCACATTGGCGCCGTGTTTCAAGAGCCCGTTCAATGTCTGTTTGACACATACATCACTCAAAACGCCGCACAAATAAACATTTTTATCACTCCAACTCTCCTGCAATGTGCGGTATTGCTTTTCTTCATTCCAGATGTTTGTGGTTGATTTATACATTTTTTCCACTTCTAATTCCGGTTTGAACGGCGCGGCTTGCTGCCATCCCCAACTTCCTTGCACACAATGCGGCGGAAAACTGTCGGACTCGGCGGTATATCCGTAAGTTTCGGCAAAATGCGTATCATAAGTTTCGATAATCTTATCAAAACTTCCCGCAAACAAACTGTCGGCAAATTTTTGGTGCTTTTCAATAAGTTCCGGCGCATTCAGGCTGAGTGCTCCGTGCGGATGCACAAAATCGTTTTGAAAATCTATCCGCATTAAAATATTCTGAGTCATTATTTTTTCCTTTCAGGCTTATCAAGGTTGAAAACGTCTGTCTTGCATAAGCCCTGCGCAAGACGCAGACGTGCGAAAAAGCGACTAAATAATTCCCTTTTTCTTGTTAAAATGCTCTTCCAAAAGGTGATGGTTTTCCGGTGCCACAAAGTTTTTCCACCGCTTATCACCGAATTTAAGCATATCACGCACCATCGTACCGGTTACAAATGGAAAATTCGGGTCCGTCCGGTCAACTAACTCGATATGCTTAAAATGGTCTTTAAACCAATGAGCATCGTATTCCGAACCGGCATAATATACCTCCGGCAAAGGTAAATCTGGAAAACTCTCTTTTAAGAAATCTACGACAAAATCTCCCCACTCCGCCGGATTATTTATATCAAACAAACCGATAATTTTCAACCTGTCATATTCCGGTTTTCCGCGATAAATGTTCTGAATCATTTTTTTGCGTGTCGTATAATTCAGCGGATTCCGTGATGTGCCTTGTTCTTGGATTGACCCCAGAGCCACCGTGACACGCTCGCATTCATTTAGCATTCGGTCGATAATTTTTTGATGCCCGATATGAAACGGTTGGGCACGCATAATGCAAAAACCGTGTATATATTTATATTTCGTCATAAAAAAACTCCTTTAAACAGGAGCCGTTCATAAAACAAAAATGTTCTTTTATTTCATCAAACCGGCTCAGTTTCACAATGTTCTCTGCTTATAAGCCCTGCAAGCACCGAGAACTATCTCATAGTATTGCTGATTTTTTTAAAGTCAATACCTTTATTTAAAATCACACGCATTAGCTGTTGCCAAAGGCTTAAAAATATGTTTTAATAAGGTACATTAAATTTCAAGGAGGCATACTATGCGTAAAATGATTGATATTGATTTCGGTTCAATGCGCTACAACGAGTTAGTCGAACTTCGTTACAAAATTTTGCTTGAGCCTCTGGGATTGAAATTTCTCGATTCGTTTCGACCGGAGGAGGCTAAATATTTACACATCGGCTGTGTGGAAATGTTGGACAATAAATTGGTCGGCGGCCTTATTTTAGCCCCTATTGACGATGAAACTATCAGATTGATGCAAGTTGCGATAGATACAATTTATCAGGGAGAAGGCGTCGGCCGTGAACTTGTTACTTATGCCGAAAAACGTGCACGCGTTGCCGGATATAAAAAAATAGTAATGCATGCAATGCTGTTTGTGGTCGGTTTTTATGAAAAGCTCGGATTTATTGCCGAAGGAGAACCTTTCTCCGAGCAAGGAATTACCTTTATCAAGATGGTTAAAACGCTTTAATGGAGAAATATTGTGCAAGAAACCTCTTTAGATATCTCTACTAACAAATTTAAGCTCCGCGGCAATCAATTTAAGAATGCCTGTAAAGAGTTTAAAAACGGTTCTGAAGCCAACGAATCTTGGTCGCTTATTGATAACCGCCAATTTGAAATTATGGATTCGAATGTTGATAACAGCGAAAAAGTCAAAGCTTTTGATGATGTCTTAAATGAAATAATCCGCATTCATCCCAGAGCAAACACAGCTTACTGTATGGCTTTACAACGACAGCTATCTTACACTGACAAAAAGAATGTCGACAAACTGGAACTTATTGCCAAAGCGGCTTACTTTCACCGTCGTAATGTTAATATCACTCTATATGGCAAAATCATCAATGATGCCTATGAAATGTCCAGCAGCAAAAAAACTTTTCCTTTTAAAGATGCTGTTGAAGAATACCGTGATGAAGTTAAAAACGCTGAACAAAGAGAAAAAATTGAAGATGACTTATGCAAAATTTCCACCTATATTGAAGAAGGAAAGCTTCCGCCGGAAAAAAAATTACAATTGATTGACGAAGCTGTGGCAATGATTAACGAGCCCTATTTCAAAAAAAGCAAGGCCAATAAAGAAAAAGCAACTTTTTGTAAATGGGCTGTCAGTATTTGCAGAGAAGAACTTCCTTATGACACAGAAAGTCTGGAATATTATAAACGACAAGCATTTAAATATGAAAAAAATGCCGATAACGCTGTCCGTATGGGTAAAAAACGGCGCGGGTTATGGACCGAAGCCGAAGAACTGGAATATCGCAAAAAATACGGAGATGCAAACAATAAAGATTTATTGCTTAAAAATGGCAAATTCGGCGGACGTGACTGATTCTGTTAAATGTTATAAAAACCTACATCACAAACAAAAAATTATATTTTATTATTGACAATCGGCTTTTTTCAAGTTAAAAACGACTCACTTATGGCGGATGTAGCTCAGTTGGTTAGAGCGCTGGTTTGTGGTACCAGATGTCGTCAGTTCAAATCCGATCATCCGCCCCATTTTAAGAAAGATGCCTTTTAATACGGCATCTTTTTTTGTTTTTAGAGCATAATTTTACACTGTTAAACTATCAAAAAAGGGCATCGACATCTGCCAACACCCTTTATTACTGTTTAACGATATATCAAAACTACCAAACCATTCTGACATTACCGCCAACGCCCCAAGCATCGTAGTTTGAACCGCCGGTATAATTTCCAAATACGCCGAGAGAGAAACCACGCATCAACTCAGCATCGGCACCAACTTCAATACGGCCGTACGTTTCGTTGTCAAGCGTATCTTTGAACTCGCGTCCATCAACCTTAATCTCACCGCCGGAAGCCAAAACTTGAATAACTGACGGCTTAATATAACCGGTTGTCGGAAGTTGATTTTCATTATTAAACTGATATTCCAACTTGAGTGCAGCCTCTAATTCAACATCATGAACTTTAGAAAACTCAATTTCCTTATTTTCTGCATCTTTATTTTTGGCGTTATCAAAATCAATATAGTTATAGGTCGCCTTAAATGACGGAGTCAAGATAGAGCGTCTGGTCATCCTAATATCGTAGCCCACTTCACCCTGAACTCCGACAGTTACACCATCAACAGAATTTTTAACACCGTTTTTGCCTTTAAGGTCAGCATCCAGCTTGCCACCGTATAATGCCCCCATTAAATATAGGTCTCCAACATATCGACGATAGTATCCGCCGGCCAACCAACTTTGCAATTTGATTTCGCTACCGAGATAAGAGAAATATTTACCTTTTTCGCCGCGATGCTTTTTATTGCCGTCATTTTCATATTTACCATTACGATAAGAACCGAAAACTCCGACTTCATCTTTGGTTGTAGGTTGGAAATCAATACCAAAGTCTACGCCAAACAAATCAAAATCTGTTTCAAACGGCTTATCAAACGTACCACTCCGATAGAATGGCGTTGCCCATAATCTGGTACGGAAACTGCTGTCTTCATACTTACAAAAGCGATTATCACATTCGTCACTATAACAATTGCATTGTCCTCGGTTAGTCCGGTCAAGCGGCAAACGCAATGAACGGATTTGCTCAATTGCCGAACGCGGTAAATCAAGCGCAGCCATAACGTCTGGTGACAAGCCATCATCCGGTGTCGGGTCGTCAGGGTCAATCGGATCAACTTTTGTTACTCTATACAAGAACCAATCATAAACATTGTTGGCTTCATTATAGTCATAACCTACCTTAATGGTATAGTCCGGATTTACACCATTTTGCGCCGAAAATGAA
>DEST01000119.1 GCA_002361365.1 Alphaproteobacteria bacterium UBA3307
GCCATTACGGGGCTGTATTTTAATTAAAACCGAGTGTCATCCCTCCGAACCGTAAGCCATTTTATTACCGTCATCCCTCGATTTTGCACCGCAAAATCGTCAAGGGATCTTCAAATTATAAAAAAAGCGGAAGATGCCCTGACGATTCCTGCCGGAATCGAGGTATGACTTTCTTTTTTCGACCTGTATTTTAATTAAAATTCACATTGCCAAAAATTTGTTCTTGACAAAATTTGCGAAAACCTGTATAGTTTTTTGTAGAAAGAAAATTATGTTGTATATATTAGAACCTCACGACAAGGCGTGAGTAATTTTAGAGTTATGGAAAAAGCATTAAAGTTGATGACTTTGTTCATGAAAGGTACCGGTTATTCTTGTGTTCTGGCATTAATTGCGTATTGTGCAAGCATGAGTAACGACTTTGTCGCCGCTACGCTGTACGTTGTTTTAGGCTTTGCCTTTGCTATGGTCTTCACCGGCTTCTTTGTTGGTATGTGCCATTGGGTTGAATATCGTAGGGAGTTAAACTCCCCACGTAAAGAGAAAGATCCATTAGTATCTTTATGGGATATTTCTGACGACAAGGCGTGAGTAAGTATTGCGTATGAAAGCTTTTTTGAAGTGTTTTCTGAACGGCTATGTGTTATTGCTCTTAGTAGCGACATTAGCTCTGAATTACGAGTTCTACCATATTACTCCGATGCTCACGGCTTGGTGGCAACAAGCACTTGCCATTCTTGCAGTGTTGGTGTTTGAAGATTTGCTAGCCTTTGTTATCAGTTGGCGCATTATCTTAATATGGAAGAGAAGTAACAATGTCTATGATACCAGAATAATAGGTATCGCGGTGATGTTCTACATTTGCTACATCGCATCAGGCATTTTCCTAGGGATTTATGCTTGGATGACAGATCCTTGGCTGTTTTTAACAACTGTGGCTTTGGTAGTTGTCTTCGGACTTCTCGGCGTTGGTATTGTGAATGCTCCATATCATACAATGAAAAAGTTTGACGAGTTTCTCGGATAACCTTTAACAATAACCCCTCACAGTTTAACCGCTGCGAGGGATTTTTTATTTAAATGTAACTGCCACGATTTCCGGAGGATTGTTAAAGCGTATTGGAACAATACTTGTACCCAAACCGGCAGAAACAATCAGCGGAGTATTATTTTTATAAAACAAACCATTGATATATTGCCTCTCTTTTTCTGTTGGAACAAGCAATGGTCCCCACAGCGGCATAACAATCTGTCCGCCATGAGTATGTCCGGCAAATACCACATCAGCCGAGCTCTTTAAATTTGCGAATCCGTCCGGAGAATGCGTAACCAAAATAAGTGGTACTCCAGTATTCTTTAATGCCGTACGAATATCGGGTTTATCTGTATAATAATCCGCAATACCAGCGATAGACACTTGTTTATTCCTTAATGTTAGCTTTATATTTTGATTATCTAAGACCGGTATCCCGACGTTTTCTAATGCACTTTTAACTTTATTTTTGCCATAATAAGAATCATGATTACCTAAAACCGCAACCTTTGGTGCTTTAATTTGTTGCAATGCATCTGCGATTTTTCGCGGGGATAATGTTGACCTGCGGCTATGTCGATTAACATAATCTCCGCCTAAAATTACCAAATCAGCCTCTTGTTCATTTATAGTGGAAATAATTTTTAGCAAACGTCTTTTTTCCCATTCATACGGTGCAATATGAAAATCTGTGGCAAAAACAATTTTAAGTCCGGCAAGAGATTCATTATCAAGTTGATATTTTGTAATTTTTAATGTATATGGTTCGTAAATCACACCGTATAAGAACAAAGTGCTCGCCATAATAAATATGCACTTAAGCCATTTCATAATTTATACTCTAATTCACGATTAAACGTAATATTATTTCAAGCATCAAGCAATACTTGTGTGGCTGACGGCTCGATTTTTATGGCTTTTACCGGACAAACCTGTTGGCACGCCCCGCAACCTATACATTTATCAAATGCAATTTGCGGAATTTCGCCATCTTCTTTCCAAATAGCCTGTCGTGGACACGCACTTACACACAATCCGCAACGTACGCAAACATCTTCCGCAACCATTGCCGTGCCGATTTTTGTACGTTGTTTTTGTTCCAAAGTCAAACGTTTCAGTGCGCCGGACGGACAAACATTTGAACATTTATGGCAATCATAAGCACATGCGGCATCGCTATAATCCAAATGTACAACCGGAAATTCTCCATCAGCTTTTTTAATAATTTTCATTGGACAATTTTGAACACATAAATTACAATTTAAGCATCTGTCGGCAAATTTTTCCACATTTTCGGCACCGGCAGGTAATAATACGGTTTTCAATATATTTACTGCCTTTTTTGAATAAACTAAGCCGGCTTTGAAAGCAAGTGTCAACACCACCAAAGCTCCTCCGACCTGCAAAAACTTACGTCTGCCTAAATCCGTTTGTGGTTCAGTTTTATGATTTAAGCCATAACGCAAAGCCATAAAATTACATTTTTGCAGACACTTAAAGCATTTAATACACGTTTCATTATTAACTCTTTTATTTTTAAAATCGATACTTCCGGTCGGGCATTGACGCGCACACATACCACACATTTTACACTTTGTATCATTGATTTGTATTTTAAATATTGAAAAACGAGCAATTATCCCCAACAAGGCTCCTACCGGACAAATATTGCTACAAAAAAAGCGGTTTTTAAAAAATACCAATACTGCCAAAAGACCCATAAAAATCAATCCGTAAGTAGCTCCGCTCAATGCATTCCCGACTAAAGTATAAGGCTCCGACAGCCTCAACAGTACAACACTGCCTCCGACTAACGCACCAAAACACACCAACATCGGCATATAGGCAACTAAGTAATGTTTTTGCGGTTTGTTTTTAAATTTAAGCCATTTTTTAAACGGAGTATAAAGCCAAATCAAAAATTCTTGAAATAAGCCCAAAGGACATAAAATACTGCAGTAAATTCGTCCCAAAAGCAAAGTTAAAAAGACCACTCCGAGCAATAAACACAACACGGTCGGCGAATCATGCACGAGAACTCGCTGTATCAGCGGTGCAAATTGCAAATCAAATATCTGTAACGGATAAAACTTGTCTAAAAAAGCCAGCAAACATAAAATGCCGATAATAATTGCCGCCAATAATCTGCCATAACGTAACCACAAATTTTTCATTTTGCCTCCCGATAATAAAATATGCTTTATAGTAGTCTATAAAGCATACTCTAAGTCAAGACGATTTTTACATAATGTATAAATTTGTGTGTAAAAAATCCGTCAGCAATTAAATAAGGTTTTATCAGTAACGATGTTCCAAATCAATAGGTCTTTCTGCATCAGATTCTGTATTTTCTACAGGAGCTTCTGCGGGAGTTTCTCCATCTGATTTTATCTCTGTTTCTGCTTCAATATTCATACTGTTAGTTTGATTTTCGGCAGATTCCACATATTTTCCCATAACTTTAAGCTCAGCGGCAATTTCTTCGGGTGTATTTTCTTCAGCCTCCGGCGTTTCAGCCAATGCGGATTTTTTGCTTTCAATATCTGATTTCACTTGTTTAATTTTATCCTTTGCAATTTTAGAGCCTTCTTTAGCCGCATCGACGCTATTTTTAAACTTTTCTTCAAACATATCACGCAAAGCCGGCAACTTTTCTGCATTAAAAACAGCTGCAACTATCACAAAAGTCAAAAACCATCCCATAAATCCGCCCATTTTCTCTCTCCTTAACCTAAGCGTTGCGCAAACGACTTAATATTTCGGTTGCGTCATAATTATAATTATACGATATAATATTTTTAAAGCCGGCACAATATTTATTTTTAACATATTCATAATTTATGAAATTTGCTTTCTTTTTAATAATTTGAACAATGTTGATAATATTATTTTGTGCTGAATCATTCAATTTAATACCGCTTTCACATAAGGCTACATTAGCTTCAAAATCGGCATTACCTAAGCACACAACATCACAACCGGCAGCTATACACCGCTGTGCACGTTCGGCAATTGAGCCACGCAATGCTCGCATCATAATTGCATCAGAAACCAACACCCCTTTAAACCCGATTTGCTCTCGAATAATTTGCCTAATAACCTTAACCGAGAGAGATGCCGGATTTTCAGCATCGACTTCAGATAAAACAATATGAGCCACCATTCCCATCGGCGCGTCTTTTACAGCAATAAAAGGAGCAAAATCGGTTTGCAATATTTCCAAATTTTCAGTAATAACCGGCAATTCCAAATGCGGGTCAACCGTAGCTCTGCCGTGTCCGGGCAAATGTTTGACACATGGGCAAATTCCGCATTTTATGTATTCAGCAACCATAGAACGCCCGAGTTCGGCAATATTTTTTTCAAAACATCTACCTTGTAAAACAGAAGATGTTTTATCATTCGGTGTATCCATAACCGGAGCAAAATTAACATTTATACCGCAATCTTTCAAATCTTTAGAGATTAGATATGCGTGCATCTGTGCCATTTCCGAAGTGACTAAGTTTTGCTGAGATGTAACCGCCGTAAATTCCGGTTCCAACAAACGGCGGACTCTTCCCCCTTCCTGATCTACGGCAATCAACACATCATCATGTCCTACAGCCTCTTTGATATCTTGCACTAAAGCTCTGATCTGTTCTTTATTTTGAATATTATTGCAGAATTTAGAAAAAAGGCACACTCCGAGCGGATTATAACGTTCATATAAACGTTTTTCATCATCGCTCAAACGTGTACCTTGACAAGACAAAAAAGCAGGTAAAACAGCTTTCATATTAACGCTCTTTAACGATACAATCGTTCATTCCTTTAGCTTTTAATGCCGTGCAGACTTTTGCCGCATCTTCTTTGGTAGCAAAACTACCGGCGCGCAATCTGTAAATTATGCCGAGAGAACCTAAATCAGCACGTTGCACTTCATGCTTATACGCTTTTAAGACACTATATTTACTGCTTAAGTTATTCCAAGTTTTTTCAACAGCGTCTTTATTTTTTGAAGCCACTAACTGAACTTGCCATTTTCCGCCGGCAACTGACGATGCCACATCAGCCTTGGCCTTTTCTTCCGCGGCTTTAGCTTCAGCCTTAGCTTTTTCTTCTGCGGCTTTAGCTTCAGCCTTGACCTTTTCTTCTGCGGCTTTTGCCTCAGCCTTAGCTTTTTCTTCTGCTGCTTTTGCCTCAGCCTTAGCTTTTTCTTCTGCGGCTTTAGCTTCTTCTGCTACCTTTTGCGCCAAAATCTCAGCTTCTGTATTGATTTTTTCCTCTACATTTTCTGTTTCTTCTTCAGCCATAGCCAACAAATCCTGAGGTTTATCGGAAACATCTATTGCAGAATCCTGTGCAACCTCATTTGCCAAAGAATCCAAACTTTCTGCGGTTGTTTGATTGTCCGGTATAATATCCGGTGCTTTTGGTTCTTCCGGAGTCGGCAATAAATTTTCAACTACAGTATTATCTGTTTCTTTCTTTTCTACGATACTGTAAACATCTTTATCTTGATTAGGAATATCCATTCCTCCAGGATTTTCAGGTTTTACTTTAGCAACTGTTTCCGGCCGTTTGATGGTCGGTATTTCTTTTTGCGTTTGCTTATATTGCGGCATCAAAATAAACCAACCGACGACAACAGCCAGCACCGCACCGGCTAAAGTTCCCAAAAAATTATTCCGCGACCGAGCCTGTTCATGTCTACGTTCTTCCATAGTGGCAATTTTCTGCTCGGCAACCTTTTGTTTGAAGGCATCTAAATATTCTTCATTTTTTTTATTATAAAAATCTTGATACATCAACATTCTCCTCATAATTTGAGTTTGTTATAACCGATTTATAGTTTAAAATCACTTAACAGAACAAAAAAAATCTTTTCATTTAATAAAAAACGATTATAGTAAAAAGAAAAAGAAAGCTCATAAAATGAAAATTGCTACATTAAATATAAATTCAGTAAATGCGCGTATCAACAATATATGTGCTTGGCTCAACCAAAACAACCCGGATATTATGCTATTACAAGAAATCAAAACAGAATTTAATAATTTTCCTTTTTTTGATTTTCAGATGCAAGGATATCAAGCTAAAATCCTTGGGCAAAAGAGTTACAACGGAGTTGCCGTATTGAGTAAGCATCAATTAAAAGTAACCGCCGAAAATCTTCCTGATTTTACCGATACCAATGCACGTTATCTAGAATGTTGCGTAACAATCGGCAAAGCTGAATATACTGTTGCTTCGCTGTATTTACCCAACGGCAATCCGCCGACAAACAATCCTACCGACACCGCTAAATTTGAATATAAGCTGAAATGGATGGATTATTTGCTGGCCCGCGCCGAATATTTATTACATAATCATAAAAATGTTATTCTCGGTGGTGATTTTAATGTAATATTAACCCCGCAAGATGTTTTTAATCCACAAATGTTTGAAGGTGACGCACTCTTTCGACCGGAAGTAAAAAATCGACTGCAATATTTATTAAATTCCGGTTGGACAGATACTTATCGCACACTTTATCCGGATAATACCGGTTACACTTTTTGGGATTATACCGCCGGGTCCTTTAAAAACGATTTAGGTCTGCGCATTGATTATATTTTAAGCTCTCCGGCGTTGACTGACCGCTTAAAATCTTGCACAGTAGACCGAGATTTTCGCACTTGGGAAAAATCTTCCGATCACACTGTTTTAACTGCCGAATTTGAGGATTAAAAATGAAAAAATTTATAATATTTGTTCTTTGTTTCTTTTGGTCTGCCAGCGCATTTTCTGCCGGCACAATCGACAAGCGCGTTATTAACGAAATGCGCACTACTGTCAATAAAGATTATCTTGAACCTGTGGATAATGCCGAAATGATTTATGCCGGATTAAAAACATTGCCGGAGCTGGATAAGGCGCTTAAAATCACCAAAGGACGCGACCGTTTTTATTTGTATTATAATTATGCCATCAAAAGTGTTGTGCCGTTTCCGCAAGATAATAAAGATATTCTCGGTTGGGTAGAGGCGTTGCATAAACTACTGACGGATATTACCAAGGTTTCCGAGCAAGCAGAACTTAAGGATTTTGAATTGCTTGACCGCATGATGAAAGGTATGACCTCTAAAATGGATAAATATTCCGGATATTATTCACAATTTGAATATGTGGAGCACGAACGGGATAATGTGATTTATACACTTTATTCCGACCGTATGATAAAAAATATTCTCTATATTAAGATGCGCACATTTAACAAACAATCAGCTGCTATGGTGGAAAAATCTTTACGCGAAAATCCGCGTGCGGTCGGAGTGATTTTAGACTTTCGCGGCAACAGCGGAGGTATGCTTAATGAAGCTCTTAAAATTGCCAATATGTTTTGCGAAAATGAAATCATTACCTATACTGCCGGACGCGATGAACATAGCAAACACTATTATACGGCCGGCGATAAAGCCTTATTTACCGGTCCGATGGTGGTAATGGTAGATGGCGGCACAGCTTCGGCGGCAGAAGTTTTAGCCGGAGCATTTCAAGAACAATCGCGCGCCAAGCTCATCGGCGCTCATACTTTCGGCAAAGGCACCATTCAAAATGTTACAGAAATGTCAAATGGCGGTAAATTAGTGCTGACAACCGAACAATTTTTCACTCCGTCAGGAAAAGTCATTCATAAAAAAGGCATTGAGCCTGATATGTGCCTTTCCGGTAAAGAAAATGACGTTTGTATTCGAGAGAGCCGCCTCAAACAAGATGACGACATCGATAAAGCAATAAAATTGCTTAAGAATGAAATTTAACGAGAGATTGAAAAATCCGCCTCATAACAATACCTTCCACAAATCGCTCGCAGCGATTCTACCAATCGTTATTCGTATTTTTTATTCTCCTTTATTTACCGGCCTTGTTTTTTACTGTTTTTTACAACTATGTAATAAGTTTGGCCTTTGTTATTGTCTTTTCCGACTTCGGCGGCGTGCTTTTGCTCGTATTCATTAACAAGCTTCATCACTTTTGCAGCCTCTTCTTCATCTGCAACCTCTATAACTTTTTTATTATCATGAGGTAACACGACCTCTTTTTTATTCTTGCTATCTTCTGGATCCTTACTTTCTTTTTTTGAATTTGACAATGTGTACGCAATACCTGCGGCACCCGTAATCACGGTAGCAGCTGTCCCTAAAAGAAGAGCCTTAAGACCATCTATTCGACTTTTAGTATGAATGTTACCGTCTTGATTTCTTTCCCGGAAAGCTTTTTCTCTACGCGTCTTTGCTCGATTTACTTCTCTTTGAGAGTAATAATCTTCCTCAAATTTTTTATCAAGACGTTCAGATAATTCCTTTCTTTCTCTCAAATCATTAGCTCTTGCATAATCGCCCCTAAATTCAGCTCTTTCTATTTCTCTATCTCTTCGATAATCGCTTTCTTCTTTTGCCCACCGCATTTCTCTAACTTTTTGTTGAATTTCAGCATAAGAAGGTTCTGGTCTATGATCCTGTCCCTCGGTTATGGCATACATAGCATCAAATTCTTCTTTAGTTAAATTATCTAAATCCCAATCACTCATTTTCGTTCTCCTTATTTAAAAATGCATAATCTCTTTCTGCCTACTTTCAGTTTACCCCCCCCCGATTTTTTGTCAAGTCTTTTTATAGAAAAATTGCAAAAATTTTTTCACTTTTAGATAAATACCTATTGACAAGTGCTGAGAAATATGTATAATGCGTCTAAATGTTTTAACTTTTAACCTATATAAAGAGTAGAAAAATGGCAAAAGCAGTAAAAATTAAAATTAAGTTGGAAAGCACCGCAGGTACCGGCTCTTTCTATTTGGCAGAAAAAAATCCGAGAACGCATCCGGAAAAGCTTACACTCAAAAAGTTTGATAAAAAATCTCGTAAGCATGAAGAATTCGTTGAGAAGAAATTAAAGTAATTTTCTGTTGGAGAGTTTGAAAGAGGGGTCGCAGTCAAGGCAGACCTCTTTTTTGTTACCATATGTTATGGAAAAATCATAACAATACCATAACGATAATCGGCGATTGCGTATTACTGATTTTGAATTTAATTCTGCTTTTCGAGCGGATGCGCTTTGTGGTATTCTCTTTGTAAGGTTTGGGTTTGAACATCGGTATAGCGCTGGGTTGTGATTAAGGATGAATGACCCAATAATTCCTGTATGGAGCGCAAATCAACTCCTTCTTGCAACAACTGGGTAGCAAAAGAATGGCGCAAGGCATGGGGCGTCAACGTATCAGCAAGGCCTAATCGACCGCGTAACTTTTGCACTTGACGTTGTACAATGCGCGGACTTAAACGCTCGCCTCGGGCTCCCACAAACAATGGTTCTCCTACATTGATTGAGTATGGGCTATTTGTAAGGTAAGCATCGATATTTTGCCAAATCATCGGCAGAAGGGGAACAATTCTTTCTTTATTTCCCTTACCTTTTATGCGAAGGAACTCGCTTTTGGCAGTGATATCACCAACATTCAGAGCAAGGGCTTCGGAAATTCGCAATCCGCAACCATAAAGCAAAATTAAAATCGCTTTATCCCGCAGTCCTTGCCACGCGCAACTGGCAACGTCAACCGCTTCGTCCAATAAACTAAAAGCATCGTCACTATCAAGAGCCTTAGGTAAAACCTTAGGCTTACGCGGTGCTGTAATAACACTGATTGCCGGATTTTTTAAAATGTCATTCACATCAAGCCATTTAAAGAAATTTTTGACACTCGAAAGTTCTCGTCCCATCGATGATTTATTAATGTAATGCGCCGCCCGATTGCTCAAAAAGCGACGAAAATCGTGTACTTCCAGTGAACCGAGAATATCAACAGACACAACCTTATCCGGACTGACAATTTGTAAAAATATTGCCAAATCACGGGAATATGCAGACAAAGTATGTTCTGAATATCCGCGTTGTTTCAACAACCAATCCTGCCAACGACAAATCAGTGCGGTCAGCTCAATATCGGCATTGAATGTAATTTTCTGTTTCACGATTTATTTTATTACCTCATCGTCATAAACGCCAAATAACACATTGCGCGGCATCCAACCTTGCAGCCGTTCAAATTTTATCAAACACATTTCAGGTATTTCCTCCGGGCACTTATCAACTTCCCCGACTACGCCGTCTTCAACACGGGCAATAACCTTAGAATCTGTAGTTGGCTCAGCATACAAATTGTTTAATCCGGATTTTGTAACGCGGACAAAACGACGTCCGTTCAACATTGCTTTATGCACCCAAGTTTCAGTACCTTCCCAGTCTTTAATTTTGCGCCACAATTCAAATTCGGCAATAATTTCGACCGGAGCTCCTTTTTGCTGATATACCCACTCTATCGGGTAGCGGCTGCCGGGACCGGAACGAGCATTGATACGACTGGAACGCAAAGACACCATACGCGGCAAAGCAAATCCGGTTTCATTACCTTCTTCGGCACAAGCTGTTTGTATCATTATAAATGCTGAAAGTACAGCCGACAATGTTAAAAACAACGACTTCATTTTTAAAATTCCTTTTTTACTTATTTTAAAGTATTATCTCTTATAGATATAAAAAAATGGTAAAAATTATTGCTAAAAGGATTAAAAAAATGGATTTATTACAAACAGCTCAGGATTTGATTCGCTTTCGTACCGAAACCGGAAATATTACCGAAATTAAAAAAGCAACGCAATATATTAAAGACAAATTTGCCACAACTTCCGCAAAAGTCGAAATTTTTCAGACAACCGCCTCCCCTGTTGTCTTTTTACGCAATACAGATTCGCTTGATTTTGATGTGATTATTCTGGGGCATATTGATGTTGTGCCTGCTGCCGATTCTATGTTTGAACCGGTGATTAAAGACGGAAAAATGTTCGGACGCGGCACTCTGGATATGAAGTCTTTTGCCGCAGTAGCGCTTAATTCGATGGAATACGTTTGTACGCACAATTTACCGCTGAAATTCGGGGTTATTCTTTCAACCGATGAAGAAAAAGGCAGTAAATCAACAGAATCATTTATGGAAACCTACCCTCAAATCAACGCGCGCATTGTGCTTGATAACGATGTCGGCGGAGATATTACCAAAATTGTCAGCAAATGCAAAAATCCGGTGTTTGTAAAAATCATCGCTCACGGCAAAGAAGCGCACGGTTCCACCCCATGGGATGGTATTGATGCCAACGAACTCCTAATGCAAACTTGGCAGAATATTCGCAAAATTTATCCGTATTACGCCGCCGATTTACCGCAACCGACAAACACTTGGTTTGATACGGTGCATTTTGCCAAAATCGAGGGCGGACAAGTATCCAACATTATTTCAAATTATGCCGAGGCTTTATTGGACTTTCGTCTGACGGAAAATTCAAGTGTTGAAAATTTGGAAAAAAACCTACAGAAATGTATGGAAAAAGGTGTTGAATATAAAATCGTATCAGCCAGCACACCGGTGGTTATGGATGAGAACAATCCGGATATTTTAGACTATAAACGCTTTGCCGAAAATATTATGAATAAGCCGATAGAATTTGAGCACATCGGCGGTGCAACCGATTCACGCGCATTTGCCGTCAAAGGCTCAACCGTCATTATGCACTCAGGAACCGGTAACGGAATGCACGCTTCAGACGAATATGTTGAAATTGAGAGTGTTAAGCAAATTGCCGATATACAAATTCAATTCTTAGAACATCTGGCAAACTCTGACCGATAATATTCTAAAAACAATCGGCTATAGAATAATTATACCAGATATTTTTTAACAATCGGAATTTGATGAAAAATCGCCGATATTACTATAGATATAACATAAATCAAAATGCTGAGTATAGGAACGCAAAGAATCGGATTAAAAGAAAGCGAATTCAAACCGAAATGTGTTTTTAACTGTTCTAAAATAAACACATGGATCAAATACACCCCAAAACTGTAACAAGATAATTTTTCGATTATCCATGAAGTTTTTTTGAAGAACTCCGTATATTTAAACCAAACAAATAAAGAAATACAACAGAGCAAAACATTGATTGTAAAAACATCGTAATAATTTGAATGCCTATTTTGAATTTTCAATGCCACAAATGCCTGTAATAATATCGTAGAGATAAATCCGATTAAACCAAGAGTATAAATAATAATTCTGTTTTTACGACTAATTTCAATAGAATTAAGATAATACCCCAGCATAAAATATCCGATAAAACCGAAAACAATCTGCAATTTCATTGATTGTAAAGATTTATTCAACGCATCCATAATTATGATTGCATCACGTCCGCCGAAATCATGTATCAGTTTCGATATTGTAGGCAATAAAAATACAAAAACAAAGGACAAACTCAGAAAATATTTCATAATATTCGGTTTTTGAATAATAAGTTTCACTATAGGCAAGGCCATATATAACCCGATAATCATGGGAATAAACCACATATGATATTTTCCGTGAAACATATTGGCAACAAAAGTTAAAATATTCTTACTGTCAAAACATGCATAAAAAATACTCCACACAAAAAATGCAATTACCAAACGACGAACATATTTATGATAAACTTCTTTAATCTCAATTTCGCGATTCAAAAACAAACAACCGCTAATCATCACAAAAACCGGAACCGCCCATCGCACAATGCTGTCATAAAAATTAAATGTTTGCCATTCAAAACCGTTAACATCCGTTCTATACCAATTTTGTGCTGCCACATGAAGGGTAATAACGGAAAATATTGAAAATATCCGCAGCCAGTCTAAATAAACTATTCTTTTTTGCATTACGCTCTCCCATAAAAAGTTTACAAGAGCTTACCTTCTTCCCTGAAAAAATCAAGTATTTTCAACACTTTTAAACAATATATTAAAGTATATAGGCCAATCAACAATTAAACTAAATAACATTATTTGAATTTCATATACACAATCAGAGCAATATAAGAACACAGCTTATTTGGAGAACATAAATAATCGGCAAAAAAATCCGGAGAATGCGGTAAACAAGAAGGGAGACTTTGACGACGTATAGAAAATTACTACACGAGGAAAATCCGGAGAATGCGGTAAATAAGAAGGGAGATTTTGACGACGTGTAGAAAATTACTACACGAGGAAAATCTCCCGATTAGTTACCTATTATACGGATTTTTTAAAGATAGCAACGCCGGGAAGTTCCTTCCCTTCCATCCACTCAAGAAATGCACCGCCGGCTGTCGAAATATAGCTGAATTTATCAGCGACACCGGCATTAGCCAAAGCCGATACTGTATCGCCGCCACCGGCAACCGAAGTAAGTTTGCCGGCTTGTGTCAACTCTGCCGCATGCTGAGCAACCAAATTGGTTGCCGTGTCAAACGGTTTAAGCTCAAACGCACCGAGCGGACCATTCCAGACCAAGGTCTTGCACTCATCTAATTTTTCGTTGATTTTTACAATAGTTTTTGCCCCGACATCAAGTAAGGTACCTGTGGCCGGAATGTTGTTAATATCCACTGTTTTATGCGGCGCATTGGCAGCAAATTCTTCCGCAATTACCAAATCTTCCGGCAAGATTACTTCACAACCATGAGCTTTTGCCGTGTTCAGAATTTCTTTGGCCGTATCAAGCATATCCATTTGCACCAGTGAATTTTCTTCATTGATACCATTTGCGCCCAACACCTTCAAAAACGTATGAGCCATACCACCGGAGATTACTAATTTATCCACCTTTTTAACAAGATTATTCAGCAAATCCAACTTAGTAGAAACTTTGGAGCCGCCGACCACAGCCATCAGCGGACGCTTTGGACTATTCAATCCGGAAGTCAGAGCCGCAACTTCTTCCGCCATCAGCAAACCCATGGCAGACGGCAGCAATTCCGGCGCCGCCACCATAGAGGCGTGAGCACGGTGCGCCGTTGAAAAAGCGTCGGAAACATACGCATCTGCCGGCTTAACCAATTCTTTGGCCCATGTTGCGTCGCCTTTCTTTTCTTCACCGTAATAGCGCAGATTTTCCAGAAGCAAAACTTCATCTGCTTTCATATTTTTAACAGCGTTTTCAACAACTTCTCCAATACAATCATCTACGAAAACGACCTTATTGCCGAGAGCTTTTTCCAATTCCGGAGCTACATAACGCAGTGAATTTTTGATATCTCCCTTACCTTCAGGGCGTCCAAAGTGCGAAATAACCACAACTTTAGCACCTTTTTGCATCAAAGTTTTAATCGTCGGAACTGTACGGTCAATACGCGCGGTATTGGTAACGTGAAAATTCTCGTCCATCGGCACATTCAAATCGGCACGCAACATAACGACCTTGCCGTTCAAATTGCCTAAATCTTCTATTGTTCTGTATTCTTGCATATATTTTTCCTTTTTATATAAAAAACCGCCATCCTGAGCCCGAAAATTCCTTTTCTGGATTCTTTACTAACGCTCAGAATGACGGTATAAATATTATCCGTTGACTTTAGCCATATGGGCAATTAAATCCAATACTTTGTTGGAATAACCCCACTCATTATCATACCAACTAATAACCTTCACAAACGTATCGGTCAACTGAATACCGGCTTTGGCATCAAAAATAGATGTATGAGCATCGCCCAAGAAATCGGACGAAACAACGGCATCTTCGGTATATCCAAGAATACCCTTCAATTCGCCTTCTGAAGCCTTTTTCATTGCCGCACAAATTTCTTCATAAGTTGCAGGCTTAATAAGGTTTGCAGTTAAGTCAACAACAGAAACGTCTAAGGTCGGAACACGCATAGACATACCGGTCAATTTTCCGTTCAAAGAAGGAATCACCTTACCCACAGCCTTAGCCGCACCGGTAGAAGACGGAATAATGTTTCCGCTGGCAGCCCTGCCGCCGCGCCAATCTTTAGCTGACGGACCATCAACAGTTTTTTGCGTTGCGGTTGTGGAGTGGACCGTGGTCATCAAACCTTCTTTAATACCGAACACATCATTTAAGACCTTAGCAATCGGTGCCAAGCAGTTGGTGGTGCAAGAAGC
>DEST01000073.1 GCA_002361365.1 Alphaproteobacteria bacterium UBA3307
GTGTGGATGACGGTTCGACGGATGAATCTCTTAAGTTGTTGAAAGCTTATCAAAAAAAGGATAAGCGGTTGCTGGTTATATCTCAAAAAAATCAAAATGCCGGAGCGGCTCGCAATACCGGATTGAAACAAGCAAAAGGCAAATATCTGATTTTTTTGGATGCAGATGATTTTTTTGAGCCGGAAATGCTTGAAAATATGCATAAAAAGGCAACAGAAGATAAAGCAGATATTGTAGTTTGCGGATATTGGGTATATAATCAAAAACAGAAAAAAGATGTTGCAAAAAAAATTCCGTCTGCGCACTTGGCGCAAAATTCTCCGCTTTGTCCGGAACAATATGAATACAGCATATTTAAGCAATGTTATTCCACACCGTGGAGCAAATTGATAAGTCATCGCCTATTTTCCACCTATAATTTGCAATTTGAAAACTTAAAAAAATGTAATGATTTGACGTGTATGTATGCGGCAGTGGCGGTTGCGGAAAAAATAAGTTTTATAAGTACGCCGTTTGTGCACTACCGATGGAACTCCGGAACACAGCTTTCAACAGCGCGGTTTGGGCAGAATGAAGATTTTATTTATGCAGTGGCGGCTCTGGAAGATAAATTAAAAAAACTTGAAATATATGATAAATTTTATGAAAGAATGTTTTTTGCCGTGTATGATTGTTTGTGTTGGGAAACTAAAGGAAAAATAAAAATTTTGCGTGATTTGGCTGAAAAACGGCTTTCTCCAAAATTATTTAATGATTTGTTTTATTCTGATAAGTATGAGGAAATAAAACAAAAATCGATGGTGAAGCGTACTTATAAGGTAAAACTGCTGTTTTTTATTCCGCTGTATACTAAAGACATACTTGGCGGTAAAACAGTATGGAAAATTTGCGGGTTGCCGTTGCTGAAAAAACGCAAGATGGAAAACGGCATAACAACAAAATACTATATTTTAGGTGTGCCGTTTTTGAAAATAAGCCAAAAATGTGTTTAAATAAAGAATGATACGCCAGTATAGCGCAATGTTAAATGTTTTGTGTGTAAAGTGACTGTGTATAAAACATTGTAATTTTTTGAAAATAACGGAATAAATGTATAAAATACGTCAGATTTAAACATTTACAGAGGTATAAATGGCAGAAAATAAGCAAAAACCGGTGATATTACAGGTGTTGCCGGAATTAAATCAAGGCGGAGTTGAATTAGGCACAATTGAGATTGCGTCTGAATTACAGAAACGCGGCATTGAAAATTATGTGGCGTCGGAAGGCGGACGTATGCAATATCAGTTGGATCGAATAAAAGTTAAACACTTTGCGCTGCCGCTTAAAACTAAAAATATTTTTAAAATGTTGCTGAATGCCAAAAGACTTGAAAAAATTATTAAAGAAAACGGCATTACGATTGTACACGCTCGTTCGCGGGCACCGGCGTGGAGTGCTTATTGGGCGGCAAAAAAATGCGGCGTGCACTTTATGACTACATTTCATGGCACTTACGGCTTAGGACCTCGTGGTATCAAAAAATTCTATAACCGCGTGATGACTTATGGAGAACGAGTGATTGCTATTTCCAATCATATCAAAGAACATATTATCAAAAATTACGGTACCAATGAGGGTAAAATTCGGTTGATTGCACGTTGTGTCAATATGGATAATTTTGATGTAGAAAATATGACAGCGGAGCGAATTATTAAATTTTTGGAAGAGAATAACATTCCGGAAGACAAGCCGTTGGTAACGCTTATCGGACGTTTGACCAATTGGAAAGGGCAAAAGCTTTTGATTGAAGCGTTGAATAAAATAAAAGATGAGGACTTTTTCTGTTTACTTATCGGTGATGACCAAGGGCGAGTCAAATATACCGAAGAATTGCGTGCAATGCTCGAAAAATACGGTATGTCGGATAGATTTGCGTTTATCCGTCATGTTTCAGATGTTCCGGCGGCTATGATGGTTTCTGATATAGTGCTTTCAACGTCCATTGAGCCGGAAGCGTTCGGGCGAATCGCTATTGAGGGGCAGGCTATGGGGAGAGTGGTAATTGCTTCAAATATCGGCGGCTCTAAAGAAACGGTTATTGACGGAGTTACCGGTAAGCTGTTTAAAAGCGGTAATGCTGATGATTTGGCGGCGGCGCTCAAATGGGGATTGACGCTTTCTACCGAGGAAAAAGAAAAAATCGGTACAGCGGCGATAAAAAATGTAAAAGAACATTTTACAAAACAAATTATGTGTGATAAAACAATCAAGGTTTATGAAGAACTCATGAGCCTGCAAAATTAATAACTAATAGTGAAAAGGTGGATAAAAATGGTTAAAATTAAATTGCCTGATGGCAGTATTTTAGAAGAAAAAGACGGTATTTCCGGCTTAGAAATAGCACAAAAAATCAGTTCCGGCTTGGCTAAAGCCGCGTTGGCAGTCAAAATTGACGACAAATTACAAGATTTAAACACCCCTATAACTACCGATTCTACACTCACTATTATCACCGCCAAAGATAAAGACGGTTTACACATTTTAAGACACTCTTGCGCTCATATTATGGCCGAAGCCGTACAGGAAATCTGGCCGGATACTCAGGTTACCATCGGTCCGGCTATTGAAAACGGCTTCTATTATGATTTTGCACGCAAAGAACCGTTTACAGTAGAAGATTTTGCAAAAATCGAAGCTAAAATGCACGAAATTGTTAAGCGCGACGAAAAAATCGAGCGAATCGTTATGCCGCGTAATGAAGCAATCAAATTTTTTAAGGATAAAGGCGAGAATTATAAAGTTGAAATTATAGAAGATTTACCGGAAGATGAAATCATCACTCTTTATCGTCAAGGCAATTATACCGATTTGTGCCGCGGTCCGCACGTTCCGTCAACCGCCAAAGTCGGAGATGCGTTCAAGCTGATGAAGGTTGCCGGTGCATATTGGCGCGGTGATTCCAATAACGAAATGCTGCAACGTTTGTACGCAACCGCTTGGGCAAGCAAAAAGGATTTGGATGCTTATATCACCATGATGGAAGAGGCAGCTAAACGTGACCACCGCAAACTCGGCAAAGAAATGGATTTGTTCCACTTTGAACCGGAATATGCTCCGGGTGCCGTTTTCTGGCACGATAAAGGTTTCCGCGTATATCGCAAATTGATTGAATATATGCGCAATCGCCAAGAGCACAACGGCTATATTGAAATTGAAACGCCGCGCGTAATGAACCGTGTTCTGTGGGAAACTTCCGGCCATTGGGACAAATACGGCGCACATAACTATTCCGGAGAAATGGAAGACGGCAGTATGTTCTGCGTCAAACCAATGAACTGTCCGGGAGGTTTGCTTGTTTATAAACAGGGAATCAAATCCTATCGCGATTTGCCTCTCAGAATGGCAGAATTCGGCAAAGTTAACCGCTATGAAGCGTCCGGCGCTTTGATGGGTTTGATGCGTGTGCGTGAATTTACGCAAGATGATGCACATATTTTCTGCACGCCGGAGCAAATGGAAGAGGAATGCATCAACACCATGAAGTTGATTTTCGATATTTATAAAGATTTCGGATTCGACAGTGTAAAAATCTATCTTTCTACCCGTCCGGACAGCATTTACCGTATCGGCAGTGATGAAATCTGGGATTTGTGCGAAAATTCGCTGGCTCACGCATTGGAAAAACACGGTTATGCATACGAAATCAATCCGGGCGAAGGCGCTTTCTACGGTCCGAAACTCGAGTTTATTTTGAAGGATGCCATCGGGCGTGAATGGCAATGCGGTACGATTCAGGTAGATATGAATTTACCGGAAAGATTCGATATTTCTTACATCGGAGAAGACGGCGAAAAGCATCGTCCGGTGATGCTGCACCGCGCCTTGTTCGGTTCAATCGAACGCTTTTTGGGTATTTTGATTGAGCAGCATGCCGGAAAATTGCCGCTGTGGCTGTCGCCGTTGCCGGTAGTGGTCGCGCCGATTGTCAGCGAATTTGACGGCTATGCCGAGGAAATCAAAGCAGAACTCGATAAGTACGGCATAAAGGCGGAAACCGATTTGCGCAACGAAAAAATCAATTACAAAGTGCGCGAACACTCTCTGGCTAAAGTTCCGGTAATCGTAGTTGTCGGCGCCAAAGAAAAAGAGAATCGCAGCGTAACGATTCGTCGCTTGGGCAGCGAAAAACAAGAAACTATGTCGCTTGAGGCATTTGTGGAACAGATGAAAGAGGCAACGCAAATGCCGCATCGCTTTGAATAAGACGATTTTACTTTATTGAAAATATACACGCCATTCTGAAAAAGATTTCAGAGTGGCGTTGTTTGTTATTTTGTTGGTGTTATTAGCGGCGGTAAAAAAGGCTGTCATTCTTGGGCGCGGTAGCGAACCGAGAATCTCTTTTTTCTGTCATTCTTGGGCTTGCCGA
>DEST01000113.1 GCA_002361365.1 Alphaproteobacteria bacterium UBA3307
CGGTTTTTCGGTAACATTATTGGATGGTATTACTGGCTCAGGTAAAACAGAGGTTTATTTTGAGGCTGTAGCCGCGGCATTGGAACAAAATACGCAGGTTTTGATTTTAGTGCCGGAAATTTCTCTTACAGCGCAATGGCTTAGCCGTTTTCAAAAAAGGTTTGGCGTGCGTCCGGCGTGCTGGCATTCTGGACTGAGTCTTAAAGAACGTACCGATACTTGGAAGGCGATTATTGAAGGACGAGTTAAAGTAATTGTCGGTGCGCGTTCGGCATTGTTTTTACCATATACCAAACTTGGATTGATAGTTATAGATGAAAGTCACGACCATTCTTTCAAACAAGAAGATGCGGTGAATTATCAAGGGCGAGATATGGCGGTGGTTCGTGCTAAGATTGAACATTTTCCGGTTATTCTTTCAACAGCAACCCCATCTCTTGAAACAATGGTAAATGTAGAAGAAGGAAAATATGATTGTGTCAGCCTTAAAAGTCGTTATGCTAATGCGTTGCTACCGGAAATTAAAATTGTTGACATCAAAAAAGATAAGCCGCAAAAAGGAGAATGGGGTGTTTCGTGGTTGACACCGACTTTGGTTAAGGGATTGGAGGACAATTTAACACGCGGTGAACAATCTGTGTTATTTCTGAATCGCCGAGGCTATGCGCCTCTGATGATTTGCCGTGATTGCGGGCATAAAATTCAATGCCCTAGTTGTAGCGCATGGCTGACTGAGCATAAAAACTCTCATAAACTGATGTGCCATCATTGCGGATATTTTGATGATATTCCGGAGGTTTGTCCGCATTGTGGTTCAGCAGAAGGATTGACTGCGTGCGGTCCGGGAGTCGAACGAGTGGCAGAAGAGGTATGTATGCGTTTTCCGGCAGCAAAAGTCGAAATGCTCTCAAGTGATAATGTAACTTCGTTTACTGCAGTGTCAAAAATTATCGGCAAAATGGAGCGAAAAGAAATCGATATTTTAATCGGAACGCAAATAATTGCCAAAGGACACCATTTTCCGGATTTGACATTGGTGGGAATTGTGGACGCAGATTTAGGATTGATGAGTAGCGATTTGCGGGCAGCCGAGCAGACGTATCAGCTGCTGTCGCAAGTATCCGGACGCGCCGGCAGAGGAGATAAAAAAGGTGTTGTTTATGTGCAAACCTTGCATCCGGAAAATAATGTAATCAGAGCGTTGCTTGAGAATAATCGTGCGTTATTTACGGATTATGAAAAAGAAAGCCGGCAAATGTTACATTATCCGCCGTATGGAAAATTGGCCGCCATAATAATTTCCGGCGCAAATCAGCAACAAACAGCCGCAGTAGCTGCTGCTTTTGGGAGAACAGCACCTAATACGGAAAACATATTTGCACTTGGTCCGGCTCCGGCCCCACTGTTTATGTTACGAGATAAATACCGCTACCGCTTGATGTTGAAAACCAGACGCAATATCAACATTCAGAATGTCTTAACCGAATGGCTCAAAATGGTACGTGTACCATCAACAGTGCGTGTAGAAGTGGATATCGACCCATATTCTTTTATGTAATCAGTGTTGCAACAATATTATCGAACCTAAGCAAAACATAATAGATGCCAACAGTAATAGACTCGTATGGATAACTATGTTGTTGTTGCCGACAACATAAATTCCGTTGTTGACAGGCAATGCAATTGTTTGTTCTTTTGTTTGCGTTACTTCCGGTTTATTATCATTAACCGGAAAACTTTTAGTCAGAATGTTTCTGATCTGTGCGTCTATATTCATAATTTAATCTCAAAAATCTCATCAATTAGCTTTACGCAATTCATTGTAAACTCCTATGAAGTCTTTAACTTTACCGGCTGCCACACTAACCGAATCCGAACTTACTTTCATATATATCAGTTTAATAAGCTCGGCTTTATCGTGAGGAGATAGAGTAATAGCACGTTCAGACAGCCAAAGCTCAATATTTTCGATAACCGTACTTAAGATTTCCGGATTTAAGGCAGAGGTTGAAATTGGGTTGTTCAGTGATAAATCTGTCAATTCTTGTTCATCAACATTGAGTATAGCCGCCAGTTTATGGCGTTCTACTTCACCCAGACGGCGCGGCGAGCCGTTTTTAATAAACTGTTGAATGTAAGCGATGTTTTTACCTATAGCTAACGACACCTGTGCATAATTTAATCCTCGCTCTAAAATCAGCCGAGAGATTTTTTTGCGAATTTCTTCAGTGTTTTCCATTGTTTACCTCAATAAAGTTCGAATCAAAGTCATTATATAATATATATCTTATAATGTAAAACGATATTTTTCCTATTGACTATAAGAAGATTTTTCTTATATTTATAAAATAAAGGAGAAAAATTATGCAAGAAAGTCAAACTATATTTCAGTTAAAAAAATTAGGATATTTGGTGGATGAAAAAGGAAAACTACGGAGAAAAACGGTGTTGGAACGCTATTATGAACAAGGTGTTTTAGAATTGGAAGGCAGCCCTTTTTCGGCCAAACAACGCAAAAAAGCCGGAGAAATTCTGGCGCGGGATTATTATTTGGGTAATTATAATCATTTACAGTCAATAAAACTTTTCGAATCGAATATTCCTACGACTGGAGATTCCGGAATTGAAAGGTCTTTATATTATAAAAACAGATACTTAAAGGCAATAAAATATGTGCCTTATGAGTTTTGGCCGGTACTTTACACAGTTTGTATTGAAGATAAGAAAATAATGTATGAAAAGGAAAAATATGATTCAGAATTGAAAAATAAGAACAATATTTTTCATCTTAAAATGCTACTGGTACTGGGATTGGAGCGACTTTTAAAATATTATTTGCAAAAAAATAAAAAAAGTTCTTGACTTTTGGTAACTTGTATGATAAGAAAATTATTAGAATCGAAAAATGTCATTAGAAAAAAACGATTTCAAGAGACGGAAAATCTGTCTCTTTTTTTGTAGCAAGCAGATGTACAACAATTTTGTATCAATCAAAAGCATATCAAAAGGAGGTAAATATGTATAAGGCGATTATGGATAGAATAATCGTGCGGTTGCAAGAATGTCCGCAAAACTTGTTACAGACAAGCACTGAATTCTCGCAAAATAAAGGAACCGTGATTGATATCGGTCCCTCTGTTTGTGGGGTGCAAAAGGGCGATGTTATTATTTTTCACGCTTTTGACGAGCTTCCCTTGCCGATTAAAAATTTGGTCGTAGTACGGGAAAAAAGTGTGTTGGGAATTATCAACGACAATCATCATACAAACTGAAAGGATAAAAATGTCAGAACAAAATTTGGTCAGTCGCAAGGCATTGCGCGATAAGTGGCAACAAAAAATTCAAGCTGCTGAAAAAAAATATGCCGAATACTATGACTTAACAACGGAAATCCGCGAATATTATCGTAACGCACGGCGCCGCAACAAACAAAATATTTTCTGGGCGACCATTGAAACTCTTAAACCGTTTTTGTATTTTAAGCAACCAACGGTATTTGTAGTGCGCAGCCGCAAAACAGCAGGCGAGGTTGAAAATCTTGCCGCCACAATTTTAGAACGTGCGCTTTACTGGAATATGAAACAGTTCGACTTTGACAGCGTAGTGAAATACGCGCGTAACGATTTTTTGCTTTCGGGAACAGGTATTTTGTGGGAGCAATATAATCCGACTTTTTATAAAGTAGGCAGTGCTTTTTTAAAGCAGCGTGAGCAGGTGGACACAGTTTATGTAAGTCCTATGTCTTTTTTGTGCGATACCCAGCAGGTTGATGTGTGGGAAGATGTTTCTTGGATAGCACGCAAAACCTGTTTAGACTTAAATGAAGTGGCGGACAATTTTGCGCCGGCTGTTGCCGAATATGTTGCCGGCAGATTCGGAGATTCGGCTCGTATTACCGTGTACGAAATATGGGATAAACCGAGCAAATCAATTTATTATTTCAGTCCGGAATATCCATCGGATTTTTTGGATGTTTATGAAGATACGTTACATCTTACCGGATTTTTTCCGTGTCCAAAACCGATAATGGCAACATTGACTAACGATGGTATTATTCCGGTTCCGGATTATGTTGAAATTAAAAGTTTGCTTGATGAATTGGACGGAGTTAACAGTAGAATGCGGCTTACTATGCAAGCACTAAAAGTTTCCGGCTGTTATGACAACAGTTTTCCGGAACTGGCAAATATTTTGGATAAAGATGTAACGCTTATTGCTTTGTCTGATTTTGAAAAACTCAAAGATGCCGGTGGAATTGGCGGGATTATCGATTTTGCTCCAATTAAACAATATATTGAGGCTTTGACAGCATTGGCAACCAGACGTCAGACTTTGATTGACTCAATTTATGAAGTAACCGGAGTTAGCGATATTATGCGAGGTGCATCGCAGGCCAAAGAAACCGCTACGGCGGTAACACAAAAAACCAACTTTGGGACTTTGCGCAACCAAGACCGCCAAAATGATATGCAACGTTTTTTGAAAGATTTGTTGCAAATTAAGGCAGAAATCATTTGTGAGCAATTTTCACCGGAGTTTTTACTTTCATTCTTAAATCCGGACGAATGCTCTGATATGGATAAGGCAGTTAATGCCGTCAAATTATTAAAATCGGATAAATTACGCGGTATGGTCATAAATCTGGAAACGGATGGCAGTTTTAATCCGCAACAGGAAGAAGAACGAACCATAAATGTTTTGAAAAATGTGCATCAAATTATATCACAGGCATTCGGTATTGTTTCACAACAACCGGCACTGCTGCCGTTATATCGCCAGATGTTGGAGAGTGCTGTGGCGGCGATGCCGCGGGCGCGACAGTTTGATGTTGTTATGGATGCCGCTTTCAACAAAATCGAACAAGAGTTGAATGAACCGGAAAAACCGATTTCTGCTCCTGACAATCCGATGATAGAGCTGCAAAAACAAAAGAATAATCAGGATTTTGCCATCAAACAAGAACAAAACGCTATTCGACGTGAAGAATTAAATTTAAAAAAGGCCGAAACCTTAGCGGAAATAAATGAAAAACAATCTCAAACGGAAGGAAAATAAAATGTCTTATGATTCTAGAGGAAATTTTAATCGGGTGCATTCATGGGAAAATGATCGCCTGAATAATGTAGAAATTGCAAGTGATCGTCACGACGAGGAGGATGACAACTTTGCCCAAGGTTTAAGTATGTGTGTGTTGCGAGATGGTCGTGCGGCAATGAGCGGCAATTTGAATCTTAATAATTATCGCATTCAAAATGTGGCAGGAGGTACTGCAAGCTCAGATGCGGTGAATAAAGCGCAGTTAGATGCAGTCAACAGCACATTAACCGCATTTATTCAATCCAAAATTGACCAAACACTATCGGCACTCTATCCGGTTGGCTCAATTTATATCGGCACGCAAAACAGTTGTCCGCTGGCGACGCTGATTGCCGGTTCAACGTGGACGCTTGTCGGGCAAAACCGCGCTTTATGGGGCGGCAACGGCTCGAACGGTAACACCACGATTAACGCCGGATTGCCGAATATTACAGGACGATATAATCATCAATGCTTAATGAACTGGGGCTCGGGTACCGAAAACGGGGCATTATATACCGCGAATGTGAGCGGTGATAGTTCCTCGCAAAACGGCGGCGGTTCAGACGGCGGTAATTCACAAACAATCGCTTTTGATGCGTCAAAATCAAACAGCATTTACGGTGCGTCGACCACGGTTCAACCGCCTGCGTATCGTGTCAATGTATGGCGCAGAACAGCATAACTAAAGGGAGGAATACGATGACAGGGCGAGTTTATAACAATGTGATTGAAGTGCGTCAGGGCGATAGTTTCGCTATCAATGTGGCGATGCATGACAAATGCCAGCCTGCGGATTTGACCGGTGCAACAATGTTGATGCAAGTGCGCGACAAAGAAAGCAACAATGTGATGTTTGAAGTCAGCGGCACGGCGGTTGATGCGGAACACGGTAAAATGGCTTTATTGATTGAGCCGAGCAATACAAATATTCCGGTGGGCGATTATGTGACGGATATTCAGGTAACGACAGCGGACGGCAGTGTCAACACCATTTTTCCGGCGAATGTCAATCAGGTGGCAACGTTTAGGATTACACCGCAAGTCACGGAGGGCTGATATGAAAAGATACCAAAGCGGCGATAAATCGCCAAAGACAAGATACCTTGACGATGTGACGCACAGCGCACATCGAGGTATGACATTTTTATTTGTCACGGAGGGCTGATTATGGAATATAACATTGACAACGCGGAGTTGACGGCAACCTTGACCGCTGTCAATCTCGATGCCGCAGTTATTGGGCAAGCTCCGCTTGAAGTGGCAATCGGGGAAAGTGCGCGGATAGATGTCGGGCAAGCGATAAATTACGTTAAAGCGGGGGCGGCGGAAATTGCGGCGGCGGTTGATGTCGGAATTACTCAAATTCAGATTGCAGCCAATGATGCCGCCAACAAAGATTTGAGTAATCTGACGGTAACCGGCGAGGCAAAATTTAACGCTAAGCAAGACACAATCAGCGACTTGGCGACAATCCGTTCAGGTGCGGCACTTGGCACTACGGCAGTGCAACCGGAGATGTTAGCTGAATATGTTACACTTGATACAACGCAGACCATCAGCGGAACAAAAACTTTTAATTCCAGTCAAACGCTTAATGGTAATACATTAAAGTGCTTTGATTTTACAAGAGGTACAAATCCTGCTGCCACTCGAAATCTTAATTTATATATGACGGATTCAACGGCCTTGTCCGGTGATAATACGGCTTTTGGTTTATTTAGAACATCTGTTAATCCAACCGGAGGTGTTACCAGTATTATACGAGCATTCAAAAATAACACGGCAGGTACAAATGATTACGCTGAAATTTATGTACATTATCCGATAACAGGAAACCCATACACACACGCACCGACTCCAACCGATACCACGACGACGAGCGGCACACAAATAGCGACAACAGGTTGGGTAAATTCTGTCGGTAATAACGTTGTCCATAAAACAGGTGATGAAACTATATCAGGTACTAAGACATTTAACGATAGTACAACGTTAAAACACAGCTTACAGTTACAATCAACAGAAATAGCAAAAGGAACAAACCCTAGTAGTACTAAGTATCAAATCTTGGCATTTTATGATAAAAACGGAACAGTTCAAGAAAATAAAACCGGACAGATATATACAACTTATACTCAAAGCGGTATGTTATCAATTAGTATGGATGTATTTCAACCTGTAAGTGGTTCAAGAAATAGTGCCGGCATATCAGTTAAATATCCGGCAAGCGGTAATGCTTATGCTGAAGCTCCGGCATCTGATGTTACTAATTCAATTGTGACAACCGTAAACAAAAGTAAAGGCGATAACGGATATTTTCAACTTGGTAACGGTTTGATTATTCAATGGGGGACAAATGCAGCCACTTCAAGCGGTACTGCCGTAACTTTGCCAAAGGCATACAGTTCAAATAACAGTTATTCGGTAGTTATATGCCGAAATGCAGGGAATTCCGGTGATATAGCAGCAGTAAACAGAACCAGCGCGACTACGTTTACGATTGCTACCAGCAATGGCAACTCTCGCAATTGGCAGTGGATAGCAATCGGATATTAAGGAGTGAGTACAATGACAAATTATACAAATTGGAAAATACTAAAGATTGATGCAGATGAAAAAGCTGATGAATATGCCGAAGTAGCCGAATGGTGCAACCAAAACGGACAATATACCATAGAAGATGACGGCGAGTATTATAAAGTTGTGGCATTGCCGGAGCCGACACCGCCGACAGATGAAGAAATCAGACAAATGCGGGCGGCGGCATATGCGGCGGAAGTCGACTGTATCACGGCACATATACAGCGTTTACGTGACACAATACCAATGACGGCAGAAGTTGAAGCGCAAATAGCGGTATTGATAGCCGAGCGTGATGCCAAAGTCGCTGAGATTAAAGAACGGTATCCTTATAACGATGGAGGCAAATGATGGATTGGGTGCAGATTATACAAGTGTTTTGCATTCCGGCATTCGGGTATTTGTTCTATGCCGTGGGATGCGTGCGCAAAGACCTTGAGGATTTTAAGGTTGAAGTGGCAAAAGAAGCGAAAAACTACGCGACAAACGAGGCAATATTACGCGTGGAAAGCAAAATCGACGGCTTGAGAGATTTGATTATCGATGAATTAAAAAAAACAACCAAAAGGAGGGGGTAAATGTCTGATTTGGATATTTTGGCACGCACCATTTATGGCGAAGCCAGAGGCGAAGGACAAGAAGGAATGGAGGCAGTTGCTTGTGTGATTATGAATCGCTTTCGCTCACATAAATGGTATTGCGGCTATAATTGGATGAATGGTATGAAAGTACCGAGCGTGGCGCAAACGTGTTTAAAACGATTTCAATTTAGTTGCTGGAACAAAAATGACCCTAATTTATCTAAAGTTTTGAAAGTAACGGCACAAGATAAACAGTTTCAGGAATGTTTGTTGGTGGCAAAACGAGCACTTTCCGGAGAACTTAAGGATTTTACACATGGGGCAACCCATTATCACACGCGCAACATCAAACCGGTTTGGGCTCAAAAGAAATCTCCGTGCTATGAAGTTGGTAATCATTTGTTTTATCGGGAGGAATAAAATGGCTAAAAAGAAAAATTATCAATTTTGGTGCTGGTTGATTTTAACGGTTGCTCGCACTAAAAAGCTCTATGCACTGGCGTGGGGAATTATTCTTTTATTGCTTGTTGCGTGCTTAAAAACAGAGTTTATCAATATATTACGGAGCTTGTTGCCGTGAAAATGGTGTTTTTAGCAATAAGTATCATATTTTTATCGGCTTACGGCGGGTATTTATATGGGAAAAGTAAGGCCAAAACGCAAATTGTGGAACATCAGGTGGAGGTAATCAAATATGTGGCTCAAAAAAGAGCAAAAATTCAGGCTCGTCCTAATGCTTCTCGCACTGAGCTTATTGAACTCATGCAAAGGGGCGAATTGTGAAAATATTACGTTGCCGCAATTTCCTCACGCTGGTCCTAAAGTGGCAACCGAGGTAGAAAGTTTGAGCATTGAAGAATTTCCTAACCTTTGGGAGTGGTTTGCGCGGCTTAATAAGTTGCGGCAAGAATTGGAAAACTAAATCATAAAAACAGGAGGCAAAATGACTAAAAAGAAAACGGCAACGGCGTATTCGTTTGCCGAAAGTTTTGAAATGTTAAATAAGTTACAGCAAATGGCGATTGATGACAGTAATCTCAGTTTGGCTCTCAAGGCCGAAGAACTGAAGTGTAAAATTGCTGCTTTGCAAGCAGATAAGGAAAATAATTTAACCAATGAAAATTTAACCGGCATTTTGGTGGATTTTATCAATGAAGAACAAAGTAATAGCAAAAATTCCAAAAATATTTGCACCGCTCATAAAGCAAAAGAAGAGGTATAAACTCTACTACGGAGGCAGAGCCGGTGGCAAGAGTTATGCCTTTGCCGACAGTTTGTTGCTTTTGGGGCGGATGAAAAAACTGCGGATAGCTTGTATGCGGGAAATTCAAGACAGTATCAAAGATTCTGTATATAAACTGCTCTGTGATCGAATCGCATTTTATAATCTGACGGATTATAAAATAACCGAAACCCAAATTATCAATAAAATTACCGGTACAACTTTTATATTTAAAGGATTGCAAGAGCATAATTCCGGCAATATCAAATCTTTGGAAGGGATAGATATTGTATGGCTGGAAGAAGCGCAGAAAATCAGCAAAAAAAGTTGGGAGATTTTAGACCCGACAATTCGTAAGGCCGGTTCGGAAATTTGGATTTCTATGAACAGAGAAGAAGAAAATGATGCGGTATGGAAGGCGGTGGCGGCAAATCCGGATGAACGGACTTTGGTAGTTAAAGTAAATTATACCGACAACCCGTTTTGTCCGGAAGAGATGCGCTATTTGGCAGAAAAATGCCGACAGGAGAATCCCGAAGATTATGAGCATATTTGGCTTGGTGCGCCGGTAAGTACCGGCTCTCATAAGCTGATTGGTTATAAAATGGTACATACGGCAACTCAAACTCAGCTTATCAGCTCGCAATCTCCGCTGATTATCGGGCTTGATGTAGCCAGATTCGGTGATGATAAAACCGTGTTCTGTTTCAGGCGTGGCAGATTATGTTCAGAGTTCAGGAGTTTCGCGGGATTGGATAATGTAGCGGTGGCAAATCAGGCGACGCATTATATTCGTGATTTGCATCCGGCAAGGATTTTTATTGATGCCGGAGGCGTCGGTGGCGGCGTGGTTGATATTTTAAATGATCGCGGATTTAAAAAAATCGTTCGCGCCGTGATGTTTGGTTCTAAGGCGCTTAATGATGACCGCTATCATAATCGTCGTGCCGAAATGTGGGACGAACTGCGACAATGGCTAAATTCGGAACCGGCAGTGCAAATACCAAATATTGAAAGTTTATGCGCCGAATTATGCGCTGTCAACAAAAAGTATGATTCGCGCGGGCGTTTGCAACTTGAAGAAAAGGACGAGATAAAGCAGCGTTTAGGGCGTTCTCCGGATATGGCTGATGCCTTGGCTTTGACATTTGCTGAGCCGGTGTATGACCGCGGTGAGGCAAAATATGCCGGATTTAAGGAAAACAGTATAGAAAGTCTGTTTTATGCCGCTTCACACAATAATAAAAACAATTCTTGGTGAGGATATGATGACATATATTTCAAAACAATTCGCGGAAGATGTTGTTCTTCCGGACGGATCTGTCGCATCGTCGGTTGCCGATGTTGACAAGTATTTACGCACAAGCGGTTTGGCGCGTGCGAGCGACTATTCGCCGGAATATATCAATAATATTCGGGCAAAAAACGAGAAACAGCGGCAAGAAGAACTTTTTGCCGATTTTTTATACAATTACAAAAGGATGATATGGAAATGACAGAATTAAGAGAAGTAATTGAACGTCAGTTCAGGGCGCACGGGTTATTGCCCGATGCCGAAAACGAAAATTCTACCGAAACTCAGACGGCTACTGTCGCCGCAAGTTCTGCTCCGGCAGAAGTGGCTGAAATAACACCGCCGGAGTATCCGGAAGAATTGGCGTCCGATTTTAAAAACCTGCCCCAAAAATGGCAGGATTTTTTATGCGGACGCGAAATTGAATATAAGAACAAAATTGCGGAATATAACGCTAAACTTGATGCCTATGGTGTTTTGGAAACACTTTTCGGCAATCGGCGCGGACGCCTAAAAGAAAAAGGTGTCGAAACCATTACTCAGTGGCTTCAAGGTTTGGCGTGGCTTGATGAGGCTATGGATAATAACCCGACAGAAACGCTGTGCGCTGTTGCCTCTGTTTACGGCGTAGACCTCCATACGGCCGGTCAGCGACAGACGGCAATTCCGCCGATTATTGTTGAGCGTATTTGCCAACTTGAGCGCGATTATCGCAATTTGACTTCTTATCTTCAAGAAACTCAAAATCGCAATTTTAACAATACTTTAAATGCATTTAGTCGGCAAACCGACAGGGACGGCAATTTGTTACATCCCTATTTTGAACAAGTAAAGCGTGAAATTTGCGGTTTGTTACAGAACGGTACGGATTTTGACATGGAAACGGCATATCAAAATGCATTGTGGCTTAATCCGACCGTTCGCAAGGAATTGATTAAAAAACAGTTCGATTCCGAGGCAAAAGCGGCAGAAAAATCTCAGAAGGCCGTTTTTGCCGTAAAGGGTAAGGCTGAAAATCCCGAGCGAGAGTTAACTTTGCGAGAAACTATCGCTAAAAATATGGCCAAATATGTGGATTAACATTTTTTAGTAAAGGATAAAAATATGTCTTTAAAATATAATGATTTATTGACTCATACTCTGGAAGACCGCAGCGGTACGCTGCATGATAATATGTCGAAAAACAGTGCATTACTTAATCGGCTGAAACAAAAGGGCAACTTAAAACAAATTTCCGGCGGTACCAAAATTTTGGAAGAGCTGGAATATGGTGAAGGTGATATGGTTTGGTATTCCGGTTATGATACCATAGCTTATCAGCAAAAACAATTGTTTACAGCTGCGGAATACGCCCTTAAATTGTGCGCGGTTCCGGTAGCAATTTCCGGTGAAGAATTACTGATGAACAGTGGAGAAGAACAGATTATGAATTTGTTTGAAAAGCGTGTTGACAATGCTGAAAAAACGCTGATTAAAAAAATGTCGGCAGCGGTTTACGGAGACGGTACCGGTTCTTCCGGTAAAGAAATCGGCGGTTTGGCGCTTTTGGTGGCAGATGACCCGACAACAGGTACCGTTGGTGGTATTAACCGTGCAGAAACCGGCAATGAATTTTGGCGCAATCAGGTATTGAGTGCAGCAATTACCAAAGATAACATTTTGCAAAAAATGAATGAACTTTACCTTAAATGCTCGCGCGGTAGCGACCGTCCGGATTTGATTGTGTGTGATGACAATTTGTATTCGCTTTATGATTCCACTTTGATGGATTTGCAACGTTTTTGTGATTCAAAAGTTGCTGACAGCGGTTTTGTCAGCCTCAAATTCAAGGGTTCAGATGTGATTTATGACGGCGGTCAAGGCGGTAATTGTCCGGCAAATTATATGTATTTCTTAAATACGGATTACATTTATTTGCGTACTCATAAAGACCGCGATATGAAAGTTATCGGCGGAGACAGAATGGCTGTAAATCAAGATGCACTTTATCGCATTATCGGTTGGGCCGGAAACCTTACAATGAGCAATGCCGCATTGCAGGGTGTTTTGATTAACACTGGTTCAAGCTCGGCCTCAACAGAAGGATAATTGACGGTTAAAGCAAAAATATAAAAGGAAAAGGGCGGAGTATTTTCCGCCTTTTTCCGTTGTTATGTATCAATAGCGGAAAGGATAAAATAAATGGATATGGATTTTGCATTGTTCCGTCCGGTGGCGGACAATTTAAATGATGAGCGCAATGTCAGAGCGCGATTTTATGATAAAGCAGTCAAAACCGATAAGACCACTAAAAACGGTTTGCCGATATTTAAAAATGTGACATACGTCGAAATCAGGCTTAAAGACAACAGCACAGAAGTGTTTAATCAACCGGCAAGCGCCGAAAAAATAAAGCGTTTTCCGCGAGAATATGAATTATACCAAGCGGCCAAAAAACAAACCGCCACCGGTACGCCTCTGGAACAATTTGCATTTTTATCGGCTGCAGAATTGGAAACATGCCGCAACAGAGGAGTTTTTACGGTGGAGAATTTGGCAGATTTGAGTGCCGAAAAAATACAAAGTTTGGGTTTGCAAAATGAACAGCGATTGGCAAAATTATTTTTACAAAAAGCACGAGAAAACAATGTGATTGCGGCATTTGCACATAAAGAGGAAGAATATAAAGCAACTATCGAAAAACTTATGGAAAAAGTAAAATTATTAACGCAACAGCTTGAAAAACAAAAAAATCGTAAAAAGGGAGGATAATATGAAAACAATTTTGGAAATTTGCAAGGAGGTCGCCGACTTGGCAGCGGTTAAACGTCCGAACGATTTGTTTAATGTCGCCGGTCAGCAAGACCGTATTTTTTTGAGTATAGCCAAATCTTCGCTAGATAGCTTACTACGCTACGGAGATTGGCAAGAGCTGACTAAAGAGGCGTGGTTTGTTACCATTGCCGGCAAAAAACAATATCGCATCAATGAAATTGTGGCTGATTTTTATTGTCTGTTGGCTGACACAATATATATCAAAGATTCAACCGAGAAAATTATCGGTGCCGTAACTCCGCAACAATGGATGAAAGAAAAATATTGCTGTACGGTGTCCGCAGATATTAAATTTAAGCTTCAAAACGGTTGCTTTGTTTTTATAAATGAGCCACCGTGTGGCACAAAAATCGTTTTTCAGTATCGCTCCAATAATATTGTTTGGGATTTCAACACTTTTGAAGAAAAAAATGTTCTAAGCGCCAATACGGATGTGCCGATTTTTGATGAATATGTTGTCAAACTCGACATTTTATGGCGTTGGCTAAAGAGAAACGGTTTGGACTATGCCGAAGAATACAATGAATATTTGCGTGAACTTAAAAAGCGCTACGGAGCGGAACGATTGACTGAAAATATCAGCTTGGCTAAGCCGGAATTAAATGAGGAAGGAGAAATCAATGCCATTAAAATTATCAAATCGTGCCGTTAAATCAGTCAGTATCATTTTGCCGGCACCGATTAAGGGACTTAATTGTCGTGATAATATATCCGATATGGCTCAGGAATACGCCATTACTATGGATAACTATTTGCCGCAAGATACCAAAGTTTGTTTGCGCAAAGGCTATATCAGATATGCTTTAAATGATACAAAAGTTAGCACATTGGCGGTGTGTAACAGTGCTACGGGAGAGCAGTTTTTAGCAGTAGCAAATCATAAAATATGGAATATTTCTTCGCAAAATAATGTTTATGTTGTGGCAGAAAACGGAATTTCGGATGATAATTTCCGTACGGCGCAATACAAAAATCGCTTGTATATGGTAAATGGCAGAGATATTCCGAAAGTTTACAGCTTCGATGAGCAAGAAACGTTGACTGATTGGGGATTTTCAGCAAACGGACTTGATGCCAAGCGAATAGCAAATGTCAGTGTTGCTAAACAGCGCCTATGGTTTGTGGAAAAAGATTCACTTAAAGTCTGGTATCCGCAAGTAGCCGGCAATATTTCAGGAGTTTTAAATTGTTTTGATTTAACTCAAGTTTGTCGTTTTGGAGGATATTTGGTTGCAGTTGCAGCTTGGACTCAAGATGGCGGGCAGGGGATAGATGACTTGACGGTTTTCGTTACTTCGGAAGGTGAAGTCTTGGTCTATTCCGGCTCAGATATCAATGATGCCGATGATTGGAAATTGCGCGGTTCATATAAGATAAGCCGTCCGCTTGGTTGGCAGTGTTTGACGCAATATCAAGGCGATGTGGTCGCAATAACCGAAGACGGATATTTACCGCTTTCAAAATCATTACCGTTAGATAAAACCAATTTAGCGCAAGTTGCATTTAGTGATACAATACGGGGTTTAGTTCTTGAGCGAACCAAACGTTATGCCACATATATCGGCTGGCAAGCAATTATATACAGCCGTGGCGGATTTGCGTTGTTTAATGTGCCGGTTGCCAATAATTTTGAACAGCATGTTATTAACCTTAATAGCGGTGCTTGGTGTCGTTTTACGGGAATTAGAGCAAACTGTTGGGCTCAATTTGATAGGCGCTTATATTTTGCATCAGATAAAGGTGTATATTTATTTGATGAAGGCTATTCTGATGACGGAGCGCCGATAGAAGGTGTTGTGGAACAGGCGTATAGCAATTTGGGGACTGATAATATTAAGCGCATATTGCTTTTAAATCCGCGTACCAAGTCTGTTTCTCCGTATAATTTAGTGATTTATACCAATATGGATATGGAAAGACAAGATTTTGCCTCTGAAGAAAGTATCGGTTATAGCGGACAAACTTTGTGGAATACCGTAAAATGGTCAGCAACAAATATCAGTATTGGCACTATATGGGGAAACTCTGAAAAATCAGCTTTGCGCAGTCAGTGGATAGCCAATTCGGCAACAGGTTACAAGGTAGGACTGGTATTTAAAACCAAAACTTCCGGCAACGCAATAGAATGGTACGAAACGGCACTTCGCTATCAAACAGGTAACGGTGTTTTATGAGCTATCAGATTGTTGAGGATGTAAGCGACGCGGTGGCAGAATGGGTATGCCGTGGGCTGGGGTTTGTCAATGTTTGGCGTAAACAGAATTTAAGTTATGGATTTTTTTATAACGGCAGGCTTATCGGCGGATTGATATTTCACGATTTGCAACCTCATCGCGAAGTTTGGTGGACAGTTTATTCTATCGATAAACACTGGTGCAACCGTACAATGTTGCACCAAGTTTTTTATACGGCATTTGTAAAAATGGATTGTAAACGCATAAATATTTTGGTCAGCAAAAGCAATCAACGCAGTTTAAATTTTGTAAAGCGGCTCGGTTTTATGGAAGAAGGGCTGTTGCGCAAATATGCCGAAAACGGCGAGGATTGTTATTTTTTGGGAATGCTCCGAGAGGAGTGTAAATGGTTAAACTTTAGAAAAGGAGAAAATAAATGAGTAAATCAATCGGCAAAATATTCGGCTCAGGTTCTACCGGAACTTACGGCTATGAAAATAATTATACAAATTACTTGCAAAATTATAACACGGCAAATTATGACAATACATTGAATAATATGACTGCAGCGGCATTGAATATGAGTCAAAATTTGAACAGTTTGCCGGCATATCAATTTGGGGTGGATTATTCCGATGCGGCACGGCAACAGGCGCAAAATGCCACTTATCAGTCATATGTGGACCAACTCACGCCGCAATATCAGCAGCAAACGGCAGATATGCAAACGCGGCTTATCAATCAGGGCATACCGGTTGGCAGTGAGGCTTATGAGCGCGCTATGGGGAATTTGCAAAAAGCGCAGAATGAGGCACTTAATCAGGCGGCATATCAGGGTGTGCTGAACGGACAGAATGCTTATTCGCAATCTCTTAATGACAGTATCAATGCGGCGCAGTTTGGCAATACGGCTCAACAAAGCTATATTGACCAGATTCTGTCATTGTTGCAAAATTCTGTTTCCGGTTATGCCAATCGGGCAAATTTGTATAACACGCAACAGGGCATTGCTGCACGTCGGGAAGCGGCACAGCAATCCGGCTGGAATAATATGATGAATACGTTGAGTAGGCTTAACGGCAAATAAAATGCAAGATTGAAAATACCAAACCGGCGGCCGTGCGTTTTTGCGTGCGGCTGTCGAATTTTAAATCAACTCCATTTAACTTTATGAAAGGAAAAATATGACATATTTTAATGATAATAACAATGATAAAGAATACCGCTTACATCCGGTGCCGATATAAACAACGCGCCAAACCGTGGAACGAAATTATTATAAGTTCGTCAAATCGCAATCAAAGATAGATTATGAAAAACTTGCGCAATCTAAGAGTGGGATGTTTCAATTTGATAAAAATTCATAAAAATAACACGGCAGAAAGTTTATTTTATTTCTGGACAATAGGGATTTTTTGGTATATAGGTGTATCCGAACAGTAAAGCTGTTTGGGGTGTGGAAACCTCTGAATCAAAAAAGCAAAAGACGTTCAGTTTGCACGTCTTTCGGTTGTTTATAATGACTGGAAGGCGGCAAAATACGCCGTCTTAAAACTACATATATATGCTCGAGCGATATATGCCTGTTATGGCTAATATGTCGCACAATACTGATTCATTGTTTCCAACTTTCAGTCGCTTTTTTTGAGCGGCTTTTTTGTGATAAAGCAAAGGAAAGTTGAAATGAAAAAAAAGAATGAGATTGCGGACGAGAAAATAATCACCGTTCAAAACGCAGAAGGTGAGCCAGATACTAAAGCAGAAATTGTGGTACAAAATCAGATAGATTATGCGCCGAAAGTATCAGTGATTATTCCGGTGTATAATGTGGAGCAATATCTGAGGCAGTGCCTTGACAGCGTGGTTAATCAGACACTGAGAGAGATTGAAATTATCTGTGTTGACGACGGCTCGACCGATTCTTCTTTGAATATATTGCAAGAATATGCCGCAAAAGACAAGCGCATTACCGTTATCAAACAAGAGAACTTGCATGCCGGAGTCGCTCGCAACGCCGGTCTAGCCGTAGCTAAGGGAGAATACTTAAGCTTTCTCGATTCCGATGACTTCTTTGAACTGAATATGCTTGAGGAAATGTATGTATACGCAACAATCCAAAATAGTCAAATCGTGATATGTCAATATAGAAACTATAATAATGATACTCAAGAAGTTGGCGATATAAGAGGAATTAATCCGAGGTACTCAATACGCCCTTCCATGACATTTAATCCTGCAGATGTAAACGAAGAATTATTTACTATTTGTAACCCTATGCCGTGGAATAAGTTGTTTTCTCGTGAGTTTATTGTGAATGAAAACATACATTATCAAAATTTACCGGCATGTAATGATGTTTATTTTTCTTTGACAGCTATGGCTTGCGCTCAAAGAATATCCATTTTAAATAAGAGTTTTATATATTACAGGTATAATCTTCAATCTTCCTTGAAAAACACAAGAGACAAAAATCCGTTTAATTTCTATCAAGCATATAAGGGAATTTATAGTTATCTGTTACATAAATCTCTCTTCAACAAATACAAGAAGACATTTTTAACCTCATTGATGTCAAGTGCTTTTTGGACGATAAAGCATACGAGGCTAGCTAAACAAGATGTTAAAAAATTTATTCGTGATACAATTATTCCTGAATTTCAGATTTTAAATAATAAACAATTTTTACCAAAGGGGTGTCAATCTCAAATAGAAAGACTGTACAATCCAGATATTATCATTTCTCTCACGTCGCATCCGGCGCGTATTGATACGGTTAGTCAAACCATAGAAACACTGTTAGAGCAGTCAGTTGTTGCCGATAGAATAATTTTATGGTTGGCTGAAGAACAATTTCCGAATAAAGAAGCAGATTTGCCGGCATCGCTGTTAGCTTTAAGAGAAAAGGGGCTGACTATTGATTGGTGTCACGATATCAAATCATATAAAAAACTCATACCGGCCTTAAAAAAATATCCGGATGCAATTATTGTAACAGCCGATGATGACTTACTTTATGATAAAGATTGGTTAAAATACTTATATCAATCATATACAAAAAATCCGCAATATATTCATTGTCATCGAATCACCAGATTGTATAACAGAGATAATAAGTTTGTAATCATGTCAAGAAATTTATATCTTGACAGCAATAAAAAATATATGCCGGAGTTATGTTTGCCGAGTGCGTATAATAAGTTATCTGGCGGAGCAGGTGCACTTTTTCCACCGCACTGTTTTACCGAAGAGGTTTTTAATGAAGACAAATTTATGTCTTTAGCGCCAACCAGTGATGATATATGGTTTTGGTTGATGAGTTTGATAAACGGCTACAGAGTTAAGGTTGTTGATAACAATATCTATGAACTTAAGTATGTGCCAAATACGCAGGATGTCGGCTTATGTAAAATTAATGACGGATGCCGTAACAAAATTTTTTATCAGCACCTGAATAATCTATATAAGGCCTATGAACAGCAATTACAACCGTATTTTGTACAAGATAACGAAAGCAATAAAAAATTATGCGAGAAAATGTTTGAAAACATGCGTAACAACTTAGCTGATAAATTGGTGAGATGGTATAAAAATGTACACAAAAAACCATTGAATCTTGATAACCCACGCACATTCAACGAAAAAATTCAGTGGTTGAAGCTTTATGATTCGACACCGCTCAAAACACGTTTGGCAGACAAATATTTAGTGCGCGAGTGGGTGAAGGAAAAAATCGGAGAAGAATATCTGATTCCGCTTTTAGGCGTTTATGACCGGTTTGAAGATATTGATTTTGATAAATTGCCTAATCAATTTGTCATAAAATGCAATCACGGCAGCGGATATAATATTATTGTCAAAGATAAATCCTCTCTTGACTTAGCAGAGGCTAAACAAAAAATCGATATGTGGATGCAAGATAACTTTGCATTTCATAGCATGGAACTACATTACCGCGATATTCAACCGAAAATTGTGATTGAAAAATATATGGATGAAATCGGTGATGCACTTTATGATTACAGATTCTTTTGTTTTAACGGCAAAGTTAAACAAATTTGGTTGGACATATTTAGCGGTACACCTAACCACAAACGCAAGATATATGATACAAATTGGAACGAACTGAATATAACCGTAAAATGGCCAAGATTGGAAACAGATGTTGAAAAGCCGCATAACTTAGAAAAAATGATTCGGCTTGCCGAAAAAATGTCAGAAGGATTTGCGTTAGTTCGTGTCGATTTTTATGATGTTAATGATAAAATTTACTTCGGAGAAATGACCTTTACATCAATGAGCGGTACCGGAAAATTTGAACCTGAAATTGAAGATTTGAAATTAGGAAAACTCATTACCCTTCCTAAACTTGCTTATAACATCGATACTGGGGAATATTATAAACTTCCGAAAAATTATCATAAAAAGTTACTGAAAAAAACTCAGCCTCAATCCCTCATTTCGTATAAGCTGTTTAACTTTATCCCGCTATTTACATACAAAAAGCGTGCCGGACGCAAAACTTATAAAATCCTCGGGCTTCCGGTGTGGAAAATCCGCAAAATGGCAAATAATATTACCACAAAATGCTATTTTTGCGGCATTCCGCTCTTGAAAATCAATGATAAATAAGGCAATCACAACTGCCTATTTGTGAGGTTGTTGCGCTGATTTATTCGCCTCTGACCATCTTGCGCCAGAGGCTTTTTTTGTGGCTGAAATCTTCTAGTGCCGCAGTTAAAATCGCGCCGGAAAGCACAACATTCCACCATAAATACATCCACACCAACAATACCGGAACAGCCGCTAAAGCTCCATAAATGGTCTTATATGTTACATTCAGAGCCAAAAAATAACCAAAACCTATGCGCAAAATAAACATAGCCGCTGAGGCAAATAATGCACCATAAAGTGCATTTTTGTACCCCACATTTTTGTTTGGTACCAAAACATAAGCAAACATCAGACAAAACAAGGTCGGTAAATGCGGCAAAATATACTCTGCCAACCAACCATAGCCGATAATATTTTCCGGATTCAAATAACGCAGAGTAAACAAATAGCCTTTGAGATACAATGCCGAACCGATAAGAAGCGGACAAACAATAATAATAAAAGCATAGCCGTAAATCTTAGTTGTGATTTTACGCCGCCGCTTAATCTGGAAAATAAAATTGAAACTATCTTCAATGGTGGAGAGCATAAACACCGCCGTCAGCGCAATACCTAATAAGCCGAAAGTTGTCAGTTTTCCGGCCGCCCCGATAAATTCTGTTACATAATTTTGCACATTTTGAATCATATCCGGCATAACGTAACGAATAAGCATATCTTGCACTTGGACGCGCATATCCCCAAATATCGGAAAAAAAGCAAATACCGCCAACATCACCGCAATAAACGGCACAACCGCCAACAAGGTGGTATAACTCAATGCCGCCGCTGAGCGTAAAATCATTGCATCTTGCACGCGGCTGAATAAATATTTTGCAAACAACCAGATGATTTGCCGCCGTTTTTTCGATATAAAACTTTTGAACATCGCACAACTTTCAAAAAAAGATTTACAAATAAGATAAATTCTGTATAAATATCTCAAACATAACTTAATATAGAACTAAATAACTTAAAAAAAGGATAAAACTATGGCAGAACAACTTATGGCTGGTAAAAAAGGTCTGATTATGGGACTGGCTAATGACCGGTCTATTGCATGGGGAATAGCTCAGGCACTTAATGAGCACGGTGCGCAGATTGCAATTTCGTATCAGAATGAAATGCTTGAAAAGCGCGTAAAACCATTGGCTGAACAGCTTAATAATCCACTGTTGATTAAGTGTGATGTAACAGATAGTGCGTCAGTTGAAAATTGCTTTAAAGAACTTGGTGAAAAATGGGGCAAAATTGATTTTGTGGTGCACGCGATAGCCTTTTCCGACAAAGACCAACTACGCGGCCGCACGATTGATACCACGCTGGATAACTTTTTGAATACCATGCATATTTCTTGCTATTCGTTTTTAGAGGCTTGCCGCTGTGCATCGCCGATTATGAATGAAGGCGGTTCAATTGTAACGCTGACTTATTTGGGCGCTGAGCGCGTTTTGCCGAATTATAATATTATGGGTGTGGCAAAAGCCGCTCTTGAAGCGTCTGTCCGTTACGCCGCAACAGATATGGGCAAGCAAGGTGTGCGCGTGAATGCGATTTCTGCCGGCCCGATTAAGACTTTGGCCGCATCAGGTATCGGTGATTTTCGCACTATTTTGCGTTGGAATGAGTTGAATGCACCGTTGCAATGCAATGTGACACAAACCCAAGTCGGCAATATGGCTCTGAGCTTGCTTTCTGATTTAGGGGCCGCAGTGACGGGTGAGGTTGTGCACGTTGACGCCGGCTATAATAAAATTGCGATGGTGAATATTGATAAAGCTGCAGAAAGCGCCGAAGTTTTGAACGAATTTTAAATATAGAACCAAAAGCTAAAAATCCCAATCTAAAAGGTTGGGATTTTTTTGTTGTTTTCTGTTGCAAGCCATAAAAATATGTGTATCATCACACAATAGGAGACTTGGTATATGGTAAAGATATCTGCTTATGTAATTACCTTAAATGAAGAAAAGCGGCTGGGCAAAACCTTGGACGCTTTGGAACAGGTTGCTGACGAAATTGTTGTTGTTGACAGCGGGAGTACCGATAAAACCGAAGAAATTGCCCGCAATCATTCTAAAGTGCGTTTTATGCATCATGATTGGGTGAGTTATGCCAATCAAAAAAACTTTGCTCAAAATCAATGTAAATATGATTGGTTGTTGATGATAGATTCGGATGAAGTATTGTCCGATGAATTGATTGCCGAAATTAACGAGGTCAAAAAAGACCCGCTTTATGTTGTCTATAAACTTCGCATCGGAGATATGTTTCCGGGGTTTAAAAAACCGCGTCCGTTTACCAAAATGTATAATTTGGAACGTCTGTATCATAAAGATTATGCAACTATGTATCCGGATTTACTGACAAAAGACCGTATTGCCCTGACAGAAGATGTGCGTATTGGGCAGTTGAAGGGGATAGTGCATCACTACTCTTATTTGTCGATTGCCAACCAAATCGGCAAGCTGAATAATTTTACAAATCAAGTATTGGAAACAGCACTGTCGGAGGGCAAACATTATACGCGTTTTCGGTTGATTACGGAATTTTTTAGGCAGTTTTTCTGCTATTATATTATCAAACGTCAATTTTTAAACGGGCGCTGGGGTTTTATAGCTTCAGTCAATTTGGCGTATTTTCGCTTTGTTAAAATAGCCAAATGGTTTGAATGGCAAGCAACGCATAATGAAAAATAATTATGTGTGTCTGGATATATGAGGCTATCTGCTGATTTTTACTGTCATTTTTACAGTGTCGTCGGTAAATCTGTTTTTTACTGTTGTTTGATTATATAAAGACTGTTGACAGCAGATGATATTTATTATAAAGCTTTAAATGTTAATAACTAAAAGAGAATATAAAATTCTTAATCAAGCACTTAGGAAAATAGCCTTACCTCTGTACTTGAACTTTTATAAGGGGACAGCACATGAAAAAATTTTTAATTTGTATCGGGCTTGCTTTAACGCTATCTGCTTGCACCAGTGACCACATTATCCGTTTTAATATGGACCAACAACAGAATAAGGAAACTTCTCCATCATACGAAGGAAGAAGTCATTTCTTCCTGTGGGGAATGATGCAAGAAAAAAACTATAATCTGACAAATGTCTGCCGAACAACGGGTATTAACGCTATAGAATCTCATTGGACATTGTTTGATTCCTTGATGGGTGGCTTGACTATGGGTATTTATGCACCGGAAAGCTATTCAATTTATTGTAATCAATACTAAAATATTGGGTAAATATCTATTTGAGAGCATAACAATATATCTTGTTATGCTCTCTTTGATGCTTTAAAAACTCTCGCTGTTATTTTTCAGTATTCTTAAATCTGAACGAAATTCAATAATAAGTACGGTTTGCCAAAATAAAAATATCATTGTTACAATATCATCACACATACGATTATCTATAATATCAGTAAGCGCGAAAATATAACCTTGTTCAGTTGTCACAAACAGCATCGCTGTTTCCCACGCAAACATAGAAAATCGTTTATCTATAATCGGAATTAGGTTATTTTTTTCATCATAAACAATATTACGAATACTTTTCATTTTGTATGAAAAATATTTTATTATAAACACAAAAGCGCAAATAAATATTTGTAAAAGAATATTATACCATATCCATTTCTTATCGCAAACATTATTAGGTATGCCATTAAAATCATAATCATACTTTATCATATTAGGGATAGAATCCCAATAAACGGAATATATTACAATTTCTATTATAAGTACGGAGAAAGCTATAATAATGGATAAGTTAGTTCTAAACCTAATTCCTTTTAATGTATTTCCGGATATAAGTAGTTTTAAAAATTGTATAAAAGACGACATATTTGCTCCTATTTAATAAGTTATACAAGCATATTACCTCATAAAATAAAAACACAATAGCATTATTATCAAATTATCAGCAGGTTATTCAAGTGACTCTTCAAGGCGATAAAAACCTCACTAAATGGGTATTTTTTTCTTGAATCAGTGCTTAAAGCCATTCAAAAATCTTTGCTGAAATATGTCAGTTCTGCGATTAAAACTGCACGGGAAAATCTAAAATGGAATAATAAAATCAGGTAATATTAGGTAAAAATTATTGACAATTCGGTAAAATTAGATAATATTAAAGAAAATAAAAGATAATTAAAGAACATTAAATATTATCGGAGATGATAAATGATTGACCTAAAAAATATCCATATTACGCCTGAAATGCTTAATATTATTACCGAAGTTGATGAGTTCAAAGGTTCGTGGAATGCATCGGAACAGCAACCGGATAAATATAAGCACCTAAAAAAAATCGCCACCATAGAGTCAATCGGTTCATCTAGCCGTATTGAAGGCAATACTCTTACAGACAAGCAGGTGGAAACAGTTTTAGCCAATCTTAAAAAGCAGTCTTTTACCACTCGCGACGAGCAAGAAGTTGCCGGATATGCCGATTTAATGGAAAATATCTTTGATAATTATGAGGTTATTCCTTTTAACGAGAATTATATTAAGCAGCTTCATAAGATTTTGCTGTCGTATTCTGATAAAGATGAGCGTCATCGCGGCGAATACAAAACTCTTGCCAATAGTGTGGCTGCTTTTGATGCTGATGGCAAGGAAATAGGTATTGTGTTTGAAACTGCGACACCGTTTGATACGCCACAGTTGATGCGAGAGTTAATTCAAGAAACCAGAGAACAACTGGAAGATAAGTTTATTCATCCGCTTATTATGATTGGCTTGTTCGTTGTTCATTTTTTAGCCATACACCCGTTTCAAGACGGAAACGGCAGAATGTCGCGTGCCTTAACCACATTATTGCTTTTGAAAAATGGTTATTCATATGTTCCGTATAGTTCTATGGAAGGAATAATAGAAGAAAATAAAGCATCTTATTATAAGGCTCTGCGTAATAGTCAAAATACTTTTAAAACAGATGATGTTAATTATGATTATTGGCTTAATTTCTTTTTGCGAATGGTTCAGAAACAGGTTGTTCGCCTAAAACAGAAGATGAACCAAGCAACGGCAACTCTAACTTTAACCGAAACAAAAATTATGGATTTGTTTAACGAGCAAAATCAATGGGTAATTTCAGCAATGGTTGAGGCTCTGAATATGAATGTTGCCACGATTAAAAAAGCGGTTGGTGAGTTGGTAAAAAAAGGATATTTACAAAAAAACGGAACAACCCGTGGTGCTTGGTATGAACGAAAATAAAAGAAAAAGTCGCCATTTCTGACGACTTGTTAAGTTTGGTCGGAGTGACTGGATTGGCTTCGCCGCCCCTGCGTTCATCGCCTAAAGGCGACCGGCATACTCCAGTATGCCTTTCGCTTGTGGTCGCACCAGCTTTTCACTGGTCCTCATCCGCCACTCGTCACAAAAACACCAAACCCCGCCATAAAGACGGGGTTTAGTGTATTTGGTCGGAGTGACTGGATTGGCTTCGCCGCCCCTGCGCTCATCGCCTAAAGGCGACCGGCATCCCAAAGTCTGCCTTTCGCTTGTGGTCGCACCAGCTTCCCGCTGTTCCTCATCCGCCACTCGCCACAAATGCATTAAACCCCGCCATAAAGACGGGGTTTAGTGTATTTGGTCGGAGTGACTGGATTGGCTTTGCCGCCCCTACGCTCATCGCCTAAAGGCGACCGGCATACTCCCGTATGCCTTTCGCTTGTGGTCGCACCAG
>DEST01000046.1 GCA_002361365.1 Alphaproteobacteria bacterium UBA3307
TATACCCAATATCCGCAAACTACAATATCTGCTTTATCTTCTGTTGCCTTTTTATGCATATTTTCAAGCATTTCCGGCTCAAAAAAATCATCTGCATCCAAAAAAATCAGATATTTGCCTTTTGCTTGTTTCAATCCGGTATTGCGAGCCGCTCCGGCATTTTGATTTTTTTGAGATATAACCAGCAACCGCTTATCCTTTTTTTGATAAGCTTTCAACAACTTAAGAGATTCATCCGTCGAACCGTCATCCACACAAATAATTTCAATATTATGCAAAGTCTGCGCCAACACAGTATTTATACATTGCTCCAGATATTTTTCGGCATTATAAACCGGTATAATAACCGATACTTCCGGCACGGAATTTTGTTCTGCCTCTTTTGCACCAATTTTTACCATTTTATTACCTTTGCAAATTATCTATCGTCAGATAATTATATATAAATGCAATAGATTGTCAATTATAAAGCAAAAACAAACTCTCCGCCTTTGCTTTGTATACACGCAAAAAATCAGGCTGATAAAATATTAAAATTGTTCACTTGACTCTTTTAAGTAATTTATTAAAATGCACGTCAAATGAAGAGCTAAACGGATTCGTAAGATGCAAAAAAATAAAATAATGGCCGTGATTTTGAAATACGAAGATTTTATAAGATTATCGACCGAAAAGCGTGCAAAAATGCTTGCTGAAGAATGTGTGGAATGGCGGGTATATATTCCGCCGAAACAAATGGGTTTGCTTTCTATGGAAGAAAAAACGGCTTTAAAAGGTTTTGTTGTGACGCATAACGAACCGATTAAAATAAAAACATACGAAAAAAAAGATTTATTTCCTGAGCCAAAAGAAATACCGGAGTTGATTGATAGAAAAACACAAGAAAGATTTGCGCAAAAAGCTCAAAGAAAACACCTAAAACGCATTGTGCCGCTCAAAATGGGAATCATTAACGCCAAAAAGAAAGGAGGTCGCTGATATGGGTGGTGTCAGTATTATAAAAATAAAACCCGAAGACGACGGAATAAGATTAAATCGCTGGTTTTTGCGCGAATATCCTGCTTTGAGTTTAAGCAGATTGCAAAAGCTGCTGCGAACCAAACAAATCAAAGTTGACGGCAAAAAAGCCGAAACATCTACCCGCTTGCTTGCCGGTCAGGAATTACGTCTGCCGCCGCTTGATAACGAAAAAGCCGCGCCGGATAACACTATTTTAAGTGCCAAAGATATTGAATACATTACATCAATGGTTATTTTTAAGGATAAAAATATCATTGTGTTAAATAAACCTTCCGGTTTGGCAGTGCAAGGCGGAACAAACACCACACGCCATATTGACGGTCTACTTGATGCACTTAAATTTGAAAATAACGAACGTCCTAAATTGGTGCATCGCATAGACAAAGATACCAGCGGTTTGCTTTTATTGGCGCGCAATCGCCGATATGCCGATATTTTAACCAAGGCCTTCCGTGAACACCGTTTGCAAAAGACGTATTTAGCTCTTGTGCGCGGTTGTCCTACACAAAAGGAAGGAATTATTGACTTTCCGGTCGAAAAAGTCGGTGAACGTATGGAAGTTGTTGACGACGGACAAAAAGCATTGACCGCAATAAAGGTTCTGGATAATATTGGCAAAAAATACGCACTTGTAGAGGCAAATCCGCTGACAGGTCGCACTCATCAAATCAGAGTACATCTTGAGAGTATCGGTACCCCGATTTTGGGAGATAACAAATATTACGGGGCAGAACGATTGCGCCTGAAAGATGTTGCCGACAAGCTGTATTTGCACGCTTACAAAATAGACTTGACTGCCATATATGGCAAAAAAACAATAATCAAAGCGGCATTGCCGAAACATTTTGTTGACGCATGCCACTTTTTTGGATTGGAGATGGAAAAATGAAAAAATTTTTGAAAATTATATTGATAATAGTGTTGATTCCGGTGGTATTATTTGTTGCTGCCCTCGGCTTTTTAAAGTTTGCCGACTTGAATAAATACAAGCCGCAAATAGAAGAAATGGCACAAAAATACGCCGGTTTGGACGTCAAAATCAATGGCGATATTGATGTCGGTGTATCCTTAAAACCAAGTCTGGAACTGAGCGATGTTACCATCAATCAGGGTGAGAAAAAAATAGCGCATATCGGTAATGCGTTAGTGCAAATTTCGGTTATGCCGCTGTTGCATAAAGAAATTGTGGTTGACCGCGTAGAAACCGATAATACCAAAGTATTTTATGCAGAAAAAGACAGCGTTTTAATAAATGAATTAAATGCCGGTATGGAGGATGCCGATTCCCCAATTGAATTTGATTTTGATACTACTGTAGCCAATATTGACATTACCGGCAAGGGTGCACTTTCGGCACTCAACAAAATCAAAGCCTCTGGTTATAATCAGATAGAGATAGACGCGGCAATTAATGCTCTCGGATATACGCTTAATTTTGCTGGAAATATTGATGGTTTAAAAGAAAAAATGAAAGCAGCCGGAAAATATGATATTGCCTATAAGAGCGCAAAAATCGGCGGACAAATCACAGCAGATACTTCTGCTGAAATCCCTTATATACAGCTAAGCGCTCAAAGTAATGCCTTAAATGTTGCCGATTTTACCGGCACAAAACAAACATCTCTCAGCAATGGTTGGCTCATAAAATCAGCCGCCGCAGCCGATTTTATTCCGAATACGCAAATTCCGTATGACTATCTGAAAATGGTCAATGCCGACGTCACTCTGGATGTTAAAAAAATTGTGGTTGATAAGAATATTGTACTGACAAATGTTAAAGGTGATGCAACCGTTAAAAACGGTGTATTTAAAGCGAATATTCAAAACGTTGTTTTTCAGGGAAACACACTCTCCGGCAGTGCGGAAATAACCTCTCCGAAGGCTTTGCCGTATATTAAATTGAATATCAAAGGTGAAGGTTTTAATTTGCTTGATTTTCAAAAAGCAACAACCCCAAAGTCAACAGATAAAAAAGCCGAGCTGATGAACATTTTTATCGGTTCGGCTCAAGCCTCAGAGCTGATGGCAAATACTACTATTCCGTATCAATACCTGAAGATGGCTAATGCAGACCTCAATGTTAATTTAAAAAAAATAAAACTTGATGAGGATATATCTTTATCTGACGTCAAACTTTCAGCAACTCTCAAGAACAGTGTTTTAAATACGCAAATTCAAAATATTACCGCAGGTTCCGGCATCATCAGCGGCACAGCCACTTTAAACGGAGTGCAAAAAACTTTTGCTGCAAATATAACCGGCAAGGATATTATTCTGCAACAACTTTATACCCCTCTTTCCGCTACAAATAATTCTATTTATTTCAAACAAGGCGGGAAATCTAATTTGCTTATAAATATCAACACCTCCGGTGACAATACTGACCAATATTTAAGCAATATGAACGGACAAGTTATCGGTTTGGTCGACAATTCGGTTTTAAACATTAAAAGTCTTGAAAAATTGCAAGGAAACATCTTGGTACAAGTTCTGAGTTTAGTAAAAATCAACGTAGCTAACAAAAATCTGAATATGAAATGTGCGGTAGTGCGTGGAGATATTTCCGGTGGCAAAATCAATTTTCCAAAAGGAATTGCGGTAGATGCTAAAGATTTTTACTTGGTGGCCAACGGCAAAGTAAATTTACGCACGGATAAAATTGACCTAGAATTACAACCATTTTCCGGCAATATTAAAGATGTTAATATTTCTAACATTTTAGGAGGATTGGTTAAATTAAGCGGTAGTATCAAAAATCCTAAAGTAGGTCTAAATCAAACCGCAACCGCAAAAAATGTTGTAGGAATTTTGGCTTCAGGCGGAGCTTATAATGTAGGAGATATGTTACTTTCTTCTGATGGTGCACCGTGCCATACTGCTCTTGCCGGCACATCTTATGCATCTTATTTTCCGGCAGATAATTCAGCCAGCGGCTCTGTTTCTAAAGGATATACCAATACTAAAGATGCCATCAAAGGCTTGGGAACAGAATTAAAGAATCAGGCAAAAGGCGCCGGTAATCAGGTCAAAGAACTCGGCAAACAACTCAAAGGTTTATTCAAATAATGGACATTAAAAAGTCAGAAAAATATATTATTTCACATCGCACAGAAATTACTAGCCTTTTGTGCCGATTTTTGCCGACAGATACAATACTATTTTGGAGTAATACACCGGATTTATTTGCCTATCAGCAAAAATGTTGGCAACCGATTTTAAACAGCCTGAACACTGTATTTAAACTTGATTTTAAACCCACCAAATCTCTGGAGCCGATACAAGATAAAAGTACGGAAAGAAATTTTGCCAAACTGTTGTGTAATCTTTCCGACAAGGAACTTACTGCGTGCTTTTTAGCCGCTTCTGAAATGAAATCGGTGTTGCTCGGTTTTCTGTTGGTAAAACAAAAAATAACCTTGAAAGAGGCCTTCGCCGCAACTTATTTAGAAGAATTATACCAAAATAAATTCTGGGGCGAAGATGTTGCCGCACAAAATGCTCGCCAAATAACACTTAATAGTTTGCAACAAATAGAGGAATATTTAAAAACCGATGAAAAAATGCTATAGAATAAGCGGTAGGGTGCAGGGCGTAGGATTTCGTTTTTGGGCAACGCGCTTGGCGCATTCTATTGGCAATATTTCCGGTTATGCCTGCAATCTTCCTGATGGTGACGTTGTTGTTTTTATTTCCGGAGAAAAAGAAAATATTGAGCAAATGTTGCCGTATTTATATCGCGGTCCGCTGTTTGCTCGAATTGACAGCGTAGTTGAATCTCCGGAGATGATACCCCTGTTACCACCGATAGAAAACGGTGTATTTAAACGTATTTAAATTACAGATTACATTACAACTATTCAAATATCTTTACAGTTATTTGAAAAAATTATTTTATTTTCGGAAATCCGTCTGTTTGACGCAAAGCTTCCGTAATAGCCATTGCTGCCGAAACCGCCATATTGATTGAACGTGCATTCGGGTTCATCGGAATCAGCAACTGCGCATCGGCGAGCCGATGTACATTTTCCGGCACACCGGCGCTTTCACGCCCCATCAAAATAATGTCATTCGGTAAAAAATTAAAACTTACAAACGATTTAGAACCATGCGTTGTCAACAAAATCAAACGTCCGTATTCTTGCCTATTTTCTGCACGATACGTCAAAAAATCTTCCCACGAATTATGCCGTTTATATTGAGCAAAATCCAAATAATCCATACCGGCACGGCGCATAGCTTTTTCATTAAATAAAAAACCACACGGCTCAATAATATCTACCGGCAAATCAAGACACGCCCCCAAACGTAGGAGCGTGCCTGTATTCTGCGGAATATCCGGCTGATATAATGCCAACCGCATAAATTTAAGCCTTTGCTGTTTCGGCTTTAGCAGCGTTTTCAGCCTCTTTAGCCTTTCTTGCCTGATATAAAGCCACAAAATCAATCGGCGTAATCAGCATCGGCGGCAAACCGGCTTCAGTCAAATTAGTGGCCACAATATTACGCACAAACGGGAACAACAAGCGTGGTAATTCAATATACAAAACCGGCTCTAAGTGTTCGGCCGGAACTTTTACTGTTGCCAAAGTTGCATAAGTTACTTCCAAAATAAACAGTTTTTTATCTGCTACGTCAGCATTGACTTTTACTGTCAACGAAACCTCATACATATCATCTTCCAGCGGCTTATTGGCAATATTGATATCTATGCCGACTTGCGGATTTTGCTTACCAAGCTCCTTAAAAATTTCCGGAGCAAACGGAAGTTCTAAAGACAAATCTTTAATATATTGTGAATGCAGCATCAATCCTTGCGGCTGCTCTGCATTTATGGTATTTTGTTTTTCTTCTGCCATTTTTTTCTCCTTTTTTTAATGGTTACATAAGAAATAATACGAAAAAACGATTACGTCAAATATTTTGTATTGATAAAATTTTTATTTGTTATTATATTTGATAAAAATGGTAAAAAAAGGAATAAAAAATGGTCTCGTTTATAGATATAATTTTTCTAATGATTGTAATTGCGGTCGTTTTTTCGCGTTTATACAGCTCTTTTGGCACACGCGGCAACGAAAAAAACGTGCGTGTTATTATTGAACGCCTTGATGAAAATTCGGAAAATAAATTGGCAGAAAATATTGCCCATATTATTAAAGAAGCAGAGAAAGACAATAAAAATCCAACTGTTACCGATTTAGATTCTCTGTCAGAAACAGACAAAGCCTTAGCTAAAATAGAAGACTTTGATAAAGCTTCGTTCTTGCGCAGTGCCTGCCGTGTGTTTGAAATGATTCTGCAAGCATTTAGTGCCGGAAATTTAGAAGGTATCAGAGGTTTGGTCAGCAAAAAAATCTGGGACGCATTTCAACAGGCCATTAACCTGCGTCGGCAAAACAACCTGACTTCTGAAGTTGATTTTATAGGTTTTAAAAAAACCGAAATTAAAAACGTTAAACTTCTTAAAAACAGCGTCAAAATAACAGTAGAATTCGAAAGCGACCAAATAAATATTCTTAAAAATGCCGCCGGAGAAGTACTCGAAGGCGATGAAAATTATGTACAGCATATTACCGATATTTGGACTTTTGAAAGAACTCTCAATGCAAAAAACCCTAATTGGCTTTTGGTTTCTACCAAAAAAAGCGCTTAAAATCCTATGCTCAGGATTATTGATTTGCAATGTCGTTGCCTGTCAAAAAGATTCGCAACCGACTGGAACAACCGGCATTCCCATTTTTAAACCAGTATCATTTAGCCATTTAGCAGATTGGAATAACGAAGATTTTTCTGCGGTTATACCGGTATTTGCGCAAAATTGTTCTCAGATTATGAAAAATAAAAATCCGTATTTTACCGCCGGAGATTTACAAATAAAAACTGCCGATATGCAACAAAAGTGCCTCTTATTTAGTGCACAAAACATTAAAACTTCAGCGGCAATGAAAAAATTTATGGAAACAGAATTTGTACCATATTCCGTTACCGACAATGGTAATGCCGAAGGAAAGTTTACATCGTATTATGAAGCCGTAATTCGTGCCTCTTATCGCAAGGACGCAAAATACCGATATCCGGTTTATGGTAAACCACAAGATTTGGTTGAGATAAATTTGCGCGATTTTGATGCTGAACTACCAAACACACGTCTGGTCGGACGCATTGAAAACGGACGTTTTGTGCCATATTACGACCGCCGCAATATAGAAACTAACGGCATTAACGCACCGGTTTTAATGTGGGGTGATGATTTAGTGGATATTCATTTTATGCAAATTCAAGGTTCAGCAATTGCTCAAATGTCTGATGGAACAGAAGTTCGTATAGGATTTGCCGAGAGTAACGGTCGTAAGTTTAAAGGTATCGGCAGTATTTTAATTGAAAAAGGATATATCAAATCCGGCGAATTATCTATGCAAAAAATCAGAGAATGGCTACGTGCAAATCCGGAAAAAGCTCAAGATTTACTGGCAGAAAATGAGCGTTTTATTTTTCAGCGTTTTACTAATGCCGAAGGTCCGATTGGAGCATACGGCATAGCTCTGACCGCCGGCCGCAGTTTGGCAGTAGACACACGTTATATTCCGCTTGGCACAATGTTATGGCTTGATACAACCGCTCCGGACAAGCGTAACATCCGCAAAATCGTATTTGCTCAAGATATAGGTAGCGCAATCAAAGGTATAGTTCGCGGAGATTATTTTTGGGGACACGGCGAAGCTGCATTGGAATACGCCGGAAAAATGAACTCTGCCGGTAAATATTTTTTGCTGTTGCCGAAAGAAACGATTTTAAAGGCAAAATAAAATGTCACCTGATGAATCAGACAAACAATTTTGGCTTGAAACAGTCAAAGAAATAAATCCCGCTCCGCATACTCTGATTCCGCTTATGCCGGACAAACCCAATATAGAAATTAAGCAACATCGACAATTTGCTGTCAAACAAGAATTCAGCACCTACTCTAAAGCTCTTGAAGACTCTGCTTTTGGCGGAATTGATAAGGCAACTCTCAAAAAATTTAAGCAAGAAGAATTTAAAATTGAGGCAATACTGGATTTGCACGGGTGCCGCGAAGATGATGCCTTTGAAAAAGTGGAAGATTTTATTACTCAAAGCTATAATACAGGCAAACGCTGCGTCATAATCATTACCGGAAAAGGCGCTTTGCATCAGCAAGATGATATATATGCACCGCGCGGTATTCTCAAGCGGCAAACTCCGCAATGGCTAAATTCTCCGCGGATTCGCGCTATGATTTTAGTGTTCAAAAATCCATCAGAGCGTTTGGGTGGAGCCGGAGCATTATATATTTTGCTTAAACGTAAGCGAGAATCATAAAATGCGCTTTAATATAAAAGATAACCGCCGAAAATATCGACGGTTTCTGCAATTTATATAAAAATAATCAGTTGCTTTTGCTTTGTTTTTGAATATTTATTTTTTTAAATTTTTGCTTTTTGTCAGGTGATTTTGGAACAGAAATTGTCAAAATACCATTGTTATAGTGCGCAACAGCGTTTTCATAATCCAAATCCCATGGCAAAGGCAACGTACGCTTGAATGTGCCGTATGTAATTTCAGAAAAATAAGCATCTTTATCAGATATTTCACTCATATTTTTCTTTTCACCGGCAACCGTGAGATATCCGTCAGAAGATATTTGCAAATCCAAATCATTTTCATCAACCCCCGGCAACTCAGCTGTTACGGTTACGGCATCTTTAGTTTCAGCAACTTGGAAATGCGGTTCCCACTCACCGGCATTTTCTGTTGCTGTGTTTGGCACATCCAGATAGTTCCAAAAGTAGTTCATCAGCCGATTAAATTCGTTTGAGCGGCTCAACGGAGTCATTTCTGAATTATGCCCGCGATTACCGCAAGAAACCATATTTTTCATATTGACTCCTATTTGCTGACTTTAATTTCTGTTTCTTCTATTTCTTCATATTCTCCGGCTGAACCATGTTTTGTACCACAGCCGCAACCGCTTGTTTTAACGGAATCTTTATTACATTCTGACGATGTTTTTTTATTCAATTTCATACTTTTTCTCCTTTTTATGTTAACAACTGCAAAAACCATTTGTTTTTACGCTACAAAAAATAAATGCAAAATTGCTGATTAAAAGATAACCGTTAGGATATTAAAACCAGAATTTTTTGCTTAAAAAACACCTACTGCAAAAAAGAATCCGTCACAACGTACGGATTCTGATTTATGTTATATCAAGAAAATTTGTTTAATAATTTGGTACACTCGGCATTATCACCTGCACATCGTCCAAATTTTGGTCCGTACATTGATTACCGTGACATTTTTTCATTACCATCGCCCTACGCCCACGATCTAAACCGCGAACATTCATCGACGGAACATACGATTCAGTAATCGTAAGATTAAATGTAATATAAGCAATATTATTTTCCGGATCCATTGCATAGACCTTAACCGGATAAATACCGCCATCTCCCGGCATTGCCAATCCGCTAAATGTCAGTGTTGAGTTGTCATATTTGAGCCATTTTGGCAACGGCAAATTATCTTGCAATGTTGCTTTGGTTTGGATTTTTGTATCTGAGCTCCAACCCATTTTTTTGAACACAGAAGCCGGAATTTTAATACTAATCCGTTCACCAACACTATATTTTGCATTTGGCAAAACTGCATTATCCAACATTACCTCAACCGGCGGTCGATGTGTTGGAATATCCATATCTGCAACATTATAATCTTTTACAAAATCTCCCTCGCGCCATTTTTCCATTGTATCACGCAATGCCACAGCTATTGCCGACGGCATTTCATTTACAATATCAGCCGGCACCGCATCCATACCGATTGTAGAATATAGAGCGCCAAGTGAATCCTGCAAATCAACATACGCTAACGAAGCCTTAGTTTCATCAGAAAGCGCACGTGCTGCCTCAAGCAAACTCTTTTCTGCGTGGCTGCCGTTAGCAGAAGTAATATCTTCAGCAATATTTTCTGAAGTTCCGGCAATTTCCATTGCAATCTGAAAATCTTCCATTGCCGACATATAACGAGCCCAACCGATATATACCTGATTCAAAATCAACGATGTCATTCGTTGCCGCCGCAATTCTTCCAATGTTCCGCCATTAAGCGGCTTATTATTTTCATATACAGAAAGAGCTACTTCTTTAGCTTCGTTGCACCATTGTTTGTTATACGCATTAGGGTCATTTACATAGTTAATACCCTGATTATCGCGGAAATTATCAATAATAAAGCTTAAATTATCACCGGAAAGCATAAAATCATGCACCTTCATTTCCGGACGATTAGTTAAAGCCAACCATTCCAATTTTGCTAAATCAGACTTTATTTCTGGTAGGGCAAAATTTCCGTATTCTTTGCCGGCAAGCACAAACTGTGTTTGCGGATGCAAACCCATCAATGAAGCCAAACGCTCGTGAGCTGTTTCCAAATCACGCTTGAGAGCGGAAAGTTTTTTGACTGCTTCCATATATTTACGTTTGCGCACCAATTCTTCCGTTTCCGGATTTTTACCTTCGGCAGCCAATTCTTTAGCCTTGGCATTCATTTCATCAACATCGAGTGTAATATGCTCGATTGTATCATCAATTACCGGTAGCAAGCGTTGAGCTGTCAAAGCCTTCCAATACAAAACCCGTGCTTCCAATAAAATATTTTGCGCTACCCTACGGCTTTCTTGCGTTGCAATAATTTGTTGCAATGCCGGATCACCATTCAACATATATACGGTAGACAAATCCAAAATATTCCACGCCACTTTCAAATCCGGACTGGTATCCGAATAGTTTGTATTGACATATCCGGCCTTAGAAACAATTTCCGGCAATGCTGAATATCCGCCTTGTCCGGCCTTTGCCAGATTTTCCTGATATCTGACCAATCGCGCCGTATAATTATATTTCAATGCCAAAGCCATTACCATATACATATCAAGCGGTTTATCAAACTTTGTCGGTGTTTTGGCATACATATTTTGCATATCAGAATCATAGCGGATAGCTGTATCCCAATCTTGAGCATATGCCGGATTCGGACCACTCGGCTCGGCCTCCTCCTGATATTGCTGAATATACTGAGCTTGCTGCTCTTGATAATATTTATGCTGATTTTGAACGCATGAAGCAACGCTCAAAACGCTAATCATCACACATAGCAACTTTTTCATTTTCAATCCTTTACTTATAAAATATCTGCCGCTATAATAATCGTTAAAAATTAACATTTTATTACACTTTTTCTTTTAATATACATAATAAGTGTAAAATTGAGGTTAAAATTAAACATGGTTTCGATAATAGGCACATTATTTAAGTACAAAGAAAAAGAATCTCCGGATTCGCTCGGATATTTTCCGGAACGTATACACGTTGACGCTTTTCCGGAACGCCGCTATTTATGGACTTCTCGCTTTTTGGTAATTGTAACTTGCCTGAGTATTTGTTTTAATATGATGCTCTCCAGTATTATCTATTTGATTCTGCCCAGCTATCACGTTGAACCACAACTGTTTGTTGTCAACCACGAAACAAATCAGCTCGAACTTTTTGAAAAAGACGAAATCCGCTATTATGCCAGTGATTTGATTGCGGAACAATATATCCGCGATTATATAATGCTGCGCTATACCATTACCGAAGATTATGCAGAACTTAAAGAACGTTGGGGTAAAAACTCTATTTTATATTGGTATTCCACCGAAAGTGTATTTCGTGAATTTCAAGACAAAGATGTTAAAACCGCTGACGAACAGTTCAAACTTTTAGGCTTGCAACGCTATGTTGAAATTATGTGGACCAAACACGTCTCACGCTCTATGTGGATGATAGAATTTAAAACCTATGACATTACACGTGATAACCCGATGCCAAAGGTTGATTTGTGGCGTGCTACCGTACGCGTAGGCTATGATGCCAATATGGAATTTAAACGGCCTGAAGACAGAATATTAAATCCATACGGCTTTTTAATTTTCAGCTACACATTATCTTATTTGGGCGATGTTCATCAAGAAGATGCCGAGGTAAAAAACAATCTCAAATATAATATGATGATGTTTTAAGCTTGTTACTTAATTATCTATGCAACAAAAAAATTCAAAATTTTTTATTTTTTGACTGGATTTAGGTCAAAAAATATGATATATTCTCTCTTGTTCACGCTAAAAAACATTTTATTAAGGAGCCATTATGAATATAAAAAAATTACCAACATTAACCTTTAATGCCGGCGAATATGTTGTTTATCCGACACACGGCGTTGGCAAGGTGGCAGATGTAACCAAACAAAACATTGCCGGTACGGAGCTGGAAATGTTGGTGGTAAACTTTGATAAAGATAAAATGACTTTGCGTATTCCGACAGCCAAAATAAATAATGTCGGGTTGCGCAAAATTTCTGATGATAAAACAATGGAAGAGGCGTTTAATACCCTTAAAGGCAAAGCTAAAATCCGTAAAATTATGTGGTCCCGCCGCGCACAGGAATATGAAAATAAAATCAATTCCGGAAGTCCGGTTGCAATCGCTGAGGTCATCAGAGATTTGTATCGCAGTGAAAATATTGCTGAGCAATCATACAGTGAACGTCAAATTTATGAACAAGCACTTGAACGCTTAGCCAGTGAAGTTTCAATTTACAGCAATTGCTCGCTCGATGAGGCCAACAAAAAATTGAATGATATCTTATCTAAAGAAAAAGCGGTATAAAGAATACTTTATTTAAGACCAAAAAAACAAGCCGAGAATAATCTCGGTTTGTTTTTTTATATTCGTTGATTAGTATTAAGATTTTGATATTGTTCTCGCTTAATTTCTAATTGATGCTCTTTAAATTGCTCGTCCAATTCGCGCCGAAAATTGCGTAATAAAGTTTCATCTTTTGGTGCACGGTCAATAGCCTCAATAAGTTGCAAGCCATTACGTCCGTTCAAAATTGCCATCATCATACTGCGTTCGGTAGCATCTAAAACCATATACAGGTTAATAATCAGATTATTCAAATACATATTTCCTTCAAGCGGAGGCTTTGTCCCGAACTTATCTTCCAAAAATCCGGCAAATTTTTTGCGCACGGCTTCTTCTTCACGTTTTTTACCGAGCTCGATTTCATTATGTTTATAAATTGCCTTTTGCCACATTTCGGCACGCCCATCGATACTCAATCCGAGAGCTTTATATGAACTCATACGCTGTTCAGGATTTGTACATTCCTCACATTTATGCGCTATTCCCTGAATGGTTTGCAAAGTACGCTTAAACAAGGCGCAAAATGTATTATGCGCTTGCAAAAACGGACAATACTCCGGACATATTTTTATTCTATCATCAGTCACCTAGCGTCACTTTACCAAAGTATATACAAGTTTGTGATAAAAAATCCGAAAAGATTTACTCTGCTTCACCTGCGGCAATTTTTGAACGTTTGCGAGCAATCGGGTCTAAAATACGTTTCCGCAAACGCAAAGATTTCGGTGTGACTTCTAAAAGTTCGTCTGCCTGAATATATGAAAGTGCCTGTTCCAAACTCAATTTTCTCGGCGGAATCAAATCAATTGCCTCATCTTTACCGGCAGCACGAATATTGGTAAGCTGTTTTGATTTTGTCGGATTCACATCAATATCGTTTGATTTGTTGTGCTCACCGATAATCATACCGACATAAACCGGTGAATTATGCTCGACAAACATCGGACCGCGGTCTTGTAATTTCCATAAAGAATATGCTATTGCCTGTCCGTCCTCGCTTGAAATCATCACACCATTGCGGCGGTCATCAATTTCTCCCTTATAAGGCTCAAAAGCGTAGAAAATGCGATTCATTACTCCGGTTCCGCGCGTATCGGTCAAAAATTCGGAGTGATATCCGATTAAACCTCGCGACGGCGCATGAAAAATCAGACGTACTTTATTGCCGATTTGCGACGGAATCATATCTGTCATTTCGGCACGGCGCTGTCCCATTTTTTCGACTACGGTGCCGGAGAATTCTTCATCAACATCGACCACAACTTCTTCAATCGGTTCCAACAACTGACCGTTTTCATCGCGTTTCATAATAACGCGCGGACGCGAAATAGAAAGTTCAAACCCTTCGCGGCGCATTGTTTCGATTAAAACGCCGAGTTGCAACTCTCCGCGACCGGCAACTTCAAAGCTGTCGGAATTATCGGTGCGTGAAATTTTAAGCGCGATATTACCTTCAGCTTCTTTTTCCAAACGTGCCCAAATCACGCGCGAAGTTACCTTATCTCCTTCGCGGCCGGCAAGCGGTGAATCATTCACCGAAAACGTCATCACGAGTGTCGGCGGGTCAATCGGCTGGGCGTGAATATAATCTGTTACCGGCACATCCAATGCGCAAATCGTATCTGCTACCGTACCTTTGACAATACCGGCAACCGCAACAATGTCGCCGGCGTGTGCCTCGTTCAAAGCCGTGCGTTCCAATCCCTGATAGGCCATAATTTTAGTGATTTTGGTGCGTTCGACTTCGCCATTTTGATTTATTACCTTTACGGTATCATTTACCTTAACGCTTCCGCTTTGAATTTTTCCGGTTAAAATGCGTCCGACAAATTTATCTGCCTCTAATGTTGTAGCCAACATTCTGAACGGTTTATCCGGCTCGCAGACCGGCTCGCTGACATAACTCAGAATAGTTTCAAACAGCGGCGTCAAGTCTTTGTGTTCATCAGCTAAATCACGCACAGCCCAACCATTTCGTCCGGAAGCATAAAGTGTCGGAAAATCAAGCTGCTCATCATTAGCATTTAGGCTGACAAACAAGTCAAAAATTTCGTTTAAAACTTCGTCAGGACGCGCATCAGCTTTATCCGCCTTATTGATAACAACAATTGGTTTCAAGCCGATTTTTAAAGCTTTACCCAAAACAAACTTTGTTTGTGGCATCGGTCCCTCAGAGGCATCAACAAGCAACACCACACCATCAACCATAGAGAGAATGCGCTCGACTTCACCGCCGAAATCAGCGTGTCCCGGAGTATCAACAATATTGATATGTGTACCGTTCCAGTCCACCGACGTACATTTTGAAAGTATGGTAATACCGCGTTCGCGCTCCAAATCGTTACTGTCCATTACACAATCGACAACTTTTTGATTATCTCTGAATGTGCCGCTCTGCCGCAAAAGCCCATCAACCAATGTGGTTTTTCCGTGGTCAACGTGGGCAATAATTGCAATATTTCTCATACTCATTGTTTTTTCCTTTAAAATACGTCCGTTCAATAAATTACATATTTATTCATAAATTCGCCATACAATAGCGCATTTTTTTATAATTTCAAGTATTTTCGTACATTTACGACATTTTTATAGTTTTCTCCGACAAAGTTTTTTGCTTTGAATCACAAAAAATATCTCTTGTTTTTGACATGCCAAGAGATATTTTTAAGCAATAAAAATTTTTATATTTTAACGATGATGGTTGTTTTTCCCATTACGAGAATTACCGCTCATTCTCTGTGGATTTTCATCTAATACTTTTTGTACTAAACTATCTTTCTGCTCGGAAATTTGCTCCCAAGTCAGATTTGCCCGTACATAATCATAACCGTTTTGCGCAATTTGGGCACGCAATTCATCATTATTAAGAAGCAATTTCAATGCCTTAACCTGACGCGCGCGGTCTTTTTCCTGCGACGGTGCATAAATACCGATAACTTTGCTGTAATCTATTGAATTATCTCTGATATCGGCACAATGAGCAAAATCATTAAATCCGCTGCGCCCGACAATCACAGATGCTTTACAACCCATAGCCTCAATCGGCACCATACCGAATGCCTCATTTAAGCTGCTCATCACAAAAACATCGGAAACATTATAGACTCGCGCCATTTCTGTTTGATTCAATGATGGCAAGAAAATCACATTATCTTCAAATCCGCGCAAAATCTCTTTACATTCGTCTGTAACCGGATTTCCCTTTTCTCCGCTGACCATATAAAAAACATCGGTATTTTCAAACATAATTTCCGCCATTGAGCGTGAAAGCTCGCTGAAACCTTTATCACGCACTACACGTCCTAAAGAAGAAACGACTTTCTTACCTGACAAATCAACCGACTGCTTATTGCCGTTTAAATCAGTATATTCAAAATTATATTTCAGTTTATTTTTTTGCTGAGCCGAAAGCGGCTTAAACACCTTATCATTATACCCCGGCGGAATAACCGTAACTTTGTTCAAATCCGACAAATATGGCTCAACTGCCAAACGGTCCGATTCATCAGGAGATGTGGCAATAATAATGTCAGCACGGTCGAATTCATACTTTTCTTGTGCGATTCGCTGTTCAAAGCCATGCCAAGCCCATTCTTCCTCACTGATTTGACCGGCTTGATATTGCGGAAAATTGCGCTCATATTTTTTGTGTCCCAAAGAATGGCTTGTAACCAGCATAATCGGACGGCGACCGGTAAATTTTTCTATTTTTGTACTAAGCATATCCGCAGCCATCATACCATCACGATAGTGACCTTCTACCACCTCAATATTATCCAATTCTTTGTTTTTCTTATAATATTCAAATAAATTATCCACTAATTCCGGAATAACCGGCACAATTTCTTCTTTCGGCAAAAACATAAAATTACCGCCTGCCGGAACGCGTAAAACCCGAGAGCGTATTTTTTCACTTTCATGCCACTGTGCCTCAACCACATAGTTTAAATCTGATTTTTTATATTCTTTGTAGCTTCCGCCAAATTGCGGACAAATCCGCGGGTCTACTCGTCTTGTCACCAAATCAACATCATATTTGTTTGAACTGGTTGCCAAAGCCTTAACATAATAGACTTGACCGCCGGTATCTTGTCCGGTAATCACCTTTTTTGACAACACTTTCGTTACCGGAAATCCAAATTCATCAGTAGCAAACCCAAAATCACCTTCTACCAAACCATGAGTAGAAAACATTACTTTTAATTTTTTTGCCATTACATTTCTCCTAAAAAAATTATTGTCTAATAGTAGCAAATATAAAACAAAAATCAAGGCAAATATTAACAAAGTATAAATAAAAAAAGCACTTGATTTTATTTTTTGCTTACGCTATATATTTGTATATAAAGCGGCTGCGGATTTTGGATTCGGCAGTCGGATTTTTTAACCTTGAAGCCTATATGCAGATATAGGTGCTTTTTGTTTGATATGGAGGAAAAAGATGGATAAATTTCCACTGACAAAAGTTGGATTCGCTTTGTTGGAACAAGAACTGAAAAATCGCAAAGGTATAGAAAGACCTAATATTATAGCAGAAATTGCCGAAGCCCGTGCTAAAGGTGATTTGTCAGAAAACGCCGAATATTCTGCAGCAAAGGAAAAGCAAAGCTTTAATGAAGGCCGGATTCAAGAGCTTGAGGCGGTTATCAGCCGTGCACAAGTGATAGACCCTGCCTCGATGAGCGGTTCTGTTGTACGTTTTGGAGCAACGGTTTTGGTGGCAAATATTGATACCGATGAAGAAAGTGAGTACCAAATTGTCGGAGATTATGAGGCAGATATTGAAAAGAATAAAATTTCCCTATCTTCTCCGTTGGCACGTGCGCTGATTGGTAAAGAAATCGGAGATGTGGCAGAATATTTGGCACCGTCCGGTAAAAAATCTTATGAAATATTAGAAGTTAAATGGCAATAATTGTTGTTTAAATATAGCTTATGAAAAACAATCTCATTCAGAGATTGTTTTTTGTTTACGACAATATTTTGCTTGCAATTTTGCGGATTTGTCTTAATATAACTCTTGTCGGCGAGAGGTCGTCGGCGGAGTGTCCTAGCTCCTTATACTTTAAAAAACTCCTCTGTTGGTGGGGAGCCGACGGAATATATTGAATACGCCGGACTGATAGTATAACAGTTAGGAACTCCCGACCGCTTTTTGAGTGGTCGTTTTTGTTTTTAATTTAAGCAAAAGAGGAGTTCAAAAAATGTCAAACAAAAGTTGTTGCTTTATGGATAAAGAAACGTTGCGCGAAATCGGCTATGAGCTGTGGAAATTGCGTAAACAACGCGGAATGTATTTAAAAAGCGTATCGGTTCAGACCAAATTGCCGGAGCGGGTGATTGAAGGAATGGAAATCGGCAAATTTATCCAATATACCGCTTTTCGCCGTCTTACTGAATTTTATGGCAAAAAAATGCGTATTTCGTTTGAATAAAAAAAAGCATCCGTATAAAAACGAATGCTTTAACTATTGGTGCGCTAGGCCGGACTTGAACCGGCACGGGATAAATCCCAACAGATTTTAAGTCTGCAGCGTCTACCTGTTCCGCCACAAGCGCATCATCAAAAAGGATTTTATACATACATTTTTTTATTTTGCAACATAAAACTTGTGTTTTTATTCAAAATATGCTTAATTATTTTTCGAAAAGAGGGAATACCTCCCTCTTAATAACAAAAAAGAATACGACAGAAACAGCGTTTCGGTATTCTTATGGAGTGTAAAATGAAGGCAGTAGACACATCGCTTCGACAATATTTTTTTCCGAATATCAATGAAGACGGGTGGAAATTTGTAAGTATAATGGCGTTTTTTTCCATTATTTTAGCACTGATATGGCTTCCGCTCGGTGTTATTTCGTTTTTGCTGACCATTTGGTGTTTTTATTGCTTTAGAGACCCTTTGCGTGTAACGCCGGTTTTGTCTGGCGCGGTGATAGCTCCGGCAGATGGTTTGGTTTTAAGTATCAACAAAGAAAAAGGACCGGATTCGCTTGGATTGCAGAACAAAAACTTTACGCGCGTATGTATATTTACCGGAGTATTCGATTCGCCGATAGAGCGAATTCCGATAAAATCAACCGTGCGCAAAGTTTTTTACGATTGCGGCAAAAATTTTTCCGGCTCACATAATAAAAATGATATCGGTAATGAAACAATGTCTTTTGCGTTGAAACACAGCGAAGGATATGATTTTGCCATCAGACAAACAGCAACATTTTGCTCGCATCGGATAATCAATAAACTCAAGGTCGGAGAAGAATATAACGCCGGTCAAAAATTAGGATTTATTCGTTTTGGCGGCTATGTCGATTTGTTTTTGCCGGAAAAAGTAGAACCGCAAATCTGCATCGGGCAAAAAATGATTGCCGGAGAAACTATTGTCGCTGACATTAAATCAGACGCTCCGCGTATAGAAGGAGAAATCAGAGAATGATAAAAAAAGCAAATAATTCGGTACGCTTACCAAAACATACTGAAATCAAAAAAAAGGCCATTGGCAAACTCAAAGAAGTTCCTTTTCGTAAAATGGCACCTAATATTGTAACACTAATGGCATTATGCTCAGGAATTACGACGATTCGCTTTGCTATTATGGGTAAATGGACATACGCTATTTTATGCATATTTTTTGCCGGAATCTTTGATGGTTTAGATGGTCGTGTAGCTCGCAAACTTAAAGCTTCTTCAAAATTTGGTGCCGAATTGGATTCGCTTTCGGATTTTGTAAGCTTTGGTGTTGCACCGGCGATTTTAATGTATGAATGGTCGCTGTATACCCTTCCGCACTGGGGGTGGATTATTACACTGATGTTTTCAGCCGCAATGTCTATGCGTTTGGCTCGTTTTAATACTATGCTTGAAGATTCGAGCGTGCCGGAATATTGGTCGCACTATTTTGTCGGTGTTCCCGCACCAATGGCTGCGGCAATCGGAGTTATGCCTCTGTTGATATGGTTCGATTTTAAGGAATTTGAATTCATCTTGCGAAATCCGTATTTTTGCGGAGTACTGATGTTTTTAGTGGCATTTTTGATGGTTAGTCGCATTCCGACGTTGTCTGTCAAAAAAACAAAAATCAGCGGAGATTGGTTTGTACCGTTGATGATTGTTTTTGCCCTTGTTGTAAGCTGTTTGATAACAAAGCCGTGGCTAACTCTCGGTTTGATGACTCTTTGCTACGTTTTAACAATTCCATTGACAGTTTTACGCTTTTTGCGCGATAAAAAAGCCGCAGAAAAAATCGGATAAATATCCATTTATAATAGGTGATTTTATTTATACTGTTTTAATGTCTGCATACAAAAACCTCGCATAAATGCGAGGTTTTTGCGAAGCAGTCCACAAAAATATCTCTTATAATGAAGATGTTTTATTTGCTCATCAGACAGAAACCGATTTATATGTTTAGTTAATCACACACAGTTACTCAACAGACAACATCTTGCCGTTAAAAATTGCGCGTTAATTTGCTAAAACTTATACTTGGCATTAAACATATAATATGTTTTTTGCTTATCATCAAGCGGCATATTAGCCGAAGCATCAAGTGTTAAATCACGATAGTCAAATTGCGCTTTCATATTCAAAATACCATAATCACGCGCGATTCGATTGCTGACAATATCATAATAACCAATCATATCGGAAATACTGGCTTTTGTTTTATAATTGCTGCCAAATTCGTGGATATACTTACCGCCGGCACCGAATGCAATTACCGAATGAGAACTGAGTTTGAGTTTTTTCTTAGCTTCAAGACTCAACACCGATTGTGCTGAAACAGTGTTTTTATCCTGAATACGCAAACCATTACGACTCTCATTTATATCATCAATATACATACCGGTAACATCCACTTCTGCCTGTGGCTCAAGCTCCAACAATCCTAAATCATAATTTTGTTTTATTGCTGCATCAACCCCGTAGTAATATTCTTTTGTTGTTGCTTTATGCGTATCTAAGGTAGAAACACGACGATAATGTCCACGTGCAAATCCGGCTTTTGGTTTTATCAGCGCAGTAAAATCAACTGTATCAAACACTACCGGTACGAATGCCTCAACCATATTATTATATCTGTCAGAATCATCATCAAAACTACTGTCAGCGCGAATTGCCTCCAAACCGAAACCTAAACGCATTCCGTTGTCATAATTTTTATCCATAAATCCGTACATTGCCTCAACTTGGTCGCTATATCCAGTTGTTTCTCCCTTACGCGCCATACGATTATTATAACTCATTGTGTTGATAACTACACGATCATCTGTATTTTCGAGTTCCAACAAATCTGTTGTAACATTGCGCCCTACAGTTTGCTCAATATCCAAACTTTGTTTAGCTAAATTAGGTACAAACGTAAAGCCAAGCTCACGCCGTGTCAGATTATAAAGCTGATTTTTTGTATTTGCGACTTTAAGCAAATCAAACACTTGTTCTCCGTGTTGTTCTTCATAGTTTGTGGCTAAAAATTCAGAAATCTGTGCATCATCAACTGTTTCGGCAAATGGTTTCATTGTCATTACAACGTCGGTATTACCGTCGTCATTTTGCTGCGATGAAGCATCAAACATATATGATTGTGAAACAAATTCAACACCTTTATCTTCTCCCACAAGCGTATCTTTGTTGACATAAGTTGTTTCAAATCCGCCTTGAACAATACTCGGTTCTGCCCGAAGTTTTCCGGCAAATGAATCAGCTTCAAAAGTTCCGTCTTTGCCAACGGAAATATATGCCGAATTCTCATCAGCCTCACCAAAATCAACATCACCGCTTGAAATAACAGTACCGCTATTGCGCAAAGTTACGGTTTTTAAGGCTTCCGTATCGTTTGCCCAAATCAGAGAATTATGCAAGTCAGAAGTTTCTTCCTGTCTGTCCAGAGCCGCTTCCACTGCCTGTGTATCAATATCCCCATCACCAAGCATTACCACATTAACTGTTCTGCCGTCATCAAGAGTTACCGGTACAGACATTACCGACATTGTAGACATCGAACGATTACTGTTTCCCGTATTGTTGGTTGAACCATTTAAATCTACTTGTTCAAAATAATGATTACCTACAATCACTCCATTATTTTCCAACATTTCATCAATTTCTTCGGCAGACATACAAGTACCGTCTTCTCCGTCCCAACAATAGAGAGTTTCTGCTTCACCCGGATTGACAGTCGTTTTATCTTCTCCCGGTGTCCAATACATTGAGCCATCTGCCTTTAAACGCGGAACAAAGGCATAGTTTTTCACTACTTTGATACCACCGTTTATAGTACCTCTGTTGTTAATATTAACTTCTACATCAGTATTAGGCACCGTAACATAAATTCCCCAATGTTCACCTTGTGTATCAATTGTACCGGAATTATCAATATCTATTGAACCTATATGTCTGATTGCATGAGCCTTAACTTTGATTAGGCCGCTGTTCACAATCTTTTTAACATTTTGGTCTGCCGTGATAAACGGACCGCCCTCATTGACAATAGTACCGCTGTTATTGATTGTGCCATAATTACCGATAAACACACCATCAGCATAATCAACGTGTATAAGTCCGGAGTTTGTAAACGTATCTATCGTACCGCTGGCAACCGGACCGGCAATACCTTCAGATGCAGTAGGGTACCCGTTTTCATCAACATCATCTTTAGGGTCCTTTATAATCTTGCCGCTATTGGTAATTTCTTTTATACTACCTTGAAAAACACCATTCTCAGCACCGGCAGTAACCACCATTACACCGCCGTCATTGTCAATTTTTTTACTGGTGCCGATGGCTATAGGACCCAAATAGTTACGGATAAAGCCATTATTTATGATGTTTGTCACATTTTCAAACACCGGCTGTGCATTTTTGGCGGTGGTTGCATCTGTTGTCGGATTATTAAACTTATCTTTGCTGTCGTTTCCGTTAACAATCAACGTAGATTTTTCTAAATTGGTGAAAGATGAAGCATTACGCACGGCAGCGCCCCATTCTGTGTGCATATATCCGCTGTTGGTCACAGTGCCGCCGGTAGCATCTTCGGCATATTGAATAATATCAAACGGTTTATCATCTCCGCCCAGTGAAGGGTCATATTTTATTTCTATTGTACCGGTATTATCATTATTTACCGTTGCCGCCTCTTGAATGGTATTACCATTATAGGTGGCAATAATTCCGGCGTTTTGTACTTTTGATTTAGCCACTACGGCAATTCCACGGCGTTCTACAATAATTTTACCTGCTTGTTGGTTGGTAACACTAATAGCACGCAGAATACCATATCCGCCGTCACGCACAACAATTGTACCTTCATTATCTACAATAATCGTATACGCTGCGGCTCTTATTCCTTCGCTACCTGAGCTTCCGCCCTCTGCACCGCCGACATATATATTACCTTTATTGGTGATAGTACCCTCTGAAGCAGTATCTATACCATGTCCGGTTCCGCGAATATCTATGGTACCGTTATTGGTGATATTTCCGGTGGCAGTATATATACCTGTACCGCTACCATTGACTAATAAAGTTATATTGTCTTGATTGATTACAGATGTTGCCGAATTGCCGTTGATAGCCGTACAATTTGTACAACCACCGCCTGTACCTAAGGTTATATTGCCGCTGTTATCAATAGTTCCTCCTAAAGAATATATACCAACACTCGCGGAGTTACCGGCTACTATCAGCGCTTTAGAGTTGCTTATTGTTTCCGCCGAATAGCCATTTATGGCGGTTCCTGAACCATAAAGCGTAATTTCGCCATTGTTTGTAATTTTACCTGATTGAATACCAATACCGAGCAATCCGGTTGAAGCGGTTGTTCCACTGTTTCCTATGGTAATAGTACCGCTGTTAGATACTTCTGCTCCGCCGCTTGAAGATTCTATGCCTGAAGAATTAGATGCTCCGGTACCGCTTGTTTCTCCGGCCAACAAAATACCATTAAGATTTGTAATTGTTAATCTACTGGTAGCACTGGTGGAAGAATATATACCTTTGCTATTTCCGCCGGTAACAACCAATTGTCCGTTATTGGTAACTTTATTTGTCAAAATAGAGGAAATTGCTTGGCTATGGTCAGCATGTATGGTAATACTGTCATAATTTTCCAATGTATCGGCATTAGCAGCATAAATACCATAATTCCGAGTATCTGAACTCAATGCGGCAACATTTCCTTGTTTACCAATAGTTATACTGCCGCCTTGCTGATTGTTAATTTTTGCACCGCTACCGGTAGACATTATACCATAATTTCTGCCATAACCGGCATTGTCTGACATAGCAATTTTAATTTGTCCAGAATTATTAAGCTCAGCATTACCGTTAGCTGAAATTCCGGTACTGCCTTCACCATATTGCAAAGTGATATTACCTTTGTTATCCAGATTTTTATCTTTTTGACTGAAAATACCATAACTGGACTTAGCGTTTACTATAATTTCTCCCTCATTATCTATTGAAGTTCCGTTGGTAGAACGAATACCATACGCACTCTCACCTTCAGTATTTACAGTTTCTGTGCTGCCGATAATAATTTTAGCTTTGTTGGTAATTTCCGTTGCACCGGAAGCATCAATTCCAAAACTGCCGTTAGATTTATAGATATCTATAATAGCATTGGTATCACTGTTATCAATACTGTCACCATTAGAATAAATACCTTTGGATGGAGATGTCGTAAATCCGGTATTATCGATTTTCAGTTCACCGCTGTTTACTACCTTATTATGACCATAAATTGCCACACCCTGACCATAAAGGTCTATTTCTGCCGAGTTTTCTAATTCGTCTGATTTTGGCGCATATATACCATATTCCAACTCACCGGCAGTGGTTTTTCCAATCTCTATTTTACCGCCGCTGTTATTGGTTATTTTTTTGCCCTGAGCGGAATAAATACCAGAACTCTTAGAACCAAACGGTAAGGTAATTCTGTTTCCGTTAGTTATAGATTCAGCAATATCAGCCCTAATACCAAAACTTTCGGAAGCATAAACACTAATCGGTGCTGAATTCTTAATCGTACCGGCATTTTCGGCATATATTCCGTATGCTTCTTTATCAGCCGTCGCCGTACTGTTTTCCGGAGTGCCTATGGTTATCACACCATCAGTATTATTGGTAATATTTGCCGTACCTCCGACAGCCTTAATGCCGTAATTTTTATGGGCATAAAAGACATTGATAGCGCCATCATTGGTGATTGTAACATCACCAGTAGTATATATACCGATAATTCCTGTCTTTTGATACATATCAATTTCACCGCTGTTGGTCAAAGTTTTAATCTTTCCGCCGTAGATTCCGTATGCTTTATCTTGCGCATAAACCTTGAGCACACCGCTGTTATTCAAACTTGTACCTTGCGCCGTGTATATTGCTGCCGCATTATAAGCATCATCACCATCGGTGCCGACTGTAACATCACCGGAGTTAATCAAAGTTACATTACCGGTAGCCTGTATACCATAACTATCATTAGCATTAGGTATTTCTATTTTTGCCGAATTATTTACCGAGCTTGAAGCAGCTTGTCCGCTTTCACCGGCAGGAGCATCAACAGAATATATACCTTTAGCCTTAGGTCCGCTTACAAATAAACCTTCTCCCGAATTGATTATTGCTCCACCGGCAGAAATTGCCGAATTTCCCAATATTGAATCATTTTTGCCATATACGGTTATCTTGGCAGAGTTCGTAACTTTTGTAGCGCTGAGTGCCTTAATACCGTGAGCATTATCACCTGCTTTATCATCTCCGCCGATAATTATTTCTCCTTTGGAATCGTTTTGTAAAGTTACCGTACCGCCGGAATAAATACCTACGCTCTGGTTACCTTGGGTTACGCGAATTTCCCCATTGTTGTTGATTTTAGTACCAACAGTATTGTATATACCGTAACTTTCAGATGCATAAATCGTGATACGCCCGTCATTTTCGATATTGCCTCCATATTCTAAATACAAACCGTGTGCATCTGTGGCTTCAACACCTTCCTCTCCGATGGTAATTATTCCGTCCTCCGAATTGGTTATATTTGAAACAGTGGAAATTGCCCCCATTGCGCGGATACCATTTGCCGAATCCGCCAAATAAATTGTAATCGGTTTGTAGTTGTTGATTGTTGAATTACCATTCGTATATATACCTGTCGCTTCATCTTCAGGCATATAAATTGCCCCATTGTTAATCACGGTTTGCTTATCTCTGGTTTGTGAATATATACCATAGCTTTTATCGGAATAAATACGGATAATTCCGTCATTATTGATTTTGCTGGCATTTTCAGCAAATATACCGTATGAAGTAACCGTACCCCGATGGTCATTACTGCCAATGGTTATATTTGGTTTGCGAGTAGAAGAACCGGTGTCTTCCGGCGAAGCATTATTTATATTTGCCGCACTGCCGGTTGAATATATACCTGCACTGCCATTAGGACCATATATCATAAGAGGAGCTGTGTTGTTTACTGTTGTGCCGCGCGATTCTATAGCATGCGCATAATTTCCGGTTAGTATAATATTGCCGTTATTTTCAACCATACTGCCTCCGGTAATTCCGCTGGCATAAATTTCACTGCCGGCAAATCCGGAAGCATAAACATATATTGGTGCATTGTTGGTAACTTTAGAGGAATTAACACTGTATATGCCGTGTCCGTCAGTTATATTTGCATAACTTTCAGGATCATCAGGGTTTTTAGATGCTTTTTGACCTATTGTAATAACTCCTGATGTCGAATTTTCTATCTCCGGCTTAGCATCATCTGCCGTATATATACCATAACTGCTTTGCGCATTATCAACCGTAATTGTTCCAGAATTGGTTATTTTAGTAGTTTTAGCAATATCAGTATTTTGACTTTCAATACCCTTGTTTTGACCAATATCTCCTGTTGCTTTGCGAATAATATGAATCGCTTTCGTATTTTTGATTTGCGCACCTCCGGTAATTCCGCTGGCTTTGTCTGACCACAAAGTAATTTCAGCATTATTATCTATGCTTTGCGCACCGGTAGCATAAATACCATGAGCATTTGAACCTGCCGTTTTCTCACCGATTTTGATAGTACCATTGGTGTTGTTGGTAATACTTACCTGTGCAGTCGGTCCCGCATATATACCATAGCTGTTATCTGCCCCGCCGATGGTGATTGATTTATTATTGACCATAATTTCAGCATTATCAGATTCCAAACCTTTATTATTTGTGCCGGAAATATATATTGTGCCATTATTGGTTACAGATTTTCCTCCGGTAACACCGCTTGAATAGCTGGCATAAAGCTTGATTTCGGCATCGCTGTTAATAGTGGATTCGGCATTGCGGGCATAAATACCATGAGCATTGGTTTGGTTGTCGGTTACACCTTCCGTACCGATAATAATACTCAAATCATCTCCAACATTAGTTATAATGGTTTTAGCGGAATCTGATGTACGTATTCCATAACTGTCTTGAGAATTTCTAATCCGGATTCGGTTTTTATTAATAATAGAAGTGTTATTTGCTGCGCCGTATATTCCGTGCGCTTTACCGCCTGTCAGATAAATAACACCGGAATTATTGATTATTTCTCCGCCCGTAATACCACTGGTTTTATACAACAAAACATCTGGAGAATCATCTGAGCCTCCCGACTCGTAATCTTGCCCTTGCGCTAAAACTGTTATTGCCGCTGTGTTAGTAATATTTTTTGCCGCCAGCGCAAAAATACCATGGCTGGAAATGCCCACGTTTTCAGCGACACTGTCATCATAATCACCATTAGAATCCGTTTTACCTACTATTATTGTAAGTTGTTCACCGCTGTTTGTAATATTTGTTTGAGCTGTTTTATATGCACGAATACCAAAACTAAAGTCTGCAACATCTACTTTAATATTATTATTATTGTTTATCCCCGTATTGTTATATGCGCCATATATTCCATGAACTTTACCGTCGGTCATTATCTCTTTACCACCGGTTACATGAATAACACCATAGTTGGTAATTACACCGCCACCGGTAATTCCGCTTGATTTATATATCAAACGTTCAAGCGAATCATCATCACCGAATACCGGCATATTTGCTCCTTTAGCATATACCGTTACTGCCGCATAATTAGTAATATTATCTGCACCAACTGCAAATATACCATGACTGCTAAATCCGGTATCATTTTCATTACCCACAACAATTTTTATGTTATCAGATTGCTTTACCGGTCGATTAAGAATAGTCAGTGAATTGATAGGAGAATTGGCCGTCCTAATACCATAACTATACGCTGCCGTGTCTATAAATATATTATTACTGTTATTTATTGAGGTGTTATTTACTGCGCCATATATACCATGAGCCTCACCTCCGGTAATATGGATAACGCCGGAATTTGTAATCGATTTACCTCCGGTAATACCACCGGCTTTCAGCGGCAAATATTGCAAAGAATCATCAACACCATTTGCCGAATCACCCTGAGCATATATAGATATATCTGCTTGATTGATAATGCTGTTGGCATTAACCGCATAAATTCCATGAGCACTCGTACCTATTTCACCTGAAGAAGTACCAACCGTAATTGACGCATTTGATGTCAGATTTTGAATGGAGGTACCGGAATCCCCTCCGGCATTATCATTGGCATAAATACCAAAACTACCGTTTGCATCATCTATATTTATTTTTCCTTCATTATAAATACCAGAATTTATTTCATTACCATAAATACCTTTACTTTGTCGTCCGACAATATGAATTGCCCCTGAACGACCGTTGCTACTGTAATTATAAATATTGGTACCGCCGGTAATACCCGTTGCTTGCTGTGCATATATCATAATATCGGCATAATTGGTGATTGATGCTGCTTTTTCAGCAAATATACCATGTCCATTAGCGGCACAATTTATACTGCCGGCAGTGCAATCTTCTGCTGCTCCGATTGTTATTTTACCTTTTGAAGTGTTACGAATGGTAGGAGTATTAGTATCAGAAGATGCAAAAATACCATAACTGTTTTGTGAATGTCCTATACTTATTACATTTTCATTTATAATATCTGTACCATTGGAAGATATACCCTTGCTATCTTGCCCGCTGATTTGAATTTTACCATTGTTAGAAATAGAATCTCCTCCGGTAATACCATTTGAATTTGTAGCATATATCGTTATATCTGCCAAATTACTGATAGTTGAACCGTTAGGTGAATATATACCAAAACTGAACGCACCGCTACTTTTTTGCTTTCCTATTATTATATCTCCGCCTTTTTTATTACTTACACTAATGGTTGTTTGTTCTTCATCATCAGATGCCGTTTCGGTATATATACCATAGCTATGCGTTGCTCCGTCTATTTCTATTTTACCGCTGTTTGTTATATCAGTACCATTTGACGATATACCTTTGCTATAATCACCATGTAAATATAATTTTCCGGTATTTTCTATACTACCGCTACCGGTTATAGCATTACCTGAAGCATAAATTTTAATAAGTGAATCATTGACGATAGTAGTTGCATTTTTAGCATAAATTCCGTAACCGTCTTTTGCATCTTCTTGCAACGGATTATCATTTGCGTCATAGCCGATTACTATTGTACCTATTTGCGTGCTTTTAATACTTACGGCGCCAAGTGCGTATATACCATAACTTTGATTGGCATTATGCAATATTAAATCACCTGTATTTAAAATATTTTGATTTACGGAATCTTGTTCATTACTTTCGTTAAGAGTTGAAGTTGAAATTGCTTTGTTTGTTCTGGCAAAAGTTTCAATAACGCCGGAATTTGTGACATTTGTTACTTTTCCGCCGTAAATACCTACCGAATTTTCTCCGGTCATTTTTATCTTTGCACCATACTTTTTAGGTGCTTCATCATTTATAATACTAGTTCCTGTTTTGGCATAAATACCATAGCTTTGATTATTATTTACCGTAATTTTTCCGCGGTTTATTATACTTTCTATGTCGTTTGCTTCAATTCCATATCCTTCAGTATCCGTAGTACCTTCATCGCCTATGGTTATTTTACCGTACACTGCGTTTTCTACAGTAATTTTGCTGGCATTTATACCCTCTTTATCATATCCGTGAATAGCTGTTACGTTATCACCTATACCATAAATATCTCCACGATTTATAATATTGGCGTTGCCACTTGCTTGAATTATATCAGAATTGTTTTCATACGAATTTATTTTACCATAACGCTCATTAGTTACTGTTATTGAACCACCGGCTGAAATTGCATGACTGTTGCCCATACCGATGCTACCATTCCAAAGGTTTATTTCCCCTTTGTTAGTAATGCTGCCGGTTGCTTCATCTGCAGAAATAATACCATTACTGTTATTAACCCCATGACCTTCAGCACCAATATTTATTATCCCTTCCGAATCATTAAGAGCAACAGCATCTTGGCTTATTTTAATTGCCGCACTATCATTGTTTTCTATATTTATAGTACTGCTATTGTTTACCACACCATGTTCAGCGTAAATACCAATACTTTTGCCATTATGTAAATATATATTTGCACCTTGTTCATTCTTTATTTCAGTATTATTACCGGTAGAATATATGGCATAACCATCTTCTCCATCGTTTTTATTATACAGCTCAATATCACCTTTGTTGGTTATTTTAGTATCGTCACCTTCATTCATTATACCGATACTGCCGGAAGTAGGATTTTCTTTTGTGCCGATGGTTATAACACCGTATTTTCCGTTTGTTACCTCACTTTGAGCACCTGTATATATACCATACGTTTTGTCACCGAAAATATTGATATTCTTATTATTATTTATTTTAACACCTTTACCTTTGGTATATATCGCAGCACCGGAATCGGTTGTATACATATCAATAGTTCCGCTGTTTTCAACCTGTAAAGCAGCAGAAGACTGACCATAAATACCAAAACTGTTTTCCACTTTATTATCAGCCGAACCTACCACAATCCTTGCATCGGCATTATTTGTAAATCTCGGAGTTAAAACACCATTGTTTGTATTTTCATCATTATCAGAATTTTCATCTTCAGCTATACCAACATAAACACCAATACTGTTTTTGCCTTTTATCAAAATATCTTTATTATTACTCATATTGGTATATTCGGTAGCATACATTCCGGCTGAATTTTCGTGATTTGTTTCGATGGTACCATTGTTTACCATATCGGCATTTCTTTTAGATTCGCTAACCATCGCTATTGAAAAATTGGAATCGGATATAATTTTACCATTATTGATAAGAGCCGCATTATTCAATGTATTGGCATCCATATACATACCAACCGCATTGGTAGCATTTTTACCGCCAATATCGCCGGTACCTTCATTGTCTTTAACTTCACGGTCTTTAATATTAATTGTGCCGTTGTTTATAGCTTTAGCTTGAGTATTGTTTGCATCGTTATTTACTTCTACCGCCATTGCTGCCGTATAAGACGAGCCATTCATATTTATAAATGCACCCTTTTCATTATATATTGCCTCAGTGGTTGAAGATGAAAAATCAGTATTATCACTTTTAAGAGTCCGTGCCTGAGTACTTATTATAGACCCGCCAAGTGCTATCGAATAATTTTTAAATGGGTCATAAGTTATACCTTCTTTGGCAATTTCTCCCGGATTGGTAGCATTTGCATCATAGTTAATTATACCCTTGTTATATATCTTACTGTATGCACCACCAAACACATAAGAATCGGTCGCACTTTCGTGAATGTTTATTGTACCGTCATTGGTAATATCAGTACCTCCGGAATAATCATTTTGCATTGCCATAGACTTATGCGAATATACATCAATAATACCTTTATTTATCAATTCTGTACGTTTGGTGTCTCCAAATCCGTACATTGCTATATTATTATAAAAACGTGTTTCTTCAGAACCTAAAGTAATTGTACCCTTATTTTCCAAACTACCGCCGACATATGATGCCATACCATAACTATTGCCTATTTGAATATTGATATTGGCATCTTTTTCATTTATCAATTCAGGATTTATATTAGAATAAAGACTGGAGTTTGAACCTGTTCCTTCTACCGCCACCATACCATAGTTAATTCGAGCATTTTCAGAAGGTGTAAAAATACTTATATTTCCGCTGTTGGTCAAATTTCCGCCGTGTACTGACTGCATTCCGGCGGCAACTTCCGTACCGCTAACCTTATATTCATCATAAAGCGTTATTTTTATTTCTTTTTGATTCACAGCATTGGTATTAGCGTCTGCTCTTATACCTATAATACCGCCTAAACCTTTACGCAACGCTGTTGCTGAGGTTGATGTATAATTACCGGTATAACTTAAATCAATCGTACCAATGTTATAAATAGAAACATTTTCCGCACGCTTTAGAGAAAATGATTTATTTAAAAAGTCAGTATGTAAAAAACTACCCATACCAACTAAAGAAACCTTTATTTCATTGCCTACCGCACCGCTATCTCCGGCAGTCAGAACTATTTTACCGTCTACATTATTGGTAAGTTTTATGGTATCGGTATTAAGGGTTTTACCCATATTTACCAATAAAGCTTCCATACCTATCATAGTTCCTAAACTAGCTGTAGAAGAAGTCAAAGTATTTATCGCTGAACTACTGTTTGTACCGGATACGGCATCTGCAACTGCTGAATTACCTGTTGAAGAAGTATTTTTTGATGCTAACGGGTCTGTTGAAGCTTCAATTGCCGTACCGCTTATATCTCCGGAATTAGTAATTGCTGACGCTGTATCAGCATACATTCCGACAATAGTATCACTGTTTTTATATCCTGAAAAATTAAGTCCTATGCCGTCTGAACAAGAACCATCTATTAACCCTGTTCCATAGTTAACAGCTGTAGATTGTTCCGAGGCAACCATACCGACTGCGGCATTATAACCATCTACTTTTATGTATCCTTTATTGGAAATAGCACTTTTTTCGATAGCATTCATTGCTACTGTACCGGTACCAGCCTCAAGTAAAACTCCTATACTGTTAGAATATGTACCGCCGCCTTTAGTATATATTAAGGCGTCCATATATGTTGTATTGTTTAGGCTGTTTGTAAGATTTATATCAACAATTTTTTCAGCGTTTTTATTGGTATTGCGCATAATAGAATCGTTAATCATTGTTCCGCTGGTAACTTTAAATGCCTTGCCATTGGTTGCAACATTACGTCCCAAACTATCATATGCCTCTTTTTCTTCGGCTGCGGAGCCACCTCCGCCGCCACCGCCACCACCGCCGGCAAGCGCCCAAATAATAGCAGCTGCAATTGCACCACCGCCAATCCACCACCAAATAGGAGAAATTCCCTCTCGGCTCTTACTTGTAGCTAAAACAGCTCCTCCTTTTGAAGTATTAGCATAACCGCCAATTACATCATCGCGATTTACAAAAGACGAGTAACCACGAACATTTTGTGTACACGGATGCCGTGGGTTTGCTCCTGCTGCCACAAAAGCATTATAAGCATGAACATCATGACGACGTGCAGCTAAACATAATCCTGTATCACCATTTGAATTGGTAGAATCTATACTCATACCACGATACATAGATGCACGCAAAGATTCAACATCACCATCGTGCGCTAATTCATACATTTGATTGAATGAAGTCGGAGATAAACGCATTTGCGCAACTGCCGGCCTTGCAGCAATCGCAAACCCGAACGCATATATTGTGGTGATACATACCGCCTTTGTAAACAGCGTATTTTTAAACATTATGAGTCCTTTCCGTACACTCTTACGTCGCAATATTACGCCGCAAAATTTAAGTTTTAGTAAATAAAAAGAAAAAAGCTAAAAAATGTGCTATAAATTAGTCATCTACTTGTTGCCCTTTGCGCACAGTGTACAATAAATGGTACATAATACACTGAGCTAAAAGAACGTATAAAAAAGCGGATAATTAGTCAGATACGCAGTTACCCTTTGCGCACGGTGTACAATAAAAGGTACATAAGCGCAAAGGGTAACAAGTAGATGACCATTATCCGCTTTTTTTAAGAGTTCATATTTTGAAAAAAATCATTATTATCTTTAGAATTTCTGAGCTTATCTAATAAAAATTCCATACCATCAGTCATACCCATTTGCATCAACACACGACGCAATACCCACATTTTTGTAAGAGTTGCTTTATCTACCAAAAGTTCTTCTTTACGCGTACCGGAACGGGTTATATCTATAGTTGGGAATAAACGCTTATCAGTTAATTTACGGTCTAAGATAATTTCGGAATTACCGGTACCTTTAAATTCTTCAAAAATAACTTCATCCAT
>DEST01000089.1 GCA_002361365.1 Alphaproteobacteria bacterium UBA3307
TATTTTTCGGCTCATACAAATCGCCAACCAAATCTATGCCAAAACGATTATGAAATCTTACTTTTTTTACTTCGACCTTATCGCTTTTAGAAAATACTTTATCCCATTCGGCTTCCGTTTCCGCCGCGTATGTTTTTTCCGCTGCAGTAAAAACCAATCCCAATGTTGCCATACCGCAAGCGCATAATGTTTTTATTTTCATTTTCTTACTCCTTTACATAGTTTACATATTACGAAATAACCTTTAGAGTGCACTATAAAGCAAGCTCATTTTATTTTTTATGCACATTCTTTTGCTAAAAAATATTTAGATAACTATTTATTTGCTGTTTTCAATTTTACAATATTAGATGCCAGACGGCGCAGCTTAAAATCTTTATGTTGAGCAACTAATTGATGTATGTTATATATCATCTTAATTTGAGCTAACGTAATTTCTACGTCGGCCAATTCATCGGCAATATGTTCAATATCTCCGCGGTTACGCAGTTCTTTACACAATTCTTTAGTCAGCTCCGACATTTCTTCTATTACCATTATTTTTTGTGAAGTCGTGCCAAAAAAGTCGATTGCATCATTATATACTTTATATTCCTGCTCTTTTTCCATTATAAATTCCTTTTGCTTCTAAATTAAGCAAAAATCCCTAAAACACTTAGGGATTTTTTGTATTTTGTTGAATTTTAATGCCCAATGGCGCGGTTTATACTCCGGATAATCATATTTTGCCTATCCGCATTGCTTGGTGTAATAATTTTAGAGCATTCGTCACTACGCTTTTTTAAATTATCTGTAGCAGACGAGGTAAAAAATTTATCGGACAAAGCAACAATTTGGCGATATCTGTTTTCTCCGATACCGGCCGAGGCAGCATAGTAGCCGGCAGCATTGTACATAGTTTTATTGTCGCCATGTCCCAAAAAATGCAAGCAATAGACAATTTCTTCACTTCCGGCGCTGATTTGCGGATTAAGTACTGATTTATTTTTTCCACTCATTATATTAACTTTTGGAGTCATAGATTTTACCGGATTGGATTTAGTTGTCACTGTCTGTGTGTTTTTAGTTGACGCAACTTTAGGCGTTGTTACGGTATTAGATTTTTTTTGAGCCGAAAGACTAGGTTGTTTTGGTTCTTTTTTTACTTGCTTTGCTTCAGACTTTTCATTTGCTTGTAAACGTTGTTCTAAAGCCTTATTGGCAGCAAGCAATTGAGCTATCTCCGTTTCTAATTCTTTATTACGGGCAAGTGTTTTTTCTTGAGCCTGACGTGCGGCTAAAATACCTTGTTTTGCCCTTTCTATAAGCTCTCTATACTGTGCTTTTTCCGCCGTGGTAATTGCTTGTGATTGGGCTGTTGTCTGCTCAACTTTATTAGTTATTTCTTTTACTTTATCTGCTGTAGCTTGAACATTTTTTGTTGCTGTTTTTCTGAATCTTTTATTCCTCTGCGCAACTTCTTGTAATTTTAATTTACGCTCGGCATTTTGTAATATAGGCAATATTTCTGGCACATTTTTTTGCTTTGCAATCTTGAGTGGTGACCAACCTTTGGCATTTGTGGCATAAATATCTGCGCCATTTGCCAACAATACTTCAATCATTTTAGCATTATTTGTAGCTACGGCATAGTGCAATGGCGTATTTCCCTGCTCATTAGCAGCATTTACATTCTCTCCTTGCTTAATCAAATTCATAACCGATGATAAATTGTTTTGTTTTATACCTTCTATCAACTGCTCGACAGAAGCATCGGCTCTGCTAGCAAACAAAACTAAAAATGCGAGCAACAAAGCTTTTTTCATTTTATTCTCCTTAACATCAATGAAAATCTCCCCTCATAATAAACATTTTTATTTATTTTGCAAGAATTTTTATAAGAATTATCCTTTTTTAAATTGTCGGCACTTATTGTGCATAACTGTGCCGTAATTCTTGAAAAAAATACTGATTATATTGATAATTTTCGGTAAATGTTACAATTTTTGGGAGGTATACTTATGTTAAGTACGGGGATTGGCGGAATTGCCATTGTTGTTTTAGGTTGCATGGCTGTTTGGGTATTCAGCTTGCGGCGGGTAGTACCAACAAACGAAGTGCATATTATTCAACGTGGGTCAGAAACCATTTCTTACGGCAAAGGCTCGATAGAAAATCACGGTAATGTGTATTATGAATTTCCGTCGTATTTACCATTGATTGGTGTAACACGCACCATTTTGCCGATTTCGGTGTTTGACGTAACGCTGGTAGCTTATGAGGCGTATGATAAAGGGCGTTTGCCGTTTGTGGTTGACGTTAAAGCATTTTTCCGCATTTCCGACTCAAATACGGCCGCGGCACGAATCAGCAATTTTGATGAACTTAAAAGCCAGATTACCGACATTGTACGTGGTGCCGTTCGTTCTATTATGGCTAATGCAGAGTTGGAAGATATTATGGGAGAACGCGCAATTTACGGCTCACGCTTTACCGAAATGGTGAAAGAACAACTTGGTAACTGGGGGGTGGAACCGGTCAAAAACATTGAGCTGATGGATGTGCGTGATGCCAAAGATTCTGAAGTTATAGGCAATATTATGGCCAAAAAATCTTCCGAAATCGAAATGCAATCACGTTCCGAAGTTGCCGCCAATATGAAAAAAGCTCGCGAGGCTGAAATTGTAGCAAAACAAGAAGTGGATTTGCGTCAAGAAGAAGCTAATCAGCAAGTCGGTATGAAAAAAGCCACCGTGCAGCAAGAGGTCGGTTTGGCTGACGAACGCGCTAAACAAGCCGTCAAAGAACAGGCCAAGGTTACCGCTGAAAAAGAAATGGAAGTCTTGAAAGTAAATCAAATCAAAAAAGCCGAAATTGATAAAGAATCCAATATTATTTTGGCAGAACAGCAGAAAGCCGTGGCAGTTAAAAATGCCGAAGCAAAAAAGGCACAAATCGAGCTGAGTGCCGAAGCCGATAAAAAACAAATAGAATTGCGTGCTGAAGCAGATTTGAACAAAGGTTTGAAAGAAGCTCAAGCCATTGAAGCAAAAGGTAAGGCCGAAGCTGAGGCCAAAAAGCAAATGGAATTGGCTCCGGTCAATGCCCAAATTACGTTAGCTAAAGAAATCGGCGAAAATCAGGGGTATCAGGATTATTTGGTGCGGCTTGAGCAAATTAAAGCATTGTGCGAAGTCGGTATAGAACAAGCCAAAAATCTCGGCAAGGCTGATATTAAAATCAATACAATGGCCAACACAGTTCCGACCGGTGTTTCTAAAGTGGCTGACATTTTCTCTCCGCAAGGCGGACTGAACCTTGCCGGTATGTTTGAAACAATGTCACAAAGTCCGATTGGGCAAAAAGTCATCGAAAAAGTGGTCGGTAGTGATAAATCCTCCCCAAAATCGACAGAGGAAAAAAAGTAATGAATATTTATGATATAAAAGTTAAAAATATGCAAGGTGTTATGCAGACACTTGAAGCATATAAAGGTAAAGTGCTCTTGATTGTCAATACGGCAACCGAATGCGGATTTACACCGCATTATGCAGATTTGCAAGCGTTGTATGAAAAATATGCCGAAAAAGGCTTGGTTGTATTGGATTTTCCGTGTGACCAATTTGGACATCAGGCACCGGGGACGGAAGCAGAAATCGCCAAGTTCTGCACTTCGCGTTTTGGTGTGACGTTCCCGCAATTTGCCAAAGTAGAAGTCAACGGCGAAAACGCTTGCGAGTTGTTCAAATTCTTGAAGAAAGAACAAGGATTTAAAGGTTTTGACACCACTACCGATGCCGGCGCATTTATGGATAAAATGCTGTCCCGTGCGGATGCAGATTATGCGCAAAAAAGCGACATAAAATGGAACTTTACCAAATTTTTAATCGACCGTAACGGTAAAGTTATCGCTCGTTTTGAACCAACGGAAGATATGACCGGTGTTGCTGCCAAAGTTGCACAAGCTTTATAAAAATGACACAATGCTTTGCCTTATGGACAAATAAAACACGTGTATTTTATACTGCTTTGCGCTGAACAAATAAGCTATACGGTTTTGCTGTCAACCAGTCCGGTCAATGTTTACGCTCTGAAACAAACGAAATTTAATTTATGAAAGCAAGATGTTGAAAACACGGCAAAGATTTAATACCCCAAGCTAAAAAACAGATGTATTAAATCTTTGCTTTTGCTGTATTTTATTTTTTGCGTGAATCTTTACGTGCCTGCATAAGCATTTTATTAAAATCGGTATCACCGGCGCGTTTCAACTCTGCGTAATCGTTAGTTTTTCTCATTTTGCGTAAAAGCTCAAAATCTTTATCTTCAGGCTCTGCTTTTGAACGTATTTTCTGTTTAACCTTGTGCACAAATTCTAAGCGTTCAAGTTCCTCTTTGGCACCTGCCAATTCGGCGGTATAAATTTCTTTAAACGGCTTATCGCTTTGTTCAAACTCACGAAAAGTATTTTCTAAAACCTGCATTTTTTTATAAACAAACTCATTTGTTTCTTGATTATGATGCGTCTGGCAAGCACCTTCCAAATTTCCGCCGATATACTTACTCTTTTCCGGATTTACACGTCGAATTTGCTTATCAAAGTCGGCAAAATGTTCGGTAATTTTATCTACCGCATCCATATCGCCTAAATAACTTCCGTAATAATTATATAAATCGGCAAAAGCCAGACGAATTTGGTTGCTGGCAGCAAACTGCGGATTTTCCCAATTGTTTTGCTCAGCCTTGGCACAAATAGAATCAGCACTTTTATGAATAGCGGCAAATCCGGCATCAAGTAATGAACTGTCACGTGACATACACGAACGTATGGAGTCAATAACATCGGCATCGGTTAATTTTTCTAAATTGCCAAAAACACCGGAGATTGTTTCCGGATGCTCTATGGCAAAATACTTAAGAGCACCTCCTAAATCATGCTTTTCTTGTGTTGAAGCACCTTGTGTTGCAAATGTTTGCGTACATTTATTTAAGGCGGAAAGCATATCTTTTGCATCTTCCGGAGAATAAATCCGTTCCCGACCATAACTGTCCATCATTGCCGCCACGAGTTTTGCCTCCGATAAAGAATCTGTTCTTGATTCATTATATTCTTTAGCAATTTTTAATTTAGCGGTATTAGGCAATTTTTGCATTTGATACGCAATCTCATCAAAATCGATGCCGTCGGTTTGACTGAGTTGAACCAACTCTGATAAATGCGCATCGTTGGCAATTTCAATTTTTTTCATTGTCTGTTCTCCTTCTTTGTTTACAAAATTTCTTATTTTTACATCTATAGTTTATAGAGTAACTTATTTTTCAAACAAAATCAACAAAAAAAATGTTTTTCTAAACAAAAAATAAATTGCGTCTAGAAATAACCATAAAATCCATATAACGACGCTCAATGAATTATATTTTTGCTTTATTAAACAATTTTGTTAAACAGAGCGTTTTATTTTTGCAAAATAAATGTGCACGGGCCGTCATTAATAAGAGCTACTTTCATATCGGCCTGAAAGATTCCGGTTTGCACTTTCAAACCGTTTGCGCGTAATTGTTCCACAAAATATTCATACAGCGGCTCAGCCTCTTGTGGCGTGGCTGCTGTATCAAAACCGGGACGATTGCCGCGGCTCAAATCGGCCGCCAGAGTAAACTGCGAAACAGCCAAGACTTCTCCGTCAACATCTTGAATTGATAAGTTCATTTTGTCATTTTCATCGGTAAATATCCGAAAATTCGTCACTTTTTTTGCCAAATAATCTGCCTGTGCGGTCGTATCTCCCTTTTCTACTCCGACCAACAGCAAATAGCCGCCGCCGATTTGCGCCACAACTTTTTGCTCAACCGTAACCGATGCCGAGAGCACTTTTTGCACCAAAACCTTCATTGCTTACCCCTCATAAAACATATACGAAAACAAAATGGCCGCCGTAATACCGACAAAATCGGCAAACAATGCGCAAGGAACCGCGTGCCGTGTTTTGGCGATTTTGACCGCGCCGAAATAGAGAGCAATCACATAAAGCGTGGTTTCGGTCGAGCCCTGCATCACCGACGATACAAACGCCGGAAAACTGTCGGCGCCGTAATTCTGCATTGTTTCCAACATCATCGCGCGCGCTCCGTTGCCCGAAAGCGGCTTCATCAGCGCGGTCGGCAACGCCGGAATAAAGCCGGTATCAACCCCGAGCCAACCGAAAAACTTGCCAAAACACCACACCACGCCGTCGAGCACGCCGGAATAACGCAACACCGCAATCGCCGTCAGCATCGCCACCAAATACGGAATAATCTGCACCGCGATTTGAAAGCCCTCTTTGGCACCCTCGATAAATGTTTCATACAGATTAAGTTTTTTAACCAAACCTGCAAGTAAAAACAAAAAGATAAAGAATAAAATTAAAGCATTACCAAAAGTTTCGGAATATTGCAAACGGGCCTCGGGTGATAAATGCCAAAACAATGCGCACAACCCGCCAACCAGTCCGATTAAACCGAGCAAATATGCCAAAACCATGCGATTGAAAATTTTGAGTTTTTGCACAAACGACACCGCCAAGAATCCGGCTAATGTCGAACACGAAGTTGCCAACAAAATCGGCACGAATACCGCACTCGGATTAGCCGAACCTTGCAAATGACGATACATCAAAATTGAAATCGGCAAAACCGTAATAGCCGAAGCATTAATCACAATAAACATAATCTCGGCATTTGAGGCCTCATTTTTTTTTGTGTTATGCGCTTGTAACTGCTCCATCGCCTTTAACCCCATCGGCGTTGCCGCATTATCCAGTCCTAAAATGTTGGCCGCCATATTCATAACAATTGAGCCGATAGCCGGACTATTTTCCGGTATTTGCGGCATAATTACCTTAAACAGCGGCCGTAGAGCTTTAGCCAGCAATTCTGTCAGGCCTGACTTTTCGGCAATTTTAAGTAAACCAAGCCACAAGCAAAGCATACCGGTCAAATTGATTGCAAGTTCAAATGCATTTCTTGCCGCTGCAAAAAGCTGATTAGCTATTTCGCTGAAAATCGCCGTATTTCCCATAAATGCACACTGTACAAGCGCCGCCAAAAAACTAATGATAAAAAATGCCGTCCATAAAATATTTAGCATAATATGTGCCCCTTTAAGTATCTTAACTAATTTATTGTCATCTTATTCTTTTTGAGTTAAGACGCAACAATTTATGCCGTTTTATCAAGATATTTATCATATTTGCCGCAATATTTATTTTCATTTTAAAATATTCATTTTTTTGCACAAATATTATTGACAAAATAAGTAAAATAAGATAAAATCAAAAAAAGTAAGGAGAAAAACAATGGCAGAAAATGATAGTGCAACATTTAAAACTTATAGTTCTGAAGAAAAAGAAGACGGAAAGCTGCTTAACTCATTTAGATTAGATGATAAATCTGTTGAATTTCTGGAATCAAAACTAGAAGCAAAAATCAATCCCGACATAGAAACACAAAAAGATTATTTTCGTACAGTGTTTTATTTTAAATGTTGCGGAATCCAAAAGGAAACTGACAAGCCTGATAGCCAATCAGAAAAATTTTCTCCGCAAGATTGTATATTTTCTAAAGAAAAAGCCGATTTACTTTTTGAAGATATATATGAATTTTCCTTAGAAAGCGATAAATTTATAAAAGATTTAAGCGCTAAAATGGATGCCGGCAATATGCCTTCTGAAGAAGAGATGAATACTTTTATGGATTATCAAACCAAAAATCAAGAAGCTCGTTTGTTGATTATGAATGACTCTTTATACTCTGAATTGGAACACAAAGAAAATAATATTCAGAATTTTGTTGATGAACAAATTAAGAATAATGAAAATTACGTATTCAAAAATACTTATGATTATTCTTTGTCATCTGAAGCCATAAACACCGGTATTTTGCGCAGTGATGACGCAAGTTTTTATCAAGCTGCACAAAATGAAACCATAAGCGGTAATATTGGAATTTTAAGAACTGCATCTTTACAAAACTTATTCAATTATATACAATCTTCTCCGGATTTAGCGCAGAAGATGGAGAAAAATTACAGCGCGGTTGTATCTCAAGCTGCTGCAGATATTGCGACTTATCTCCCTAAGGGCGCAAACTTAGATGAATATCTGCCAATCATAAAAGAACATCCCAAAGCTGTTTTGGCTTTGGCTGTTACTGCAAAAGCAAACAACGAAACAAATACACCTACAACAATTGCATCACCGGAAGATTTGCTTAAAAAATCGCAATATCCTGCCATTGTGGCTCTGTCCGATAAAATTTCGTTTAGCGATTTGCAAGGTAGTATGAAGATGATACATCAAGAAGCGCAACCAATTATCGGATTGGGCAGAGAAAATCCTAATACTCAGACAATTCATCGTGCAAAAGTTAATGAAGGATAAAATCAATGGAATACTCTCGTTTTGATGATGTTGCCTCTCTGCTGATTGAATTATGCCAACCGATGAATGATAAAGAATTAGTTGCGTTGATGAATGTGAAAATATCTATGTCTGAAAGCAAGGATTTTGAAAAACATTATACAGCGGCTACAAAAGGTTTATACGTTAGACATTTTCAAGAGCTTAAAAATCATACTTATCAACCGCAACGTTTTTCTGATATCAATACTCATTTAATTGAAGGTATTAAAGATAAAACTGCAGAAATAGGTATATTGCCGGCATATACTACAACAGATAGCACTACAAACTCACCTGCCATTGCCGGATTGCGCGCCAAAATTGCAAAATTACGTGAAAAATAGTGTGCCAATCACTTTTTCGGTTCAAACAAACGCTTGCGTTCCGCCTCCAAATCACGATGTTTGGATAGGACGTTTTTTTCACCGTCTTGTATGGCCGCTTCATAATATTTGATTTTGAAGTTGATTTTTTCCATATTATCTTTTAATGCCTGAATTTGTCGCTCAAGCCGTTTTTTCTGAGTTAAAAATATTTCCATACGCTCTTTAACGGTTTTATCCCCATCTTTGCTCAACTCTAAATAGTGTTTGATTTCTTTAAGCGGTAAACCGGTTGACTTTAGGCACTCCAAAATATTAAGCCACGCCAAATCCTGTTCACTGAAACGACGTAAACCCGCCGAATTTTTGCGAATATTCGGCAGCAAACCTTCTTTTTCGTAATAGCGCAAAGTATAGGTTGTAACCCCCATCAATTTTGCCACATCTCCGATACTGTATGTATTCATTTTTATACCTCCTTTCAAAGGGAACATAAAACTTAAAGCATACTCTAAGTCAAGGATTTTTTGTAAGTGATGTTATATTTTTACGCCGATAGTTAAAATATTTTGCCCGTTTTCACGTTTATAATCGAGAAAATCGGTCATTTTGCGTACCAAAAAAATACCCAAACCGCCGATATTTCTATCTTCTGCCGATAGGTTTAAATCAGGCTCAGATTGCTTTTGCGGGTTATATTCCGCCCCGTTATCCGTAAAACTCAGGCAATACATTTCATTTGCGACAAAAGTTTTCAACCGCAAAGTGCCTGTCAGACGATATGCATATTGTGCAATATTTGAAACTATTTCTTCTGTTGCCACCATAACTTTATGTTGCACCTTCAAATCAACAGACTTTGTTTGCATATCTTGTTCAACATAGTGTAAAATTTTATCTATATTTTTAAGGCTGGCCTCAACCGTATAAGTATTGGTATCTGCACCGCAATAAAGCAATTCCAACATAGTCATATCATCGGATTGCTCGGCATCTTGCGTAAATTTGGACACATCGGTTTTTACCAAATTCAACGTATCTGACGGCGATTGTAATTCACTATTTAATATTGCGGTCAATCGCTGCTCACCATAAAAATTACCGTTGATATCTTGAGCCTCATTTACACCATCAGTATATAAAAACAAGCGATTTCCTGTCGTCATCTGCAAGTGTTCTGCCTTAAACTTCATATTAGGCATTGCTCCCAATACTATATTACGTTCTACTTTCAGCATATTATATCCGCTTTCAGTGCGCACAAACGGCGGATTATGACCGGCGTTAACATAGTTCAATTCACCGTTTTTAAGGTTCAACACAGCCATAAATGCGGTAATAAACATATCAGCACTGCCTCTGCATAGTTCATTATTGACTTCATAAAAAATTCTAGAAACAGAATGTTCGGTCTTGGCTATACTGCGAATAAGGGCTTTTGCATTCATCATTGACATTGCGGCCGGAATGCCCTTACCGGAAACATCGGCAATCACCACCGCAAAATGCTCGCTGTCAACAAAGAAAAAATCATAAAAATCACCGCCTACTTTTCTGGCTGCTGTCATCGTTGCATAGATTTCAAATTCCGGATGAATCGGAAAATCAATTGGTAGTGCCGCTAGTTGAATCTTTTGCGCAATTTCCAATTCACTTTCACCTTTTTGCCGCTCAGAAGCTGCTTTTTGCACCAATGCAATATGTTGCAACAGATTATCTCTCATTTTATGAAACGCATCGGTCATCACGCCGATTTCATCTTTGGCCGCATCTTCTGGTAATGTAGCAGAAAAATCACCCTCACCATATTGCAGTGCTACTTTACTCAAATCCAACAATGGTTTGGTTGAACGCCGACAAATATAGTTGATTAAAAATAACAGTGCCGCCAACCACAACAACATAAAAGTCATCATTTTAACCTGCAAATCGCGCAAAGGTTCAACAAATTCTTTTTTAGAGCAAACTAAGCCAACTCCCCAATTTAAGTCTTTAACTGGAGCATATAGTACCACCACAGCATTATCATATACAGTAGATACCGGGATTTCTATACTTCCGGCTCGTCCGACAGATATATCATCAAAAGCATGCTGCAGTTGAGGTAAATTTTTCTGAGCGGCAACATCTTGAATATTTGCAACATTTTGTAATTTTTCATTTGGGTGAACAATAAAACGTCCTTGCGGAGAAACTACCCAATATTTTCCGATACTGGTAGTTTCTGCCATAGCTATATATTCACGAACTGCTGCCAAATCAACAGACACCGCAACCAATCCGTCAAATTTATCGGAGCCGACAAACTTAAACGGAATCAAACAAGTTATCACCGGAGATTTTTGATTAAATTCTTCGGCAATATAAGGTTCGCTCCAAAACGCAATTTCTTCTTTTGGTACAGCCTTAAACCAAGGATAAAGCTCATAAAAATTTTTTATTTCTTTTGATGTAAACTGAAAATTACCATCATAAATCATTGCCGAATACATTGTTCCGGTTGAAACATCTTCATCTTCAAACACATAAACCCATGCGTGAGCTGCATATGAATCGTCATAAGTTAATGTCTGCATACCGGAATGCAACAAATGTCGCATCATGCTGACATCTGTTCTCGGCAATTCTTTAAGTGTATTTTTTATTGTAAGTGCGGCGCTTTCGATTTCCCAACCGCTTGCAACCAAATCAGATACAACATCATGCAACGGGCGCCGCGCCAGACTTTCTATATGAGCCCTAATAATCGGACGAGAATGTTCTGCCAAATAAAACCACAGCCATGCCACACCGGCCAGTACGCATACGGAAATACTGACACTAAGTCTAAACGTCAGTGAGCGTCTTCTCAGCCAATTGCGGACAGCCGTGTACATTTTATTCAATATCCATAATACCGGAAAAACCGACAATTTCAAAAATTTCTTTTACCGATGGTTGTAAGTTAATCAGTTTCATTGTACCACCATTGGCGTTCATAACCTTTTGTGCTTGTAAAAATACACGCAAACCTGCCGAAAAAACATAGTCAACATCAGCTAAATCAAACACCAATTCTTTTAAATCGGTAAAATCTATTTTTTCCAGCAATTCCGGAGCTGAGTTGGTGTCAATACGCCCCATAATTGAGCATACTGCCTTTTCTCCTTCTTTTTGAATTGTAAATTCCATCATACATTCCTTTCTATTAAGCTTTTCTGCATTATATAAAAATATGCTACATTCGTCAATTAAAATTATATATTTATCATATCATTATCACGATTCCTCTAATAATGAGATATAGTTCTGATAGCGTTTTCCATAGTTTTGATAGTATAGCATAACACTGTCATTCATAACCGGAGAATTATATTGTTCTAAGCATTGCTGTGTCGGTTTAACGCTTAAAATATCGTTCTTAAAGTTAGTTTCTACTCCGATAAGTGCGGTTTGTAACGGTTCTTGCATCAATTTTTCATAATCTGCAGCGCAAATTTTAAATTTGGCACAATCTATTTTACCTTCTGTTTTAAGATACATTGCCACTGTCATCAATCTAATATATTCCAACAATAACAACGGAGAAAATTTTTCCAATACTGTTTTCGGTGCTTCCATTTTGTTCCTCTCACTTTGATATTGACAATAAATGATAAGTTTTTTAATGTCAATCATCAATCACCATACAATAAGGATAAAATTTATGTTTCAAAAATTGCTCTTTGCATTTATCGTATTTTGTTTTTCACCTCAGCAAACTAAGGCTGTCGAAATCCCGTCAATAGAGAGAATTTTAGTGCAAAAAAAAGCTCGTAAAATGTTTTTATATTCCGGTGATGATATTGTGCGCGAATATAATATCAGACTAGGCTCTAATCCGACCGGGCCCAAAACCCGCCAAGGAGATAATCGCACTCCTGAAGGCGACTACACTATTGTGTTGCATAATCCTAAAAGTGCATATCATTTGTCCCTCAAAATATCTTATCCGACACTGCAACAACGTATTGAGGCTGAAAATAACGGCTATTCGGCAGGCGGAGATATTATGATTCACGGCTATCCGAACAAAGCTCCGAATTTTTTATTCAAGTTTATTCACAAAAACCGAGATTGGACCGCCGGTTGTATTGCCGTCAACAACAAGGAAATAGAAGAAATCTATAAGTTGGTAAAAGACGGCACCCCTATTCGGATTGAGCCGTAACCATACGGTTCGGTCTGCTCTGATTCCAGACTATTCATTTGAAGCCACAAAACATCCTTCCTTCTGTTTATTGTCATAACTGTTGTTTAAGCGCGTTTTGCGTTAATAAGTTGTATCACTCTGTTAAATATTTCATCAGTAGCGTAATCTTCAATCTTAACCGGCAATTTACGCCTCCAATTAGGGTGTTTATCTCTATCTGTTCCCGGAAGATTTTGCAGCACTTCAACTCCAAAAATATCTTCAAGTTGAGCTAAATATACAGCGCTGTTTGCCTTAGCCACATAGCTCTCAACCGCCTCGATTATTCCATTGGGATACCCTTCGCCGTATAAACAATCCCCCTGCCGCGGTTTATCCTGCGGCCAAACACCGGCCCAATCAAGAGCACCAAGCAGACGCCGACGTTCATCTTCACGCCCTTTATACTGATTTTGCCGCTCTTGCTCATCAAGCATTTTAAGTTGATACATTGTTTCAATATCATACCCGAACCATCTCATTTTAAGCGGCGCCATATCATGAGTTCCGACCGAGCAAAATGCGTATTGAGGAAAGTCTGACGGTGCCTTAAAATCACCAATCCCGTTCCAACGTTCAGCCCACAACACGCTTAGCGAATAAATGCCGCGCTCGTGAATTTTATCAATAAATCCGTCCGGCACATTGCCGATACTTTCTCCAACCACCATACATTTGTTGAGATAGCTTTCAAGTACCAAAATCCCGAGCATATCATCAAAATTGTAATAAACATATGTCCCTTCCTCTGCCTTATCAGGAATAATGTAAAGACGCATTAAGCTCATAACGTGGTCAATTCTGAGTGCACCAGCACCTTGCATTGCTGCACGCAGAATTTTGATAAACGGCAGATATGCTGCATCTTTTAAATGATAAGGATTAAACGCGCCCAAGCACCACTTCTGTCCTGTCGGAAAAAACACATCAGGAGGCGCACCGGCTCCGCAGTCTTTGATAAACAAATCGTTACTGCTCCATAATTCGGCACTGTCTTTACACAACCCCACCGGTAAATCACGATATAATCCGATTTTCAGGTTGCATTGTTTAATCGTTTGGTATACTTTTTGCAGTTGTTCTTGTGCAATATATTGCAAAAATTTAAAAAACATAATCTCTTTTTTGTGTATTTTTTTAAATTCCGTAACTGCTGCAGAATACGGATTTCGCAATTCCTTCGGCCAACTGTGCCAACCGCCGTATACTTTATCTTTTTGCGCCGAATAAAGTGCCTGAAAAGTAGCTAAATTATCTAAATCTGCACCGGATTTTTCACAATATTCAACAAAATTACGATATTCGCGTGTGCTTGTTTTGGTGGCAAATTTATCAAATATTTTTTGCAATGCCGTTATTTTTAAATTGTACACCGTTGTATAATCAATATTAGTGCTTTGCCGAGCCATTTTAAGAGTATTTGCATCAATATATTCCGGTTTATATCCGGTCACCTGTTCAACATCAATATAAATCGGATTTAAGAATAATCTACTGATAGAAGAATACGGACTGGCATTTTCCGGATAATCGTGAAACAGCACATTCAGCGGATTGACACCGATGACATCAGCGCCGACTTGAGCACACATACGTGCAAAATTTTGTAGGTCCGTAAAATCTCCAACTCCCCAATTGCCTGCGCTTTTTAATGCATATAATTGAATGGCAAATCCCCATAATTTACGCTGTTGCAAAACCTCAGGAACATAGCATTTATCCGGCGTAACTGCCAATATCGAATATGCAGTATTTTTTGATGATTGTAATTCTATTTCATAATATTGAGGTGTCATTTTTGACGTAATTTCAAATTGCAGACGTACATATTCTTTATGTCCGATTGTTCTTGTTTCTGCCATTTGTTGCGTATAGCTTACTTTGAGCGGTTTGCCGTTTTGCAAAACGCATAATTGCAGATTTTGCGCATCATTTGCTTTTACCACCGCGTCAAATACAATATATTCGCTCCGCACTACATAAATCGGCTCCAAAGTATATTGCCATCTCTTATTTTCTATTTTAGAAAGTAATTGTTCGCTGTTGTTGATATTTTTTAGTTCAAAACCCAAACAATTTACAATCTGCAACAAGATATTATCATCTACCACATAGCTTTTATGATTCTGTGCTGCATCTTCAAATGTTTTGACAATACCTATTTTTTCGAGTAATTTATCCCAACTGT
>DEST01000074.1 GCA_002361365.1 Alphaproteobacteria bacterium UBA3307
CTCTCCGCCATACACGAAGAGTTTTATAAAAATATATCGGATAAATATGCTATCTTACTTGTTCTACAACAGAATCGGTAATATCGACGCCACCATTGACCAAAGAGGCTTTATTAAATACAATATCTAACCCTTCTTTGTCTGCAATTGCGGTAATGACATCATTGATTTTTTTATCAGCCGCTTGCAATCCGGAAGCATGAACCTTATCAAAAGTTTCTTTTTTGGCATTTATGGTCGCCAATGCTTTTTCAGACAAAGCCTTTTTTGCCTCGGCATCTTTTTCTGCAGTAATGCGAATATTAGCCTCATCAGCCATTTTTTTAAGTTCTTGAACTTGAGATTGACGTTCCGCACTCAGAGCTGCAATTTCTTTAGACGACAAAACTACACGATTGACATCTACCACCGCGAATTTCATTTTATCGGCAGAAACAGCCTTATAAGTCACAAGCGAGCTAATAACCGAAGCAACAACCGCAACCAATACAACTAAGCCATAATTTACTTTTTCATTAGACATTTTTTTCTCCTTTTATTAAATCTGCGTTTATGTTATCCGTTTTTTATATATTTTCAAGAGTTTTATGTAGTAAAGCACACAAAAAATATTGACCTGCGACAAAAACGGCTTATGCTACTTGTTAAACAAAGGATTTAACAATGCACCAACCGCAAGAAATTGCCATTTATATTCATTGGCCGTTTTGCAAAAGCAAATGTCCTTATTGTGATTTTTATAAAAAAATTGATTGCAACATCAATCAAGATATCATTATCACAGAATATATTGACGCATTGCGGCGTTATCGGCAAATATTGCCAGAACGTATAGTAAAATCCGTGTTTTTCGGTGGTGGTACACCTTCTCTCATCAAACCAAATAATATTGCCATAGTTATTGATGAAATTGTGCGGTTATGGCCAATTACGGAAAATATTGAAATCTCACTGGAGGCGAATCCTAACACACATTATCAAACAATGTTCCAAGATTTAAAAAATGCCGGAATTAACCGGCTGTCACTCGGTGTTCAAGCCCTAAACGAGGCAGATTTACATTTTTTGGGACGTACACATTCGCTTGCCACGGCTCGACTTTGCTTAAGGGAAATCACCTCGGTATTTGACAATCATTCGGCGGATTTGATTTATGCGCGGCCGCATCAAATTACGGCTGACTGGAAAAATGAGCTTGAGGAAATATGTACTTACGGCTTAAAGCATATTTCGCTCTATCAACTGACAATTGAAGAAAATACGGTTTTCGCACGCAAAGGCGTAAAATCGCTTGATGAAGAAGCCGCCGTTCAAATGTATGAAATGACACGCGATTTTTTGGCAGCCAACGGCTATTATTTGTACGAAGTTTCCAATTTTGCACAGAAAGGTTATGAATCTAAACATAATCTGACATATTGGCAGGGTGGAGATTATATCGGCATAGGTCCTTCGGCGCATGGCAGAATTTGCCTCAACGGCGCACATTATGCTACCGAATACCCGTTTATACATACACAACTCTCACCTCAAGAACGTGCGGAAGAATTGCTGATTATGGGATTACGCTTGACCAACGGTATCAATAAAGCCGACTTTAAAAAAATCTGCGGATTAGATATGCACGATTTTGTAAATGAGCAAAAACTGAATTTTCTAAAAGAATCCGGATTGCTTGCCGAAACACCGACACATTTGTTTGCCACACGCTCCGGTTTTTTGCTTTTGAATCAATTAGTTTTGGAATTATGCTCTTAAAAAAGCAAACCCCGCGGTCAAATATATTGACGGCGAGGTTTTTACTTTCAGCAAGTTACATTTTTTACCGCTTTGTTCCATCTTCTTTTTATGCAGTACATAAAGAGAAACGAAACAAGGAACGCATAAATGATTCCGCAGAACAGGCCGAACAGAATCAGCGTGCGCAGTGCCAATTTCAATAGCTCATTTTCCGTTCCCAGAGGGACAAACATTGCATAAAATATCGCGCCGAAAAGTAGCAACGATACCATCGGATAGCAAATCCAGCCAACCCATGGATGGATAAAATCGAGCCACCCACCGCGGCCATACGGTAGATTCCACAGTTTGCTATCTAAAGCAACACACACCGACACAAAAAAACAAATTGCGCCCTCAATCACCAGAATCCAAGAAAAAATGTCCATAAGCCATATTTTTTGAAGTGAATAATATCTAAATATCATTTTATGTACATAGGATATCACAATACTTCATTTTGTCAAGTTTTTTATTTTAATATATCAAATGCGTTAATAAACCGCCAACAATACCGCATCCATATAAAACGGCAACAATTTTCAGATTCTCTTGTAAACGGCGATTTACACGAAACAGTACCAAAAGCCCTACTCCACCGCTGACCAATGAGCCACTCATCAAAGCACCGAGCGGAATAAAGCCTTCCATATAAAGCTGTGTCAATATGACCGAAGCCGAGCAGTTCGGCACCAATCCGATTACGCCGCCGACAATTTCTCCCAAAAGCGGAGTCCGCATATATCTGACAAGTAAATCTGTATCCAAATACGACATTGCATAATTCAAAATCAGTGTAAATACAAATATAAACAAGGTAATCCGCATCGAATGATAAAGTGCCGGTTTAATAATTGATGTTTCACAATGACAATGTTCATTTTGACACAGTTCTTCAATATTTATTTGTAAATGCGTCCGCCACACAAAATTAACCGCATAACCGAATATTATGCCGCAAGCTACTTTGTAAAGAACTATTTGCAAAATTAACAGCGGAGACACCGCACCCGAAATCATTATCGGCAACATCTCATCTGAAGTTGAAAGAAAAATCGCCAACAATGTGCCTACTCCGATAATACGTGCAGCGTAAAAATTTGCCGCCACTACGGAAAATCCGCATTGCGGCAACGCTCCGCATAAACTTCCGACCAAGGGTCCGCTCCAACCGGATTTTTGAATAATTGCTGCCGTTTTTTCCGATGTTTTATGCTCCATATATTCTAAACACAGATAGGTTGCAAACAAAAACGGAAAGAGCTTCAAATTATCAATAATCGTATCGATTAAAATATCCATTTACACCTCAATTGGCAAATTTTTGTGCATTATAACGATAAGATTTTGAATGTCAAGCAATTCAAAATTATGTGACTGAGAATAATGATCTGCGCCAAATGACAAACAAATATATCCGTCAGACCATGCGACGGATATATTTGGGAGTATAAATTATCTATTCGTGTACGAGTGGTTTATATGTTTTAAGATTTTTCATATCTCTACGGATTTTCTTTGTTCCCTCGGCGGTCATCGGTTTTCCTGTTGCATTCGGATTTTCTTTATCCGGCGTTTTATCAACACCGCGGTCTGACATATCCTGTTTTACACCGGATTTAATTGATTGCCGCAATTCGGTAATCTTTTTCTTATAAATATCTTGAGCCATTTTCTCTTCTTCAACTAAACCCTCCAGCGGCTTACCGGCAAATTCCTGTCCATCAAATCGCATTGCCAAATCGGTACGAGCACGCCCTTGCATTTCTTTTGAACGCTCTTCAAATTGCTCGGTCAATGTTTCAAACTGTTGCGGAAGGTTGTTGCTTTCAAACAATGCCACCCGATTGCTCGCGCCGGAGGTATAGCGATATCCTTTATCATCAATAGTTCTCGCTATCTCGTCCTTTTCGGCATCTTTTTCTTTTCTTTGACTCAGATATTCATCGTGAGAAACGGCAACTTTTGTTAAATATCCGGCAGAGCTTTCCGCTTGCGCTCTTTGCATTTTATCGTTTAAATTGTTAACCAAATCTGCCAAACCCGCTTGTCCTTCCTTATCGCGCGTAAACAAACCCAACACTTTCTTCGGCTCATAAGTTAACCCGACCTTATTACCGGCAAGTCCGTCTTTCATAAATCGAGCCAGAGTTTCATCACTCGGGTTTTCCAGTTTAAGACCATCACGCACTCTTTTGATTTTGCCTTGCAACTCATCCATTTCACAATATCTTATACGCGCCTCATCAAACAAATCCATGCGTTTTTGGGCAGCCTCGTGTTCCGCATTTACGCGCATGGCATCAACCAAAAACTTACTGTCTGCATCATACTGTCTTTGAGTAAATTCCACAATCGGGCGCACCGTTTCAACAAACTTTTTCATTGCCCGTGAAGATGTATTCAGTTTTTGCGCTCGGTTTATATATTGGTTTAATTTGGCTAAATCATCTTTATTCAAAGTATAACCGTCACCGAAACGTATACTCTTAACCACTTTGGTCATCATCTCAAGCTGAGTTTGTGCCGAAAGTTTATTGCCGTATTTATTAACAATCTGCGCACACAATTCCGGTGTCATCTTTGCCGGTTGTTCCAAAAACTGCGGACGATATTTGGCGACCAATTCAATATCCGGAATGCCGGTTATGGTATCTTTTTTCCGCAAGTCATCTGCTTGTTTTTCAATAAATTCCTTTTCTTGTTTTGAAAGTCCTTCGGTTTTTAATTTCTTATCTAGTTTAGCTATCTCTTTGTAATCCAAATCTACCCAATTATTTACCTCATCAACAATGCGTTGCGCCTTACACTCAGCCACCGCTGCCTGTAATGTACCGAAATTGATGTCAGTGAGTTGTAACTTCGGCTCGTTAATTCCGCGCAAACCAAAATTATACAGCACCTCATAAAACAGCTTTTGGGTTACCTCACCGCACGGAGTTATATCTTTAAAACTTTGTCTTAATTCATTTCTGAAACCGTCATAACGCATACTTTCTTGAAAATCAGGTTCTTTGGCAAGTTCGGCTAATTTAAGCTGTTGTGCAGGTTTTTCGGCAGTTTTCAGCAAATCAACAAACACCGGCAATGACGGAATCTTCCCTCTGCTACTGTGTGATTTCAGCTGTGCCTCCAATGCTGCTGCTTTAACTTCCCAACTCAACCGATTTTCAAGCGGTTCAACCCGCAAAATATTACCGTATTCCACACGCCGATACGCTTGGCTCAAGACCAAATTTGCAGCATCTTCCAAATCTCCGTTAAAACCATTTGCCGCTGCTTTACTGAAATCTAAATTAAGACCGTTTTCTTGCTGCAGCCACAGCGTAGCCCCTCTGTTAGATTCGGAACTCATTTCCAAACCAATAGCCGCCAATTGCGCTGCCGGTGTCAGCTTTCCAAACCATTCTTTATCTTTGCGCATATGTTCACGCATTGCTGCGTACGTTACGCGCCGATACTCCTCATCGTTAGGTTTATAGTCATCTCTGGCACTTTCACGCGACATTGCAACAATCAATGCACTATCGTGCGCCGGATTACCTTGTTCAAAGGTTTTTTCCAGTGTCTTTTGCATAATATAAGCATAGGCATTTTTGTCAGCATAACTTTTATAGCCGTATTCATTACAAACCAACGGAAAACGCAAGTCATTATTATTCTCGGCAATCGGCAGAAATGTCATCTCATACGCCTTGCCTTTAAGATATTCTTCTTTAGCCTGCTCAAAATATTGATTTCTGCCCACCCATTCTTCAATAGATGTCATTTCTTTGTTATGGAATTTATATTCTGTCATCAGCTTTTCTCCTTGCTTTATTGCTCTTTTCGTATTCTACCCCTCCCTTGACAAAAGTCAAGATATTTTTTGTCGCCAAATGTGTTTTTTATAAAATTTTTCAAATTTAATTTATGCATCATTTATAAAACTTGCACAGCCTTTTAATAAAACTTGATTTTTTGCAATTGTGTGTTATAAATGCGCCATAAACATTTTTTGTTTACTGCAGTATTTTGCATAATATATTTTGCGTTTTCAATATATTATGCTGTTTTAAACTAACTTATAAGGATATATAAATGTCAGATGTAAAAATGAAAATGATGGACGCTAACGAAGCCTGTGCTTCGGTTGCACATCGTATGAACGAAGTCTGCGTAATTTACCCGATTACTCCGTCATCTCCGATGGGTGAATGGGCTGATGCGTGGTCTGCCGCTAAACAGAAGAATATTTGGGGTGTTAGCCCTACCATTCAGGAAATGCAATCTGAAGCAGGTGCCGCCGGTGCGTGTCACGGTTCATTACAGGCCGGTGCGCTTACCACCACCTTTACGGCCTCGCAAGGTTTGCTCTTGATGATTCCGAATATGTATAAAATCGCCGGCGAATTGATGCCGTTTGTTATGCATGTTGCGGCACGTTCGCTTGCTTATCACGCTTTGTCGATTTACGGCGATCATTCCGATGTTATGGGTTGCCGTCAGACGGGTTTTGCCATGCTTTGTTCCAATTCGGTGCAGGAAGCAGGCGATATGGCGGCCATTGCACAAACCTCGACTTTGCGTTCACGCGTTCCGTTTATGCATTTCTTTGACGGTTTCCGCACTTCGCACGAAATTAAAAAAGTTAAGTTGCTTTCTGATGATGATTTGAAAGCAATGCTTGACGGTGTTAATTATAAATTCAATGCCGAACATGCTTTGCGTCCGGAAAATCCGGTTGTTCGCGGTACAGCACAAAATCCGGATGTATTCTTCCAAGGTCGTGAAGCGGCCAATCCGTATTATGCCAAAGTTGAAGGCATTGTTCAGGAAGAAATGGATAAGTTTGCCAAGATTACCGGTCGTCAATATCACGTTGTTGACTATACCGGTGCCGCCGATGCCGAAAACGTTGTCGTAGTTATGGGCTCAGGCGCAGAAACGGTCGAAGAAGCCATTGAATACCTCAACGCACACGGGGCAAAACTCGGCGTTTTGAAAGTTCATTTATATCGTCCGTTCCCAACAGAATCTTTCTTGAAAGCTCTGCCAAAAACCGCAAAAGTTGTTTCTGTACTGGATAGAACCAAAGAAGCAGGCTCTCTCGGTGAACCGCTGTACTTGGATGTGGTTACGGCTTTATCACAAGCTTACAGTAACGGCAAAATCGCTGCGTTGCCGAAAATTTACGGCGGCCGCTACGGTTTGTCTTCTAAAGAATTTACACCGGCTATGGCTAAGGCTGTGTTTGACAATGCTGTCGCCGCTGCTCCGATTAACGGATTTACCGTTGGTATAGAAGATGATTTAACTCATAAATCTCTGGCCTACGATGCGTCGTTTGATGTTGAGCCGAATGATGTGGTTCGCGCCGTGTTCTTCGGTTTGGGAGCTGACGGTACGGTCGGTGCCAACAAAAACTCGATTAAGATTATTGCCGAAGATGCCGGAAAATATGGTCAAGGCTATTTCGTTTACGATTCACGTAAATCCGGTTCTATGACTACCTCTCACTTGCGCTTTTCAGATAATCCGATTCGCTCGGCTTATTTGATAAATCAAGCTGATTTTGTGGCTTGTCACCAGTTCCAATTTATGAAAAAAGTTGACATTTTGCATATAGCCAAAGACGGCGCCACCTTCTTGCTGAATGCTCCGTATAAAGCAGAAGAAGTTTGGGATCAGTTGCCGATTGAAGTACAAGAGCAAATCTTGGCTAAGCACCTCAAATTCTACACCATTAACGCGGTTGAAGTTGCGCGTGCCACCGGTATGGGCCAACGCATTAACACGGTTATGCAGACCTGTTTCTTTGCAATTTCCAACATTTTGCCGAAAGATGAGGCGATTGCGCAAATTAAAGCCGCGATTAAGAAGACCTATTCCAAGAAGGGTGATGCGGTTGTTCAAAAGAACTATGCTGCGGTTGATGCTTCGCTTGAACATATGTTTGAAGTTAAATATCCGGACCACGTTACATCTACATTCCATCGTTTGGCACCGGTTCCGGCCAATGCGCCTGAGTTCGTTAAGGGCTTGACCGCAAAATTGATTGCCGATAAGGGAGACAGTGTTAAAACATCTGAATTGCAGGAAGTTGTTGACGGTACATGGCCAACCGCTACCACGCAGTTTGAAAAGCGTTGTATCGCAACCGAAGTTCCGGTTTGGGATCCGAACACCTGTATTCAATGCGGTAAGTGCTCAATTGTTTGCCCGCACGGCGTAATCAGAATGAAAGTTGCAGATGATGCTCAGTTGGCAGGCGCTCCGGCTACTTTGAAACATACCGATTATAAAGGTAAGGAATTTGCCGGCAAACAATTCATTTTGCAAATTTCTCCGGAAGATTGTACCGGTTGCGGTGTATGTGTTACCGCTTGTCCGGCTAAGAATAAGGAAAATCCGGAATTGCACGCCATCAATATGGATCATATCGAAAATCATCTTGAAGTTGAAAAAGCTAACTGGAAGTTCTTTGAAACTCTGCCGTACGTTAAACGTACCGATGTGGTTAAGAATATGCCGAAGACAACTCAGCTCATTCAGCCGTTGTTCGAATATTCCGGTGCTTGTGCCGGCTGCGGTGAAACTCCGTACATTAAGTTGCTGACTCAATTGTTCGGCGACCGTATGGTTATTGCTAACGCTACCGGTTGTTCTTCGATTTATTCCGGTAACTTGCCGACCACTCCGTATTGTAAAGATGAAAAAGGTCACGGACCGGCTTGGGCTAACTCTTTGTTTGAAGATAACGCCGAATTCGGTTTGGGTATGCGAATTTCTATCGACCACGAAGCCGAAACTGCAAAATCTTTGCTTGAAGGTATGAAAGGTCAGCTTGGTGATATTGCTGATAAAATCTTAGCAAACCCGCAATCCAACGATATGGAAATTGATGCTCAACGCGATAATGTTGCCGCTTTGCGGGCAAAATTAGCCTCCATCAATACCGATGAAGCTAAGCACCTGAACGAAGTTGCCGACTATCTGATTAAGAAATCCGTTTGGATTATCGGCGGCGACGGCTGGGCATACGATATCGGTTTCGGCGGCGTTGACCACGCTATTGCCAGCGGCCGCAACGTCAATATCTTGGTAGTTGATACCGGCGTATATTCCAATACCGGCGGTCAACAATCCAAAGCAACTCCGATGGGCGCATCTGCGAAATTTGCTACCGCGGGTAAAGAATTGCCGAAGAAAGATTTGGGTATGATTGCCATGTCTTACGGTAATGTTTATGTGGCACAAGTGGCTATGGGCGCCAACGATATGCAGGTAATCAAAGCAATGAACGAGGCTGAGGCTTATAACGGTCCGTCCATCATTATTGCTTATTGTCCGTGCATTAACCAAGGCTTGAATATGGCAGAAGGTTTAGGTCACCAAAAGAATGCGGTTGAAACCGGTTCTTGGCCGCTCTATCGCTATAATCCGGATAATATGAAGGAAGGTCAAGCTCCGCTCACTCTGGATTCTAAAGCACCGAGCAAACCGCTTGCCGAATTTATGGCCAGCGAAACACGCTTCCAAGTGGTTAACAAGGCCAATCCGGAACGCTATAATATGTTGCTGAATAAGGCTCAAGCAAATGTTGATGAAAAACGTGCTTTGCTTGAACACTTGGCTCAATATAAATAAGAGCGTACAAATATTAAAAGAGACGAGGCTTTCCTCGTCTCTTTTTTTATGCAGTAAACTCATCTTGGTTTAGCACAATTTACTTATCTGCTGAATTTTCATCGCCGGCCGTTTTATCTTTTTGCGTCAATTCAAAATTAGCCACTTTTATAGTTTCATAATAAGGTAAAAGCACCAAAATAACTACAATCAAAATCAAATACAAACGATATCCGGTCATCGGAATAATATCTGATACATCAAGCAAAAATAATAATGCCGTAAAAAATATCAATAACATTGTAGCCCATTTCAGATTACCTACTGCACGACTTTTGTTACGACTTAGCATCGTAGCTGTAGCATTTTTACCTTTATGTACCTGATTTTGATAGTCAAAGGCTGAATTAGGTACAACTTCATCTGTTATTGCATCAAACACTTCAAAATAAGGTTCTATCTCAGTTTGAAAGACTAAATAACCAATAACATCGGGATTAAGTTTGCGAGCCGCTGCTAAATGTTTTTGTAGTTGAGTACGAGCAGTTGCCAAAGTTTGCGGTGTTTTTTTTTGTTTTTTAAGTTCAAAAATTTGTAAGGGCGTATTGGTATCAGGGTCAGAAATTACTACATCTGCCCGATACTGTCCGATAGTATAACCTACTAAAATACTCTGTGCCGGATATCCGCATTGCGCCAGATATTTTTTGAAATTAAGCAAAATATCTTTGTCCGCTTCAAATAACATTTATTCCTCTTTTTATATAATATAATCCGTTTGCATAAAGATAAAACATATCCGGCAAAAATATTATATATAACACTTATATAATCTATCCGTACGCAGTAAACACTATCAAAACAACAAAAAAAGACGATTTCCGCTCACGGAAAACGTCTTTTTTGTGCTTTAGAATCTGTAACGGAATGTAACACCAAAGCTCCATGTTTCGTCTTTCCAATAATAGTCGAAGCCTTTAACCATATCTTCGTCTTTCATTGGGTCAACAGAATAAATAAACCGAGCAAAAACGAGCATTTCCGTATTAGGAAAAGTTACCCTAATCATATCAGTCCGCATCCAAAGTTGCATTCCGTACTGCCAACACCAACTGGTATAAGGAGTAGCCAAATCATACTCCTCATTGTCCTGATATTCCAGCTGATAGGTGTCACCAGATGATC
>DEST01000015.1 GCA_002361365.1 Alphaproteobacteria bacterium UBA3307
CCGCTCCGACTGCCGGTTTGCACTTTACCGATTCGCTTTTAAAAAAGATTGATGAAATGGGAGTAAAGCGCGTATTTTTAACGCTTCATGTTGGTGCCGGAACTTTTCTGCCGGTAAAAACCGATGACACTGACAATCATAAAATGCATGCCGAATACGGAGTTATCTCGCCCGAGGCCTGCGAAATAATCAATCAGGCCAAACGCGAAGGACGAAGAATTATTGCCGTCGGCACAACTTCGGTTCGTCTTTTGGAAAGCGCCGCCGACGAAAATGGTGTGTTACACCCGTTTTGCGGCGAAACCGATATTTTCATTACTCCTGGGTATAAATTTAAAATTCTGGATATGATTATCACTAATTTTCACTTGCCAAAATCAACCTTATTTATGCTGATTTGCGCCATTGCCGGCACCGAACGTATGAAGGAAGCTTATTCTCACGCCATTGCCGAGCGCTACCGTTTTTATTCATATGGCGACAGCTCTATTTTAAAATGTATAAATAAAATAATATCATAAAGTATCATTCGCCTCCAAATTTACTGACTTAAGCGAATATTTATTACATTTATATTTAGCAAAAACAATGTGTTGTATGGATATTTTAGTAAAAAATACTAAAAAGAGTCTTTTTTTTCTGGATTTTTAAAACAAGCCGTGTTATATGACTCGATGTTTAACGATTTGTTAAGTTATTTTAATAAGTGGTTAAAATTGGTTAATACCGCTCAGATTGTCTGCATTTAATTGCGTAACTGACTGAAATTCTTAAAAGATGGGAGGAAGGTTGACTTTTGTGCGGCTTTTAGAGGTGACACGTCATCGTGTTTAATAAATTCGGTTTTTTATTGGTTTGTATGCTTGCACTTGTAAGCGGTGTAATTTACGCCAATGAAGATATAGACGTATCGGCAAAAGAGTATGGTTCAGACAGCTCTCTTTGTATGGCAGCAGCCGAAAAAGCAAGTGCCGATTACGGTGTAAACTTAAGTTTGTTACAAACAATTTCCGCAGTGGAAAGCGGTCAATGGAGCGCAACTCATAATGTATATATGGCGTGGCCGTGGACGGTTAATGCCAAGGGCAAGGGGTACTATTTTGCCACTAAAGAAGAAGCCATTGCTGCCGCAAAAAAATTTATTGCTCAAGGCATAACCAGTATAGATGTCGGTTGTATGCAAGTAAATATGAAATATCACGGCAAAGCCTTTACTTCTATTGAAGAAGCGATGGATCCGGAAAATAATATGAATTACAGTGCTAAATTTTTGCGTTCACTCTATAAGCGTAACGGCAAAAATTGGAAAGCTGCGGCTAAAAAGTATCACTCCGGAAATCCTAAGGAAGGTTTGCGCTATACTCGCCGACTCGAGAAGCGTTTTCATGCATATAAACTTGCAGGTATTACTAAAAGCGCTGAATTGTTTTAAGTCAATATTTCAATACGCAGATATATGAGCATACAAGTAACTAAACATTGCAAAGAATATGCAGTCAAAAGCTATGAGGCTGATTGTCGCGGTTTTTTGCGAATAACTTCGCTGATGAATTTGTTACAGGATATGGCCTGTGAAAATGCCGATTCGCTTGGATTCGGTTTTGAGGATTGCGCACAACAAAATTTGGCGTGGGTTGGTGCTGATTATCTGCTTGAAATCAGTCAATTACCCCGCATTGACGAGCATTTTATTATTGAAACTTGGCCGTCAGGTACTAAATTATGGGGCGGAGTTCGTGATTTTTTACTCAAAGATACAGCAGGCAATATCTTGGTAGCTGCTACCAGCCTGTGGGTATTGATAGATGTATTACATCGCCGTCCGGTCAATTTAAGCAAACATTTTCCGCAATACACAGTACTGAATGAACATTCTGTTACGGCTGAGTTTGCCAAACTGCCACCGGTTGAAGACCCGAACTATGTGCAAGAATTTACCGTACGTTTTGATGACATTGACGTTAATAACCACGTTAACAATGCGATTTATCCGTTATGGGCAACTGAAAGCGTTGCGCCGGAATTTCGCCGACAACATACCCCTAAAACATTGGAAATCAGCTTTAAAAAAGAAGCTCTCTACGGACAACAAATAAAAGTTTGCACCAAACAAACCGATACTGAAAGTTTGCATACGATTTATGAAAAACAAAGCGGCACCGTTCTGGCAGATTGCCGCATAAAATGGCAGGCCATCACATCAAAATAAGCGGCATCAATGCCCGCCGCGGACTTATATTTTGCTTAAATACTGCATTAAAAATCGGGTACGCGCGTTCACATTCCGTAACGGCGATATTTAGGATTTGCTCTAATTTTAAGAACACATTTGTATCATTTTCATCTAAAATTACCGAATGCTTAAACAGCGGCATTTTGGCTTCTTCCCAATACGAAAAATACCCAATCCACATATCTTCATTCAAAAGTGCCAACAGTTCAAAAATACTCGGCAACGCTACATTTTCCGGCTCCATATTTATCAGGCAGGAAATATGCATACAATGCATTTGTTCTTCCCACGCAAAGAAAAACAACATTTCGTCCCATTTACCGCTGATTTCGACCACAACTTCGTGATTGCTGCGGCGCTCAGTAGAATGCTGCCGGTTAGCAAATAAGCATTCTATATCATCAATCGGATTAAATTTATAGACTTTCTCTGCGTACATTTGGCTTTCCTTGTTTGTTACGTTTTCAAGATGCCACACTTTGCCTTCAAAAAACAATTCCGGTTACAGAGTTTTCCACTTTTTGTGCAAAAAAATTTTTTTTTACCGGTTGCAAAAAAATAAAAGCAAGTAAATTCAAGGTATTAAAAATTAAGATGTTTATAAAGATTTTTTAAGTGTGGATTATCTGTTTTTTGTTAATATACTTTTAAGCAAAATGAAATAAAGGGAGCAAAATTATGATAGGATTTACTTATCCGCAAATATCTCCGATTATTTTTTCTATCGGACCGGTTGCCATTCGTTGGTATTCTATGGCATATCTTATAGGAATTTTGTTTGCGTGGTGGCTAGCCTCGCTCCGTATAAAAAAATACAACCTAGGTCTAAGCCCGCAAAATTGTGAAGACGCCGCTTTTGCTGCCACATTAGGTATTATTTTAGGCGGGCGCATCGGTTACATTTTATTTTACGGCACGGCACAATATTGGCAAAATCCGTGGGAAGTTTTTGCGATTTGGCACGGTGGAATGTCTTTTCACGGCGGTATTTTCGGGGTAATTATTGCCTTATTTATTTTTGCAAAAATGATTAAATATCCGTTTTTAAAACTGACAGACTTAGTTTCTCCGTTAGTTCCGGTTGGGATTTTTCTTGGTCGCATAGCCAACTTTATCAACGACGAACTGTGGGGACGCGTTACCGATGTGGCTTGGGCGGTACGCTTTCCGCGCGGCGGATATTTACCGCGCCATCCGTCGCAACTATATGAGGCTTGCTTAGAGGGTATTTTGTTGTTTATAATCTTGAATTTAATGTGGTGCAATTCAAAGTGCCGAAATCGCACGGGGTTAATTTCTGGCGCATTTTTGCTTGGCTATGCCGCTGTACGAGTTTTAATGGAACAATTCCGCGAACCGGATGCTCAACTCGGCTTTTTATGGTGTGGTCTGACCATGGGACAATGGCTCTCCTTACCTATAACAATCCTCGGCGTATGTCTGATTATACGCTGTTTTTTACCGCACAGAAAATATAGCTAAATCGTGGTAGTAATATTACAATTAAAGCGATAATTTTTCTGTAGCGCATTATGAGTACGCTCGGTTACTTCGTTAGCGTCCAAATCTTTGCGTGTTTTTTCCGAAACACAAACAGAAATCGTTATTTTGATGCTTTTCATTGAGGCAAAAACAAATTCCACCGCGGCTATATTGCGTCTGATATCATCAGCAAAAACCTTAACGTGCTTAGCATCTTCATTTTTAAACACCATAATCAATTCTTCTTCATTATATCGATAAAGACTCAAATCATATTCCAGCGAGCGTATCCGATTAACAATCATCTGTTCCAAAACCCGCATTTTTTTGCGTCCGATAACCTTCAGCAACTTATCGCGATTGTCTATACTAAACAGCGCAATAGTGTATTTATATGGAAATTTAGAACTTGCGTGATTCAAATAGGCAATTTTACTGCCTACATTTTCCAGATAATCATAATGATACGAATTGTGCAGACTCAGCAATGTAATTCCGAGCAAAATAAGAACAAAACTCAAAAAAAACGTGGTTTGCCCTGAAGCGGAATTTGCATAAATCATACCTAAAAACAAAGCCGTATCGGCATAAAATAAGCCGGTATTGATAATGGTGTTTTTAAAGCTGATATTGATAGCAAGCGGTGCCAACAACATAATCCACAACGCACACGCCCAGAGCGGCATTGCCTCCAACGTAATATCAATATGCGGCAACAAATCTGCCCATTGATAAATATGAGCAAACACGGCGGCTTCAATCAATAAACCGAACAATAAATATTTGTTACGTGCTTGCCATAAATGTGATTGCGGCAAAAAATACAGCAACACAAAATTCAACGGCAAAACAAAACATAAGCATCTGAATTCTGCCGATTCGCTGAATGTTTCTCCGTATTTTAATTTAAGCACATTGATAATACAATAGCACACCATCCCCAGCAACAAGCTGAATAAAGGTTTTGAGCGGTTAGAAAAGCATAGCAGCAAAGAAGTAATTGCCGCAACGCCGAAAAAACAATAATGCAAGATACTTGCCAAACCGAACTCATACGGATTTTGCGCATAAAAGAGCAACAACCCGCCAAAGAGCAACATTGCCGGTAAAAACGAACTTTTTATCGTTGAAAAAATATACTTTAGATTTTCGGCTTTTTTCAATAAATTCATTTATCCCTCTATTGGTAAACATAATAGCGATTAAGCCTTAAAAATTTATTTAATTTTGCCGTCGGCAACAAATAATATTTGCAAACAGATATATTGCCGCCATTTAGTGCTTATATGCCGTGCATAAAAAAGAAAAGCCCTCTGTTCCCAAGGGAACAAAGGACTTTTCCTATTTTTTCAGCGTTTCTTAGAAACCGCTGTATACATTGCCGTAGACAGCTGTTGAAGAAACGCCGCTGTTCGTCTGGGTGGCCTGACGAGCAGGGGCAGCCTGACGGGCAGCAGGAGCCTGAGCAGAACGAGTCTGCGTTGGCTGTGCCACCACCTGTCCGGTAGCGCTGTCCACGTACACGACGCGAACATTGCTACCATTAGCGGCTGCGGCTGCCTGCTGACGGGCTGCCTTCTTCTTGCCCCCACCTAAAGCGGAAGCAACTCTGAATGCTGCCATCAGCGGGTCACCGGCAACCTGTATACCGTTGACCTTATCATAGCCAACCTGCAGGCCGCTGCCTACAGTGCCAACGAGGTTCTCGTTGGTAATCTGCACATTTGACTGTGCAGAGGCTGCGCCGCCGGCACCATAAACGTACCCGCCGGTACCGTTCATTCCCATCATCATACCGCCCATAGGATTGATGCCACCTCCCATCATCATACCGCCCATCATACCAACACCGGCGGTGTTGATTTGGGCAATACGAATTGGCTGAAGACCGCGGACCGAAAACGCGTTGTACTCGCGTACATACCTTTCGTAGTCGTTGACCCTCAGTCCACTAAAATAATTGCTTATTTTAGTGGAGAGGTTATCCCCAACATGCAACCACTGCACACCGGGGATATCGGCGCTACGATAAACCTGTCCATTGGACAGGGTTATTTCGCTTGCCTCTATTTTATACACCACCTGTGCAGTGGCATTAAAAATAGAGACGAACATAATAACGAGCATAATCAGATTCTTCTTCATACTCTATTATTTTTTTATGCCTCTTCTCTTTCCGTGTATTGCATCAACATTGCCGCGCAACAAAACTCGTTTGTTGTTTTATGGAAACATTGATTAAATGCAATATTTTTTGAACTTAAAACCTGAAATTATATGTCTTGTTCCTCAAATTACAAACTATTCATAAGCGCGCCAACGATTGTCTCAAGATACACGATCGCCCCCCTAAGCTCTCCAGCAGCTATTGCTCGTTATTTTTCGGGAGTAAGGCATTTATTTAATGAGTGGCCTATGAATTAATTTATAAAAAAGGGACATACAACTCAAGTGATAATTTCGCCAAATTTGCAAAACATATACACTTCAATTAAAGAGTCAGGTTTGACTTCTTTTTTTATTGATTACCTAGGGAATAGCACAAAAAACGAAAGTATTTTATCGCTTAACTTTGCGCAATATGGGTAATGTTTTCAAAAAGAAGCACATAATGTGTATTTTCATTTGTAAAACATAATCCCTATTTGTAATCACTTATAGGATATCTTATTTTTTGGGAATTTTCAATAAAAAAATGCTTCATTTTGGCAAAAAATCTTTTTTTGTCACGCAAATAATCTTCCATCTATCATCTTGAGCTGTTTTAATGTCATTCTTGGGCTTGCCGACAGGCAAGAACCGAGAATCCCTTTTCTCTGTCATTCTTGGGCTTGCCGACAGGCAAGAACCGAGAATCCCTTTTTTCTCTGTCATTCTTGGGCTTGCCGACAGGCAAGAACCGAGAATCCCTTTTCTCTGTCATTCTTGGGCTTACCGATAGGCAAGAACCGAGAATCTCTTGTAGAGCCTGACGACTTCCGTCTTAAGCAACTTACTTAGTATAGTGTGCGCAAATAGTAAAAAATAAGGGCGGAAGCACCGGAGCGTACATAGAGGTACGTAAGGACACTTCCGACCCGTAATTTTTGTATTGGTTGTCAACTAGATGAGATTTACCTTGCCGCCGGCTTTCTCAACAGCCTCTATAGCTGCTTTAGAAGCCGAATTAACGGTTATTTCAATCTTGCTAGTCACAGCACCGCGTGCAAGCAAACGAATGCCGTCCAGCTTTTTCGAAATAACGTTAGAGCTAAGCAAAGCTTCAATACTGATTGATTTGGCATCTAACTTGCCGCTGTCAATAGCCTTTTGAATCGTATCCAAATTTACAACGGCATAAGTCTTTGCAAACGGATTTTTGAAACCATGCTTAGGCAACTGACGATACAGCGGCATTTGTCCGCCTTCAAATCCCATTTTGGCACCACCGGCACGTGCTTTCTGCCCCTTGTGGCCAAGACCGCAAGTCTTACCTTTGCCGGAACCGATACCGCGACCTACGCGTTTACGATTTTTGGTAGCGCCTTCGTTGTCTTTTAATTCGTTAAGTTTCATTTTCTTATTCCTTTTAAAATTAACTTCCCTAAAAGTCTCATCATTTATCAAAATGAACAGAACTTGAAGAGTGGGATAAGAGGTTGGGCTACGCTGTGATTTTTTGACGCCGTGTATAAAAGAAATACACAAGGAAAAAAATTACAAGTATGACAACCTCTTAGCACGCTCCTTATTCTTCAACCTTGACCAAGTGAGCCACCTTCTTAATCATCCCGCGTATTGCCGGAGTATCCTCCAACTCAACGGTGCGACCGGTTTTGGTTAATCCCAAACCTCTCAGGTTTGTTTCCTGATAAGTCGGGCGTCCGATTGTGCTACCAGTTCTGGTAACTTTTATTGTCTTCTTCTTAGTTGCCATGATTAAGCCTCCTCTTTAACGTCTTTGGCCATACCTTCACGGCGGCTGACAATATCACCGACTTTTTTGCCGCGTTTTGCCGCAACCATTCTCGGTGAGTTAATACCTTTCAAAGCATCGAAAGTTGCTTTAATCATATTGTAAGGGTTGTTGGAGCCCAATGATTTGGCAACCACGTCTTGCACGCCCAGAACTTCAAAAACAGCACGCATCGGGCCGCCGGCAATAACACCGGTACCGGCAGGAGCTGTTCTCAAAACCACCTTACCGGCGCCGAAACGACCGGCAATATCGTGATGCAGAGTTCTGCCTTCGCGCAACGGAATACGAATCATATTTTTTCTTGCTTCGTTTGTAGCCTTGGTGATTGCTTCCGGAACTTCCGCAGCCTTACCTGTACCCATACCGATACGGCCCTTCTGATCACCCACAACCACAACCGCAGCGAAACTCATTGTGCGTCCGCCCTTAACGGTTTTGGCTACACGGTTAACGTGAACCAGTCTTTCGACCAACTCATCTTTAACTTCTTTTTTGTTATGACGATCTGTAGATTGTACCATCTTCATCTCCTAGAATTTCAAACCGGCTTCGCGAGCTGCATCAGCCAAAGCCTTAACCCGACCGTGATAGATATAACCGCCGCGGTCAAACACCACTTCGGAAATACCTGATTTTGCAGCTCTTTCAGCAATTACTTTACCAATGAAGCCAGCGGCTTCAACCGTAGAAGATTTTTTAATTTGCCCTCTGATTTCCTTATCTAAGGTAGAAGCAGAAGCAACTGTCAAACCTTTTACATCGTCAATGATTTGCGCATAGATATGCTTACCGCTACGGAAAACCGACAATCTTAATTTGCCGTTGGCGGCGTTTTTCAAAGCGTATCTTACACGCGCTTGTCTTCTTTCAAACAATTTTTTTGGTGTATTCATCGACTTATTCCTTACTTCTTCTTGCCTTCTTTACGACGTACATATTCGTTGGTATATTTCACACCTTTACCTTTATACGGTTCAGGTTTTCTATACTTACGAATTTCTGCCGCAACTTGACCAACTTTTTGTTTGTCTGCACCAAAGATTGAAATTTGTGTCGGAGATGCGCAGGAAATCTTTATTCCTTCCGGAGCAGGAAAAGTGACTTCGTGTGAAAAACCCAAAGACAAAATCAGATTCTTGCCTTCAACACGCGCTTTATAACCGACGCCGACCAATTCCATATCTTTTGTAAAGCCTTCACTAACGCCCTTAATCATATCGTTGATGCGAGCGCGGGTTGTACCCCATAAAGCTCTCGCAGCATTGCTTTGCGATAATGGCGAAACCGAAACTTTACCATCTTCAAATTTTGTTGCAACATGGCTGTCATCAAAAGAGTAGGATAATTCACCCAACTTTCCTTTTGCCACAACCGTATTGTTATTGATGCTCAGTTCTACACCGGCAGGAACAACAACTGGATATTTACCAACTCTTGACATTTCCTACCTCCTTAGAACACTTGGCACAAAATTTCGCCGCCGACATTGGCTTTGCGAGCTTCGTTATCACTCATAACACCTTGCGGCGTAGAAATAATGGAAATACCCAAGCCGTTGTATACCCTAGGCAAATCCTTCACGCTTGAATAAACGCGACGCCCCGGAGTCGACACACGATAAATTTTTGTAATAACAGCAGCACCTTCATGGTACTTCAATTGAATATGAAGTTCATCAACACCAGGACGCACATTGGTCTTCTTATACCCCAAAATGTAACCTTCACGTTTCAAAACTTCTAACACATTTTCACGCAAGCGAGAAGCAGGTGATACAACATCACTCTTTTTCGCTCTTTGTGCGTTTCTGATGCGTGTGAGCATATCGCCCAAAGGATCACTCATAGACATGATATCTTCCCTCCTTACCAGCTTGATTTTACTAAACCAGGAATTTCGCCAAAGCTTGCTAAATCTCTCAATTCAACACGGCTTAAACCGAATTTTCTGTAATAACTACGTGAACGTCCCGTAATTCTGCAACGATTGCGAATACGGCATTTTGCAGAATTTTTCGGGAATTTTTGCAAAGCAAACTGAGCTTGCAATCTCTCTTCCGGAGTTGCATTCTTATCCATCATGATTGCTTTTTGTTTTTGACGGCGGTTCGCATACTTAGCAGCCATCTTAACTCTTTTCAAGTTTCTATATACCGAACTTGTTTTTGACATAGTAAAATCTCCGCTTATTTCTTATAAGGCAAGTTAAACGATGTCAGCAAAAATTTTGCTTCTTCGTCTGTTTTTGCTGTTGTACAAATAACAATATCAAGCCCTCTGACTTCATCAACCTTTTCATAGTTGATTTCAGGGAAAATGATTTGTTCCTTAATACCGAAAGCGAAGTTACCTTTGCCGTCAAAATTCTTACCGGTAATACCGTGAAAATCACGGATTCGCGGTAATGCCATATTTATCAGTCTTTCTAAAAACTCATACATTCTGGCAGAACGTAACGTAACTTTACATCCAATCGGCATACCTTCACGCAATTTAAAGGTTGCGATTGACTTGCGAGCCTTTGTCATAACCGGCTGTTGACCGGATATAGCAGCTAACTCTTCCATTGCATTCGTTACTTTTTTCTTATCGGTAACAGCATCGCCGATACCCATATTCAAAACAATTTTCGTCAGCTTCGGAATCTCATGTGGGTTGGTGTAACCGAATTTTTCCACAAGAGATTTCTTTATGACGTTATTGTATAAAGTTTCATAGTTTGTCATAAAATTTTCTCCCATTAATCGATTACGTCACCGGTTTTGCGCGCAACGCGAACTTTTTTACCGTCTACAACTTTGTAGCTGACCTTAGTTGCCTTGCCGTCTTTAACCAGCGCCACGTTAGAAACGTGAATCGCCGCTTCCTTAGAAACAATCCCGCCCGGAGTCGTTTTAGAAGCTTTGGTATGACGCTTAACCATATTCAAACCTTCAACAACAACTTTGCTCTCCTTTGGCAGAGCTTGTTTTACAACGCCGGTTTTACCCTTTTCGTCACCTGACAAAATGATAACCGTATCGTTTTTCTTAATTTTCATTTTAGGCATTACAATACCTCCGGTGCTAATGAAATGATTTTCATAAACTTCTTTGCACGCAATTCTCTCGTAACAGGGCCGAAAATACGAGTACCAATCGGCTCACCGTCTTTATTGATGAGAACCGCGGCATTACTGTCAAAACGGATAACACTTCCGTCTTTGCGGCGAATATCACTGGCCGTTCTTACGATAACGGCTTTATAAACATCACCTTTTTTAACGTGCCCGCGCGGCAACGCATCTTGTATTGCTACAACAATAACGTCGCCTACTGAGGCCGTTTTTCTCTTGGAACCACCAAGAACCTTGATGCACTGCACCTGACGTGCGCCCGAATTATCGGCAACATCGAGGTTGGTTTGCATTTGTATCATTTTTTTATTCCTTCTATCTTAGGCGTTATCAGACGAAATTACAGTCCAAGATTTGTTCTTGGAAATCGGACGGCATTCCTCAATTGAAACGCGGTCACCGACCTTATACTGATTGTTTTCATCGTGAGCAGCAAATTTTTTACTCTTTTTCACGAATTTTTTATAAACCGGATGCATAACCTGACGCTCTACACTGACTACGACAGTTTTATCCTGTTTATCACTAACAACAACACCCTGAAGAATTCTCTTAGGCATATTCTTTCTCCTAGCTATTCTTCTTGCGCTCAGTAATGAGCGTGTTGATTCTGGCTACATCACGGCGTGTCTTGCGAATGTTAGAAACATTTTCAAGTTGCCCTGTAGATTGTTGAATCCGCAAATTAGCCTGTTCTTTTTTGCATTCAAGCAATTTGCTTTCCAATTCATCAATCGTCATAGCGCGTAAATCTTTAGTTTTTACCATTATGCTTCTCCTTTAACGATATCGGAGTTTAACCGCTTTACAAATTTGCACTTAACCGGCAATTTTGCGGCACCCAGTTCGAAAGCTCTGCGAGCTGTTTCTTCAGAAACACCTGTCACTTCAAACATAATGCGTCCCGGTTTAACTCTGGCTACCCAAAATTCGATAGCACCTTTACCTTTACCCATACGAACTTCGGCCGGTTTATCAGATACCGGTACATCCGGAAAGATTCTAATCCAAAGTTTTCCGGCTCTCTGCATCTGACGCGTAATTGCACGACGAGCTGCCTCAATTTGACG
>DEST01000013.1 GCA_002361365.1 Alphaproteobacteria bacterium UBA3307
CACTGAAAGAAGAAATGCGCACATATAAAATGTCTTCATTTTTAATTTCGTGCTTGACTGATTGGATTTTTATTTCATCACGTGTAAGAGTTACCGTAAATGGTTTTTCATTAACTCTCCGGACAGAAATTTTAACCTTTGTTCCAACCTTACCGCGCAGTTTGCTTACCACTTCATTTAAAGTTAAACCGATAACCGTTTCGTCTTCAATATCGGTAATGTAATCTCCTGCTTTCAATCCGGCTTTTGCCGCAGGTGTGTCATCAATCGGGGAAATAATTTTTACGATTCCGTTTTCCATCGTAATTTCGATTCCCAGTCCGCCGAATTTGCCGCTAGTTTGTTCATTCATATATTTAAAATCCTCAGCGTTTAAATAACTGGAATGAGGGTCAAGCGCCGTCAACATCCCATTCAAAGCGGATTCAATAAGTTTTTTATCGGTAAGTTCTTCTACATAAGTCGCTTTGGTTCTCTCCATTACTTCACCGAAAATATTAAGCAACTCATAGGTATTGATTTGCTCCTCCTTATCTTTATTGACATCTTTGGCCTCAGCAGCAAAAACTAAAGCACAACCGGCTAAAACACACATAAATAATGATTTTTTAAACATTTCTTTTTCCTTTGTTATTTAGTAGTCATCCATTCAACCGGATTAACCGGCTGATTATTCTTTCTGATTTCCATATGTAACTTGTTATTGCCTCCGGCCGGCATTGTGCCGATGGGTTCTCCCGCCACCAACGTTTGTCCGACTTCGGTATTGTTTTCTTCCAAACCGCTTAAAAGCGAAGTATAGCCTTGCCCATGGTCAATAATTATTAAATTACCGAAGTTCTTAAACGGTCCGGAAAAAATCACTGTCCCCTCGTATGGAGAAATAACTTGCGCATGAGATGAAGTTTTAATATCAATACCATTGGATTCGACACCTTTAGACATCTCCTGCTTAAAACTCGTAACAATGCTGCCGCGTGCCGGACGTGCAATCCTGCCTTTTGCTTGTGCAAAATTAGTCATTGCAGCCTTAATACTGGCCGGAGATTGACTGCGCTCGGCTCGCAGTTCGTCTGCCGCCCGTTGTCGAGCCAAACGTTCTTTTTCTGCCAGTTGGCGGCGTTGTAATTCTTTCTGTTTTTCCAACTTATCAAGCAAATCGCGTAAGCTACCAGCCTGAGAGGCAAGTGCTTCCGCCTTTTTCTTGGCTTCTTTGGATTGCGATTCAATCTTAGTGAATATTTGTTTTTTCTGCTGCGACAGCTTTTTCATTTCGGCGTGTTGTTCGGAAAGAGCCTTGTTTTTGTGCTCCAAATCTTTTAAACGCATAGCAATTTCGGCTTTTTGCGAGTTAATGTCCTCAATTCCCTGTCGGATATGTTCGGCACGTTCTTTGAGGGCATGCACGCTGTTGCGAAGCAAAATACTGCTACGCATTACTTCAACCGGTGAAAGCGGTTGCGCCAAAATTGCAATAGATGGGCGTTGTGCCAAATTTTGCAAAGCTGCCAAAGTTTCCAACAACATTGTATGGTCTACATCAAATTTTGCCTCAGATTCGCTTAAATGAGCTTGTAATTTATCTAATTCATCTTGCTGATGCTGTAATTCATCCTCGCCGTTTTGGATTTTTTTTGCTGCGGCAATCATTTTTTGATTGACGTTGCTCAGTTCATCTTTGATTTTTTTTGCCTCCGCTTCAAGTTTTTGTCGCTCTTGTTGAGCTCTTTTGGCCTCGGCTTCGGCTTTTGCCACGTCGGCAACCGAAATCGATGTTGTTGTTGCACCTGCCGACGCTGCCATAAATGGTTGCGTCCAAGCAAATATCAGCAATAAACAAGTCAAAAAGAGCTTTTGTGCCATTAAAGTTCCTTATTTTTTCAAAAGCGAATGTCCGGTCATTTCCGGTGCCTTTTCAATTCCGAGTAAATCAAGTAAGGTCGGTGCAATATCCGCCAAACGTCCGTCAGCTAACCCTTTAACGTTTGCCGGTGCATTGTATAAAACCGCCTGAACTTTACCGACTGTATGTGCAGTATACGGCTGACCGGTAGTTTCGTCGACCATTTTTTCGACATTTCCGTGGTCTGCCGTAACAAGCAGAACACCGTTAACTTTTTTAATAGCGCGCATTACCCGCTCCAACGATTCATCAACAGCCGCCACAGCTTTGAGCGCCGCACTCATAACTCCGGTGTGTCCGACCATATCACCATTGGCAAAGTTACAGATAATAGTATCGTACTTTTGACTTTCGATAGCTTCCACCAACTTATCTGTTACTTCATAAAGACTCATTTCCGGTTTCAAATCATAAGTTGCCACTTTCGGACTGTCGACTAAAATTCGATCTTCTCCTTCAAACATACGTTCTTCACCGCCATTAAAGAAAAATGTAACGTGTGCATATTTTTCGGTTTCGGCAATCCGCAATTGTTTCATTTTATGATTGGCAATAATTTCGCCATATATGTTTTTGAGAGCCTCCGGTGCAAAAATGGTTTTCATAAAACGATTATGGTCTACAGAATATTCCGTCATACCGACGCTAAGTGCAAACTTGACGATTTTTTTACGGACAAAACCATCAAATTTTTCATCGGCAAGAGCATATAAAATTTCGCGAGCACGGTCAGCCCTGAAGTTTGCCATCAATACGGCATCTCCGTCAGATGCACCGGCATAATCGCCGATAACACACGGCACCACAAATTCGTCGGTGATATTGGCTGCATAAGATGACGATATAGCTTCTTCGGCAGTTGTATAATGTTTACCTTCAGCCGCGATTATATTGTTATATGCCAATTCTACTCGGTCCCAACGTTTATCACGGTCCATTGCATAAAAACGGCCGGAAAGCGTTGCGAGTTTGACGTGCGGCATATCTTTAATGGATTCTGCAAATTCTGCCAAAAAGCCTTGAGCAGAAGTCGGCGGTGTGTCGCGACCGTCTAAAAAGGCGTGTACTGCAACATTGATACCGTTTTTGTTCAAAATATCGCATAATGCGACAATATGCGCCTGATGCGAATGTACCCCGCCGGGCGACATCAATCCCATTAAATGACAGGTTTTTCCGTTTTTTTTAAGAGTGTTAATCAACTCTTGGACTATCGGATTTTGTTCTAAAGTGTGATTTTCTATTGCTAAATCGATTCGCGGCAAATCCTGCATTACCACTCGTCCGGCTCCTAAATTTGTGTGCCCGACTTCTGAGTTACCCATTTGCCCTTTAGGTAAGCCGACATCTAAACCCGAAGTTTCAATAAATGAGTGTGGGCAAGTGCCTAAAAGATAATGCCAATTTGGCGTTTCACCATTTTCAATGGCATTATCCGGAGTTGTTTTTTCTCTGTATCCCCAGCCGTCCAAAATAAGTAACATAACCGGTTTTTGCATAATTTTTCCTTCCCTTCAAAATTCTGCCTTTTCAAAATTATTTCACATTATATATAATAAAATAAATTTTAAAAGCACTAATTTGCATTTTATAAACAGACTTATTGCAAACAAGAGGGAAAATCAAGAATTATGTTGACATATTAGGCATCTGTTCATAAATTAAAACAAAAGAATAAGGAAGAAAAAATGAAAAAGTATTGGTTAACGATGTTGCTGTGCGGGGTTTCCGGCGTGGCTGAAAGTGCGGAATTTTTATATGATTACGGCGTTACTGCAATCGGTTTTTACGGATATTCGGAATATGCCGATTCCTATAGGCAAAGATATAAACATAATCATACACCTGTCGCAGCGGAACTAACGACTTCTGTTGGATATCGCTTTGAAAATGCAGATGAAATGACGCTCGGTGCGGAGGCTCAAATTGCCGATGGTAAAGAGGTGGAAGATTATAACCACGGAGAGTGGGGAGAAAATCTTTATATAACATACAATTCAGATAAATACGGCGAGTTGACAGTCGGACAGGTGTATGGCGCTGCGTATCAGATGGCCGTAGGAGCACCGTCAGTCGGGGTTTTTAGAGTAAATAACTCTCCAATTACGGATTTTATTGCCAACCCCAATTGGCAACGCCATAGCCGTGTTGCTTCATATCGTACGCTTAATTCCACCTTTTTGAATACCGATGCCGATGCCCCGAAAATAAGTTATACATCGCCGATGTTTTATAATACAAAACTGGCATTTTCCTATACTCCTGACAGTTATTCTCAAGCGGGTTTAATTAACAAACACAGTCGTTATGATAATCGTTCCTCATATTCTGTCGGGGTGTATAATGATTTTGATTTGGATTATGCTGAAGTTGAAAGTTCGCTTGGCTATGCATATAATCGTAAGAACAATCAGGAAGTATCTGCCGGTATAAGTATTTATCGCAAAGGATGGACTTTGGGAGGCTCTTATCGCAAAAGTTGGACCGATTCGCACGATTATGACCTGAATTTACGTAAAGCGAATTCAACTTATATGCCTCAGTATTTTGATGGCTATCGGGACGGACAAGCTTTTAATGTCGGTTTAAGTTATGAAATCGGGCCGTTTAAAACCGGACTGACATATTTTGCCGCTTATGCTGATAGAACAGACAACAAAGATAAAATCATTACTTGGGCTAACCGTTTTGCATTCAATAAGTATATTGCTGTGTATTTGAGCGGTGCATACGCTGAATATAAGGGTAACGGCGATATTAAAGACAATAATCGCGGATATGCGGGGATTATCGGATTGGAATTGAGCTATTAAAGGACTGCAACAGTGAAAATTCGGCTGATTTCGGATAATACAGATTTTTTAGAAGATTTGATTGCTCAGTTGACAAGATATGTCGATGACTTTTTGTTGGCGGAAAATCAGCCTGATGTGGTTGTGGTTGATGAAAATGTGTCAATGGTATTGCAAATACGCGCTTCTTTACCGACAGTGCCGATAATCTTACTGACTTCTGAAAATGTGTTGCAGACTGACTGTTTGAATTTGGTGTTGCATAAACCGTTTTTGTTGCGAGATTTTATAGATATTATTCGCTCAGCTAACAATCGGTTGGATAATTCGGTTGAAGGAGAGTTGATTTTTAATCAATACAAATTGCAGCCTACAGCACGAAAAATCACTAATTTACAGACAAATGCGGAAATTAAACTGACGGAAAAAGAAGTAGATATTTTGAAATATTTGCATAAATCACCGAACCAATTTGTCAGTAAAAATGATTTACAAGTCAATGTTTGGCGCTATAATGAAGAAGTAAGTACTCATACAGTAGAAACACATATCTATCGATTACGCCAAAAATTAGAAAATGTGGGAGCTCAACAACTGATTACAACCGACAACGGTAAGTATAAATTAAATACGGAATAAATATTATGCCTCAGTTGACGATGAAAAAGAAATCTTCAATAAAAATGAATGTATCGCAAATTTTAAGCGAAACCGGTCATTATATTGCAGCAAATCCTATGTTTGTTTTATGCGTATGCGTTGTTAATATGGTGTATATGCTGGTTCTAAAAGCCATTCCTGACGGGGTGCAAAATCCGTTGTTTGTAATATGGATTATCACCTATTATCTTTTTTGGTGCTTTTTCTATCGTTACTACTATGGTCTTAAGCCGTATTTTTTGAGTAGTGCCATGCTCGGCAGTTTAACGCCTTCAACCAAAGCCTTATTTTTGTTGGCGTTATTGATGTGCAGTGTAGCTTTTTTGCCGATGTTGCCACTGTTTTGGGGAGATACCGAAACCTATAACATCATATATAATCGCTATTTATTGCCAATCAGCCGTGATGGGGTTATACATTTTTCCGGTCCGGTTTTAATCTGTGTATATACTCTGATGGTGCTGATTGCACCTCCGCTGATTTGTAAACCGTATTTGGCATGGATTTCCTCTTTACGCAAACAAAATGCTTCTTTTCGTAAAGTAGGCGACAAAACCAAAGGCAATTATTTACAATTTGTGATAATTTCAGCACTTTTGCTGTTTCCGGAAGCATTGGCATCAGAAATTGATGCATACTTTAATTTGCGCAATTGGTTGGACTATACAGTAAGTACACTTATCTTTATTTATACCAATATTATTTTTGCAAAAATATATGACTTTTTTTATTTGAAACATTGATTCTTCAGCGTTGCCGACAGGTTGCATTTTCCACCAGTTTGGCGCATAAGTCTGCATACGATATACCGATATATTTAGCTTGCTCCGGCACCAAAGACAATGAGGTCATTCCCGGATTGGTGTTGATTTCCAAAAACACAACGCCGTCTGTCGGATTATAGCGGAAGTCGCAGCGCGAAACCGTGCGGCATCCCAATGCATTATGTACAATTTCGGCATAACGGCAGCAGGTGGCGGCAACATCTGCACCTATTTTTGCCGGCAGAATATGTTGCGTGAAACCGGCGGTATATTTTGCTTCATAATCATAAAAATCATTCTTGGCTTTCAGCTCTGTCACAACATGAGCCTTACCGTCAAAACAGGCGCATGTAAGCTCGTGCCCCTCAATATATTGCTCAATCAAAACTTCGGTCGCTTCGTCGGGATAGCTGACTTGTGTGCTATCAGCGGCATTGCGGATAATGAATACACCGACGCTGGAACCGTCGGCAACCGGCTTAATAACATACGGATACGGAATTGCGGTACCGTTTTTCTTATATTCCGCATAAGTTGTTTTTTCACCTATGGCAACCTTTACGCCGCAGTGCTTGGCAATCAGTTTGCACAAATGCTTGTTCATACCGATGGAGGAAGCATTTAATCCGGAATGAGTATAAGGAATACCGAGCATATCAAGCAAACCCTGAATTTCGCCGTCCTCACCCCAGTTGCCGTAAAGTCCGTTATAAACAACATCAGGCTTTTCATTGCGCAAGACGTCAAGCAAATGCCATACATCGGTCAAGTCGTGCTCAATTACGATATATCCTTTACTTTTAAGCGCTGCACAGATGTCATCTTTTGATGAAACACTGACATCACGCTCGGCCGAAAATCCGCCGTAAAGCAATAAAACTTTTTTTGCCATAATTTTTTCCTTTATTATCTGAAATTTTCTGTTATGTTAAGGTAAATTGTTTAATGTTTGGCTAAAGAAATGAAAAGTACTTGGTTTTTTTTATCGTTTTTATTGGCGGCAGCAAGGGCTGACGCAATAGAGGTTACACAAAATATGCGGACTGCTATCGGGGTTTTTGATGCTTGCACTCAGTCGCTGACCTATAAATTTGACGGTAATAAATACGATATGAAAACACAGCTGACTACAACAGGCACATTCGGAAAATTATATCCGTTTACCGGAATTTATCATGCCTACGGAACGTATGATAAGGATAAGTTTAGGCCGGCAGATTACGGCTACGAGGTGCAGTCACGCTATCATCATCGCACCAAGCGGATAACCTATAAAGACGGGGTGCCGCAGACACGTATAAAAACTCGCGAAGACCGTGTGGTCGAGGAACCGGCTTTGGTAGAACTCGACCGATTGGACGATTCAATAGATTTATTGTCATTATTCGGAGTTTTGACCGAGCAGATAATTCGCAGTGACACCTGCGATATGCATCGTTATTCATTCAACGGTAAAAAGTATTCGCTATCCACAATGAAAACTGTTGGTCACGAGGAAATTCAAACCCCTTATTTTTCCGGAAAAGCACTGAAATGCGAATATATGCTGGAGATTCAAAAAGGCGCCTCCGCCGGATTTTTACTCAATCAGAAAATGCCGATTTATTTGTGGATTTTACGGGATAAAACCGCTAATGCTCCGTTTATTGCCAAAGTGGAGGCGGAAAAAACGCCGTTCGGAAAATTGGAATCATATACAACATCAATAGAGGTAAAAAAATAATGAAAAAAGCAGAGTTATTGTTGCCGGCAGGCTCATTGGTTAAGCTGAAAACCGCAATTTTGTACGGCGCCGACGCCGTTTATGCCGGTACACCGGATATGAGCTTGAGAACTCAGTCTAAATTTACGCTTGAAGACTTAAAAGAAGGTATCGATTTTGTGCACGCGCACGGCAAAAAAATTTATTTAACGCTTAATCTGTATATTCATAACGAAGAAGCGCGTAAATTGCCGCAGTTTGTACAAACTCTGCAAGAGCTAAAACCTGATGGAGTTTTGGTGGCTGACCCCGGTGTGTTTTATTATCTTAAAGAACACGCTCCGGAGTTAAAGCGCTTTGTTTCAACTCAAGCGAATATTTGTTCGGCACAAACCGTGAAGTTTTGGGATTCTATGGGGGCTAGTCTATGTGTTTTGGGGCGCGAAGTTACTTTTTCCGAAATGAAAGAAATTCGCGAAGAATGCCTGAATATGACTTTGGAATGTTTTATTCACGGAGCAATGTGTATGTCATATTCCGGCCGCTGTCTGATTTCCAACTTTATGGCGGATCGCAGCGCCAATAAGGGAAAATGCGCACACTGCTGCCGTTGGCATTATAAAATGCACCTGCGGCTTAAAGACGGCACAATCAGAGAGGTGGAAATCAATCAGGATAACGCTCCGGCGTTTGAGTTTTTGTTGGAAGAAGAATTCCGCCCCGGAGAATATTATGAGGTGGTGGAAGATGAACACGGCGGTTATTTACTCAACTCGAAAGATATGTGCCTGATGCCGCGGCTTGACGATATTCTTTCTATCGGTATGGACTCGCTCAAAGTTGAAGGGCGTAATAAAACCGAATATTATGCCGGCACGGTGGCGCGTGCATATCGGCAGGCTATTGACGATTGGTATAAAGATGCTGAGCACTGGGATTATCGCAAATATATGGATGATTTATACGCCTTGCAGAACCGCGGTTATTGCTTGGGGTTTCACGACGGCAAGCTGACCAACATCAGCCAGAATTATGAATATACGCGCACACTCGGCGAATGGTTGTTTGCCGGCTCAATTGTGGAATGGCAGGGGGATGATGCAATTTTTGAAATCCGTAATTATATCAATTCCGGCGAGCCGATTGAATTTTTAATACCGCATACTATGGAAAATCTGCGGCTTGAACTGAAGGAATTTGAAGATGCGGTCAGCGGCGAAATAACTTCACGGGTTTCGGCGGGAGAGGGCAAAAAAATCCGTATTCGTCCGCAGATGTGGGGCAAATCAATCGCTGAGGTGAAAAAAATGTTGCCGCAATATGTTATTGCCCGCAAATTTCAGGGACTTAACGGCGAAAATGCCGAAATGTATCAGCGCAAAAAAGCGGAATTTGCCGAACTGATAGCAGGTTGTCCGGCGGAGGAATAAATGAAGCAAAATCCGGTACTTATTATCGCCGGACCGACGGCATCGGGCAAATCGGCATTGGCAATCGCGGCGGCGCGTGCTCTGAACGGTGTTGTGCTTAATTGCGATTCTATGCAGATTTATAAGGATATTCCGATTATTGCCGCTACGCCGAATGCCGAGGAAAAGGCTCAGGTCGAGCACCGTTTGTTCGAGCTTTATGACGTTACAAAGCGCGGAAATGTGGTGGAATGGCTGGACTTGTGCGCGGCAGAAATTCGCAAACTTTGGGCAGAGGGGCGATTGCCGGTGGTGGTCGGCGGTACCGGTATGTATATTGATGCGCTGATTAACGGCATTACACCGATTCCTGAAGTTGAGCCGGCGGTGCGGGCAAATTTGCGTGAGCGCTTGCAGAGTGAGGGATTGATACGGCTGTATATTGAACTGAAGGAAAAAGACCCCGAAATTGCCGCAAAACTCAGCCCGAATGATAAAACGCGGATTGTGCGCGCTTTAGAGATTATCAATTCTACCGGTAAAAAGGTGTCGGAATGGTATCAGAAACCGCTGATAAAAAAATTGCCGGAAGCGGAATTTACGGTTGTGAAAATAGTGCCGGAAATTGCGGTAATTGAGCAGCGCTGTCGGGAACGGCTTGATAAAATGGTGGAGTTGGGCGCGCTTAAAGAAATTGCCGAGCTGCTGCAACGTGGGGTTGATGAAACTTTACCGGCTATGAAGGCACTGGGAGTGCCGGAGCTGAGTTTGGCGGTTAAGGGGGAAATGCTGCTTGCTCAAGCGCTTGAGTTGGCAAAACTGCATACCAGACAATATGCCAAACGTCAACGTACTTGGCTCAGAAACAAGTTGCAAGCGGATATTGTGTTTGACGAGGTTTATGTCGGCCAACCGGAATATCTGGAAAAAATCAAAGAAGTGTCCGCAATTTAAAGTATTGCTTGTAAATTCATATAAATAATCAAACCGAATTTCGTTCTTGTTTTTGTTAATTAAGTATGTCGATTTTGCTTGACTTACACGGGGGGGGTGTATAATGAAAGTGTTACAACTAGGGATTATGTTTTATAAATGAAGTTACGAATTATGTATTCTTTGTTAAAAACATAGTTTAGCTCGTTTGACGTTAGAGTGTTTGAATGTTTGTTCTTCGAGTTTTATAAGCGATTCGGATTGATATAAACGGGATGCATTCGGTGCGGTTGGATTCCTTTTGGAGATTCATTTATGTACGAGCCCTAGTTTTTAATGAGAATGTTTTACAACGTAGCCGGTTAGGTTATGGAACAATATTTGAAAATCAAAATATTATACGTGCCAAAAGGTAAACTACAAAAAAAGAGAATGTAGTTGAAAACCGTATTTTACGGAGTCGGGGAATTGTTTATTGTTATAAGCATGCACCGCACGGAAGGCTCAGCCTTGTCAGAGATGACTTTGTCCGTCTGGAAGTATAGTGTTTGATTGAGGATATCCATAATAATCCCGGTGAGTTAAAAAATAGAGAATATGAAGAAGTTCTTTTTCGTAATTGTTTCTCTGTTTGTAATGAACGTAGTTAACGTTAATGCAAATACACTTTTCTTCCCTCCGGAATGGGGAGAAATAAAAAGCATTAATGTAAGTTTTTCGGAAAACGAGGTCGGTAGCGACTTCGTTTATATCCTGATGTGTCGGTTTGATGCCGGCGGCGCTGCACCTGTAATCGTCCGTAGGGACGGAAAGGTGGAATTGGATGCCAATGGTTTCACCTCCACCACCGAGCCGTATTATAATAGCTATTGCTTTGTGGACGGGGTGTGGTGTCCGGTAACTTTCCGGCGTACAGTTGACGGATATAATTGGTTTAATTATAGTTTAGATTTGCATAAGGGAATATCACCTAACAAATTTGTAACAGACTATAATTTGCCTATAACATACTCTCCCGAGAGAGATGTTACCATTGAAAAATTAGATGGAAAATATCTGATCTACCTGAAGGGGAAGCTCATAACTGTGCTACGTTAAGATAAGTCCGCGGTTTTGTTTTTCTCAGTTGAGAGAAGCAGAACCGCGGATTTTTTGTTGTGTTCGACATATCCGCACACAATCTCCACATAATCAAAAATATTGCTTGCACATTTGCGCAACTTGTTATAAAAAAGGTAAAAATATGGTTAATTTGGAGAGAAAAATAGTATGTTTTCAAAGCTGATGAGAATGTTTTCTGCCGATATGGCTATTGATTTAGGCACGGCAAACACATTGGTCTATGTGCGCGGCCGCGGTATTGTACTCAACGAGCCGTCAGTGGTAGCAATTGAAGAATATAAAGGACGCAAGCGGGTTTTGGCTGTCGGTAACGATGCTAAGCGTATGCTCGGTCGTACTCCGGGAAATATTCGGGCGATTCGACCGATGAAAGACGGAGTTATTGCCGATTTTGATATTGCGGAAGAAATGATTAAATACTTTGTGTGCAAAGTGCATAATCGGCAGATGTTTGTAACTCCGCTGATTGTAATTTGTGTGCCGTCTGGTGCAACCGAAGTAGAGCGGCGTGCCATAAAAGAATCGGCTTATCACGCCGGTGCGCACAAAGTACAACTGATAGAAGAACCAATGGCAGCGGCAATCGGCGCCGGTTTACAAATTACCGAACCGACCGGAAGTATGGTGGTTGATATCGGCGGCGGCACAACAGAAGTAGCAGTGCTTTCGCTTAAAGGTGTGGTATATTCTCGCTCAGTACGCGTCGGCGGAGATAAAATGGATACGGCAATTGTCAACTATATTCGCCGCAATATGAATCTGTTGGTCGGCGAAAGCAGTGCCGAAAAAATCAAAAAGGAAGTAGGTTCAGCTTGTTTGCCGGAGCAAGGAGATGGTAAAACCGTAGAAATTAAAGGACGTGATTTGGTAAACGGCGTACCTAAGGAAATTACCATTAACGAGCGTCAGGTGGCCGAAAGTCTGATTGAGCCGGTGGCTGATATTGTGGAAGCTGTAAAGGTAGCGTTGGAAAATACACCGCCGGAATTGGCTGCCGATATTGTTGATAAAGGCATTGTGCTGACCGGAGGCGGCGCCCTGTTAGCCAATTTAGACCAAGTGTTGCGTAAGGCTACAGGTTTACCGGTGACTGTTGCGGAAGACCCTCTTTCGTGTGTGGCTAAAGGTTCCGGAATGGTGCTCGATGAATATGCCGTGTTGAAAGATGTTTTGGCCAGTATGGACTAAATCGTAACAACAGATAAAAGGATTTAAAAATGGTCCGTCGCAGTGTGCTGCTGATAAAAACAGGTGAGCTTAAAGTATTGTTGCGGCGGCTTTTTGTTGCTTTGCTGTTTTTATGTTCGTTACTCTTTATTTTGCTCAGCAAAGTGGATAATCCGTTGGTTAGCAAAATAGATGGGACAATACTTAATATTGTCGGTCCGGTAATGCAGGTGGTGGAATATCCGGCACGGATTGTACATAGAGTTTATACTTATTTATATGATATCAGCCGCATTTATATTGATAATCGAGAATTGCGTGCGGAAAATAAACAAATGTTGATTTTGCAAAATAAAGTTCGCAGTTTGGAGGTAGAAAATCAATTATTAAGTCGGCTTTTGAATTATATTCCACCGGCAGAGGCAAACTTTGTGAGCGTCAAGATTATAGCCGAGTCGGGAGATAATTTTACTCACATTTTATTTGTATATATCGGTAATGAGGCTGTGCGCAAAGGACAAATCGTTTTGGGTGACGAAAGTGTTATCGGTCGGGTAGATAAGGTAAGCGGAAAATATGCTAAGGTGATATTGGTTACAGATATAAACTCTAAAATTCCGGTTGTGGTGGAAAGAACTCGTGCCCGCGGGATTTTAAGCGGCGATAATACGCAAATGCCGGAGTTGATTTTTACGCGCTCAACAGCGGATATTCAAGAAGGAGATATTATCGTAACTTCCGGTGTGGGGGGAATGTTTCCGGCCGGCTTGCCGATTGGTTTTGTGAGCTTGATAAAAGGTAACGAAATTCGTGTAGAAACAATGGCGGATATCAGCCGGATAGAATATGTGCGTATTGTTGATTATGGTTTGACACCGGACGAGGTTGAAAACTTAAACGATTTGTCGGAAGGCAACTGAAATGCAAAGCACATGGCGAGAAAAATGGCGTATGTTTTGGTTGCACGGCATTCCGCTGTGGACAACTTTGGCGCTGATGTTTTTGCTTTCAATGCCGATAAATTCCGCTCAGTGGGGATATTTTAAGCCTAATGTAGGGCTGATTTGCGTTTATTACTGGACATTAAAACGTCAACAAATATTCGGTTTTTTTTGTGCATTTATCATCGGGCTGCTGATGGATGTGTACAGCTCATCTCCGCTGGGGATAAATATTTTGCTGCTGATGCTCACCGTATCGGTTACACTGTGGTTGGCACACTATTTTCAGAATGCATCATTTGGGGCAGGTTGGTTTATATTTTGTTTGGTCGGCTTTGGAGCAACTTTTTTTAAGTGGGTAATGTTGATGCTTTATTTTGGGCGGATAATCAATCCGGAAGAAGTTGCTCTTAATTACCTTTCAACTGCGTTATTTTATCCGCTGATTGCCGCAATTAACGTGTATGTACAAAAATTTTTGCCGCAGGAGGGACTGAATGAATAGTTTAAATGCGGAAAAAAATCATATACTCAGTCGTCGACTGATTTGGATTATGCTATTGAATTTATTGGCATTTGCCGTGCTGATAGGCAGATTGTGGTATTTACAGGTTTATGAGGCGGATAAATATAAAATGATGTCAGATGAAAATCGGATTTCTACCCGATTTTTGCTGGCGCCGCGCGGTACAATTTATGACCGCAACGGTGAAGTAATAGCTAAAAATGAGCAAAATTTTCAAGCTTTGCTGATTGCCGAGCAAACACCGGATATTCAAACTACACTGGCTCGATTCAAACAAATTATTGATTTATCGGAAGATGAAGAACAAAAGCTATTGAAAGATATTAAGAATAAGCGCCGTTTTATTCCGGTTAAGCTTAAAGACAATCTTTCGTGGGACGATGTTTCTAAAATTTTGCTGCATGCGCCAGATTTGCCGGGGGTAGAAATAATAGAGGGACTGAGCCGAGCGTATCCGTATGCAGATTTGTATGCGCATATTCTGGGATATGTCGGTCCGGTTTCAGATAAAGATAAGAAGGATAATCCGCTTTATATGGTGCCGGGATTTAAAATTGGGAAATCAGGTTTGGAACGCACTTATGACTATAAATTACAAGGAAAAAGCGGAACAGTGAAATTAGAGGTAAATGCCTATGGCCGAGTGATGAAAGAAATTGAACGAGATTCCGGTGCTCAGGGCGGAAGTTTACAACTTACGGTCGATTCACGCTTGCAAAAAGCGGCCTATGAAGCATTGGGGGAACAAAGTGGAGCGGCAGTTGTTTTAGATGTGCGTACCGGAGAAATATTAGCAATGGTTTCAACACCATCATTTGACCCTAATCTGTTTACTAACGGTATCAGCTATAAGCACTGGAACGAATTGCTCAACAACGAGCGAACACCGCTGATAGATAAGGCTGTTTCCGGACAATATTCTCCCGGTTCAACATTTAAAATAGTGGTAGCATTGGCGGCGTTGGAAGCCGGAATAATTGATGCAGATACACGTTATTATTGCGCCGGCGGTATGGAAATCGGCAATATCCGTTTCCATTGTTGGAATCACTATGGACACGGTAGTTTGAATGTGGTTGAAGCCTTAAAATATTCGTGCGATATTTTCTTTTATGAAACAGCTTTGCGAGTTGGGGTGGATAAAATCCGTGAAATGGCGTTGAGTCTTGGTTTGGGAAATGCATTAAATGTGGGTTTGGATAATGAAAAAGACGGATTGATTCCTTCTAAAAATTGGAAAAAATCCCGTTTTGGTACGCAATGGACTCCCGGAGATAACGCTAATACCGGTATTGGACAAGGTTATGTTTTGGTTACTCCAATGCAACTTGTAACCATGCTTTCACGCGTGGTTAATGGCGGATACGAAGTGACTCCAACCTTTATTAAATCGTCAAAATCGGTTAAACCAAAGCGCCTGAATATATCTAGGCGCAATATAGAATTGGTCAAACAGGGAATGTTTGAAGTTGTTAATGGTATCGGAGGTACAGCCAAAAAGGCTAAGTTTAATCTGGATGGTGTTAAAATGGGCGGAAAAACCGGCACAACGCAAGTGAGACGTATTTCAATGAAAGAAAGACGTAGCGGTATCAGAAACGATTCACAACTGCCTTGGAAACTTCGTAATCACGCTTGGTTTATGGGTTTCACGCCTACAGATAATCCGCGCTATGCGGTAGCTGTGATTGTGGAACATGGCTCTTCCGGTAGTGGTGTGGCTGCGCCGATAGCTTCTAAAATTCTGCAAGAAGCGCTGACATTGGATATTAAATAGAGGCAAATATGGCTGAATTCGAATTTGGTGAAAATAAGCAGAGTTGGCAACAGAAATTAGCACAAATGAGCTTTGTGTATATCTTTCTGATTGTGTTGTTGGCCGTAATCGGTACAGTAACGCTGTATTCTGCGGCAAACGGCGATTGGAATCCATGGGCTATAAAACATTTGAGCCGATTTATTACAGCTTTTGGGGTTATGATGATTCTGGCATTTGTTGATGCAAAATATTATTATCGCGGTGCTTACTTGTTCTATTTTTTATCTTTGCTGTTGCTGATTGCTGTCGAGTTGGGCGGACATATCGGTATGGGCGCACAGCGTTGGATTAACCTTGGTGTGTTTAAAATTCAGCCATCAGAATTGATGAAAATCGGGATTGTTTTGTTTTTGGCACGCTACTTTAACGTTACAACCACACAGGGAATAAAATCTGTGCGCGGTATCATTATACCTATAATTTTTACAATTCTGCCAGTGGGACTGATTGCCGCCGAGCCGGATTTAGGGACAGCATTGATGGTTTTGTGTACGGCGGCTGTTATGCTGTTTGCTGTAGGTGTGCAGTGGTGGAAATTTGCTTTGGCATTTGCCGCGGTGGGAGCAGCCTTGCCGGTGGCGTGGAATTGTTTGCACGAATATCAGCAAAATCGGGTGCTTACATTTTTAGACCCTGAACGTGACCCGTTAGGGACAGGATATCACATTATTCAGTCCAAAATTGCGTTCGGTTCAGGTGGAGTGTTTGGTAAGGGATTTTTGCACGGTACGCAAACGCATCTTAACTTTTTGCCGGAAAAGCATACGGATTTTATATTTACTATGTTTTCAGAAGAGTTTGGATTGCTTGGCAGTTTGAGTTTATTGGTAATAAATATTTTAGTATTGAGCTTGGGGTATGCTTTTGCTTTTCGGACTCGTAACTATTTTGCGCGGCTGACAATGCTTGGACTTAATACCAACTATTTTTTGTATGTGTTTATCAATATCGCAATGGTGATGGGGGTTTTACCGGTGGTCGGAGTTCCGTTGCCGCTGATTTCGTACGGAGGTACGGTAATGTTTTCGATTATGGTCAGCTTTGGCATAATGTTGTGTATGTCAGTAAATTATGATGAACGCTCAGATTGAAAATATTTTAGATTCCTAAAAAAGAACACAGTTCAAAGTTATGTGTTCTTTTTTAGGCTTTTTTTATTTTTGTCGTTCATAACCGTGATTAAGTCTTAACCTTGTCGGTTTATTTATTTGAGATTCCTCAGTTTTAAGAGTTTTGGACTGTGGCAAAGCATTGAGTTTTGTTATGGTTGTTGCTTGAGCAGCCGCTTGTGCCTTATGGTCTGCGGACATAGTTTCTTTCAAACCGTGTTCTTTGCGCCAATCACGTGCCAAATACCGCTCTTTTTCACTTTCCGGAACATTATGCAACACCAAATTAGCTAAAACATCACGAGTTTCATTGCTAAAGTGTCCGATTTTAGTCTGAATATTACGTTTTTTCAAATATTCCAACAGTTTATCTTGGCGTCCGTCTGTTTCAATCATCTGGGCATAATCGGCAATTTGCTGCATTAAATCTTTTCTTTGGGTATCTGAGATTTTGCCGTGGTCTAATTTAGCCAAGAGGTGTACCAAATATTTTTCCGGTTGTTGCGCTTTTCTGTGCTTTGCCGGATTACCGCGCCAATCATCTTTAATAGTATTGATGGTATCTTCACGGCTTTTTAACCACTTATTTTCGAGCCAATCTTTAAGTTTTGCTTTTTTATCGGCTTCAGAAAGCTTAGGGTCAGTTAAGATTGCGGCTTTTTCTTCAAGCAAACCTTCACGATGCTGTCTTTGTTGTGCCAAACGTTGACCGGAATATTCACTGTATCCGGCAACCATCGCCACGGCAAACACAGCCAATGCGGCTTCGCTATGTATATCGGTAGGAAAATCAGTGTTACCCGGAAGTCCGTATTTTTTACGTACGGCGGCACGAGCATCTTCTGCCCGCTTGATTTCCGGATGAGTATCCATTTCAATCAAAGTCAAAACCTCATCACGTCGTGCGGCTTCCATAATATCTTCCGGCACTTTTGTGCCGTTAAAACGAGCTTTGATACCGTCCGGCAGTTTTTGAAAAGCTTGATAATCACGGACGCATTCTTCTTTGTTGACAACAGCCTTGATTTTTTCTTCAATTTCAGCGGCATTTTTTTTCAGCTCTTCCGGCGTATTACCTTTGGGTGCAGTGGCTTTAAGCGCATCTATCGTATCGGCCGTACCTTTAAAATAGACTCGCAGAAAATCCATATAACTTGTATCATTTGCGTCCATTTTTGTCTCCATCAGCTTAAAACATTAAAGTCACTATTCACGCGAATTACCACGTTCCATCTTCGGTGCTTCCGGTAGTTTATCAAAGACTGCTTTTTGCGCATCACTCATTGGTAAAGGTTTGCCTTCAGCATCTTTATTAAATTTATTATGCAAGTTTTGATAAGTGTATTTATTGATACCGTTATCTTTAATATAGTTATCACGAGCTTCACCTTCCAACGGCTTATTTTCCCCTTCCGGAGCGATTATACCGAGTTTTGTCGCCATATCCTTATGCATATCATCAAGTCTTTGTTTGCGGGATTCCGGTGTTTTTAATGCATCGTGTTCGGCAAGTTTTTTCTGATCCATTGTTTCACGAATATGATTCAGGCGCTCTTTGTTGAAATCATTATTCTGTTTTGCCTGCTCTTCATTGAGTTTACCGCTGAGGGTTTTGCTAGACTGGACAATACCTGCTGCAGTCTTAATCAGTTCCTTAGCGTTTTCAATAGACTGTTGCGCTTGTTGGGCTTCTGCAATTTGTTCTGCTGTGCGACTTGATTCTTCAACCTTATTCCAACCTGTGCTCATTAGTTTTGGACCGGCAACAATTTCCGGTTTTTTCGTTTCTAAATTTGTGGATACGGCAATAAGACCATCTTTCTTCATTTGCTCAAATTGTTCTTTGATACCTTTCAGACTTTCCGCTGCCTTACCTAGTTCTTCCGCCGTAGAAAGTTTGACTTTTTCTTCTGCCGGCTTTTCGTCTATGGCTTTTGGGGTTTTATCTTCTGTCGATTTTTCTTCACCTGCATGTTCTTTTTCAGGTTTATTTTGCTCAGCCAATTTCTTTTCAAATTCGCCAAAGCGGTCGCCTAGTTCATTTTTGAGCAATTGCATATCTTCCGGCGTAAGTTCCGGCACGTTTCCAATCATTTTATTGCCATGCAAAACGCAAGCGGCGGCTAAGCGTACTGCCATATCGTGCGGCATATTTTCGCCAAAGTTAATCGGGCGGCCGATATTGTCATTTTCCATCATCACCGCTTCAAATGTTTTGATTTGTGCATCGTTGGAAATATTGACATTATCCGGAGAAGAATAATGAACGGTGCCACCTTCAACAAATTCGACTTCAAATTCTTTATCTTCCGGTTCCAGACCTTGGTTAATTTTAAATGCGCCTATTTTATTCGCGGCGGACATTGCTTGATAATTTTCGACTTTTTTCTGAATCCAAGTTTTATCTGCCGGCGGTTCTTTAGTTTCTTCATTTTCTAAAGGATTGACAGTCAGTGCTGTTGCGTCTTTATTTTTTGCACGAAGTTTATCTTCTTTTGACGGCAAATCATCAAGGTCAAGTCCGTCATCTCCCAACATATAGTCTTTGGCGTCTTTGCTATCAATGGTTGATTCTTCTGTTTTCTTTTTTTCAATCATTGCATCTTTTTCTTTGTCATACTCAGCAACAACATCTTGCGTTTCGCCTTCGCCTTTTTTCAAAACTTTATCGCCGGCAATAATGTATCCGGCATCGGCAATTTTACCTAAAATCTCATCTTTTGTTTTATAATCTTCTAACTTGAGTTCGGCTGCATTTGCCGCCCACATTTCCGCCTTTGATAAAGAAAACTCCGGTGCCTTACGCTCAGTATCTTCAGTCTTTTTAGGTGCGGAATCATTATCTTTTACTTCATCATTCATGGGTTTATCTCCTTTATTAGGTTGGGATTTTTTATCGTTTGGCTGATTTTCATTGTTCTGATTGTGCAATTTTTCAGCTAATTCCTCCGGAATATACCGTTCAAACTTATTACGGCGCAAAAAGCGTGCGTATTTCAGTTTTTCTTGCAAAATTTCTTCGGCTGTTTTATCTTTTTGTAAGTCGATTGTATCTAAAACATTTTGAATATGCAATTTTGCCAGTTTATCAGCATATTCTGTTTGGAGGTTATATAATTTTTGAATATTTTTGATATGCCAATCCTTGCCATAGCGCATATAATCTTTAGTTGCAACATTTGATAGTTGCTTAAACAGTTTATCGGATTTTGAGGCAACTTTATCGTCTTTATGATATACGGAATACACTGTCATGGCAAAATTAGCTAAATTTTCACGCTTTATTCTCAGCGGATTAGGCTGAGATTTATCCGGTCGTTTTTTAAATTCATTACTTAAATGTCCAATTAAATTCAGCGCGTGAGAGGTTTTTTCGCGCGGCGTCAACCCTTCGGCATCAATATAATCAGCAACCTTATCTGAATAATTGTCAACATTGCCGTAAATATAATCATTTAAATCTTTGGCAATATCGGCAGGTAATTCATTATTATGCCGCGGAGATGGCTGTTTTATGGCTTGAGCGGTATCTGTTTCGGACTGCTTATTTTGGGGCTCATTTGAGTGCGACGGAGTCGCATTGCCGGAATCCGTTGTTCCTCTTACGGCCTGAGGATACTTTTTCTTAAACTCTTCTATGTTCATTGTTAACATCCTCTACAAATAATCTACGTACACTATAACACGTATTTTATGTTTTGTCTAGTCGTTTTGTGCAAAATAAGAAAAAATTTTTTAAAGGTGCAAAAACAGCGATTATGCCACATTTTTATTTTCTGCAACTGTAAAGTTTTTAGTTATTATTTGTTGAATTTGTGCATAATTTTGCACGGCAGATGTGTAAATTCGGCAAATTTTGCTGTTGGATGCATCAATTTTATGACTTTCAAAAACAATCCGTTCAACTTTTTTTATTTCTTCTGCCGGAGCAACTGTCGGCAAGGCCGGTTGCCGTGGTTCGGGACATTCGTTCAAGTATTTGTTTTCAAAAGCAAAACGTACTCCGTTCAAATAGCATAAAAGTGCATAACTTTCAAATAAATATTGTGCATTATGCCGTAATGTGCCGATTTTTGAAATATCGGCAATTTTTTTGTTGTTGCGGTAGGTGTTTAAATCTACGGTAAATTTTTGCGAATCCGCCAATAAAGTTTGCACTAAAGTCAAGAGCGGGGTTTCATTTTTCAGTTGTTGTAACAATGCCGCTAAAGTTCCGAGTTTGGCTTTACAGATACGTGCGGCTTTACCCATACACAACGAATTTTCAGCCACAAATTTATGCGATTCCATAAAATCTTCCGGCAACGGATATCCTGATTTTAAGATTTGCGCCGCCTCATTTAGGTAATACTTAAAATATTTTTTGTTGAGCCACAAACCCAAATGATTAAAATGACATAACCTCATCATTTGCTTGTATCCGCTTACAAAATCATTTAATATCGAAAGATTAACGGCATCTGGATTTTGACTGAGGACAATTTCGATATTTTGCATCGTTTGGCGATATTGTAAATGAATTTCCTTGAGCTTAGGCGCAAACCACACCGGAATTATACGAGCACAAACACGCTTTTTTTGCGCAGATTGCCGATTAACCGTCAATAAATCAAGCTGTCTGCGTGCGGTTGCAACAGGGGCAAAATCTTCCGGAATAATAATATTTTCCCGCACATCGTGCTTATATAAATCATATTCCGCATAAAGACCGAAGGCGTGGCGCGTGTCATATTCAACACTTTTCAGATACTTTTTAATTTGTGAGTGAGGTAAAATATAATCGGTCAGTTCTCTATGGCTAATATCTTTTAAAACAAAACCTGTATCCATTTGCTCTGTTTGAACGCTCAAGCCTTCCGCCGAATTTACGAGCGGATGATAAAAAGACTGCTCTAAGGCATATTTTAAAAACGCTTTATCGTCCATATTACCCTCTTATCGCCGAAGAATATCATAAAATCGTTATAATTTGGTTAAAGCAAAACTTCAATTTGGATTTTACAAAGCGGCTTTTTTGTTGTCATAAAACATATAATAACGGCAACAAAATGAGGATAGCAGGAGGAACTTCCAGAATTCATTACTTCGGCTGTTTTGTTTTGTGCATAATGCGGTTAAGCGTTGAAATTTGTAAAATATTATGCTAACATTGCCGCAGTTGTTTAATTGTCTAATATATAAAGGGAAAGTCAATGTCGGGAAATGCACGATATAACGGAAAAGAAACTTGGGAAGAATGGCGCGAAATGTGGCAGAACGAAGAACGTTACAACTTCAGAACTATTGAGAAAAAATGGCAAAAAATCTGGGAAGATGAAAAGGCTTATAAGGTAGAAATAGACCATAGCAAAGAAAAGTTTTATGCGTTGGTTGAGTTTCCGTATCCGTCCGGTGCCGGTTTGCACGTAGGTCATCCTCGTTCTTATACGGCACTTGATGTAATTGCCCGCAAAAAGCGCATGCAAGGCTTGAATGTGCTGTATCCGATGGGGTTTGATGCTTTCGGTCTGCCGGCAGAAAATTATGCCATTAAAACTGGCGTGCATCCGGCAGTTTCCACCAAGGAAAATATTGCCAACTTTACACGTCAGCTTAAATCAATAGGTTTTAGTTTCGACTGGGACAGATGCTTTAATACTTGTGATCCGGAATATTACAAATGGACACAGTGGATGTTTATTCAATTTTGGAAACACGGTTTGGCTTATAAGGATAAAATGGCAATTAACTGGTGTCCGTCTTGTAAGGTGGGGCTTGCAAACGAAGAGGTTGTTAACGGTCATTGCGAGCGTTGCGGTGCTGAAGTTGTTCGCCGCGATAAAGAACAATGGATGCTCGCTATTACCAAATATGCCGATCGCCTGATTAACGACATTGAAACAGTAGATTTTATCGACCGAGTTAAATCTACGCAAATCAATTGGATTGGCCGTTCTGAAGGTGCAGAACTGGAGTTTGAACTGACTGATAACAAGGGTAACAGTTTGGATAAAAAAATGGTGGTTTATACCACTCGTCCGGATACTACATTTGGTGTAACATACTGTGTTATGGCGCCGGAACACAGGTTCGTGCAAGAACTTATGAGCAAATTTACGAACGCGTCGGAAGTGCAAAATTATGTTGATGCTACCGCTAAAAAATCGGAACTGCAACGTACCGCCGATACCACCAAGACCGGTGTGGAATTAAAAGGTATTAAAGCCCGTAACCCTTATACCGGCACTTTAATTCCGGTATTTATATCCGATTATGTTCTGACCGGATACGGCACCGGCGCAATTATGGCGGTTCCGGCGCACGACCAACGCGACTATGATTTTGCCAAAGTGTTTAATTTGCCGATTATTCAGGTTTTGGCCGGCGGTGATATTGCGCAAGCCGCGTGGGAAGAAGATGGTGTACATATCAATTCCGGCTTTATGGACGGTATGGATAAAAAAGATGCTATGGCGGCGGCGATTAAATATGCCGAAGATAAAGGGTTCGGACACGCCAAAGTCAACTTTAAACTGCGTGATTGGGTGTTCTCGCGTCAACGCTATTGGGGTGAGCCGATTCCGATGGTTTATTGTGAGCATTGTGGTTGGCAGCCGATTCCGGAAGAACAACTGCCGCTAACATTGCCTGATGTGCCGGATTATCGTCCGAACGACAACGGAGATTCTCCGCTTGCCAATGCAACCGAGTGGGTAAACACTACTTGCCCTAAATGCGGAGGATATGCAAGACGAGAAACCGATGTAATGCCGAACTGGGCCGGTTCATCGTGGTATTTCTTGCGCTACTGTGACCCGCATAACGACAAAGAATTTGCCTCACCGGAAGCCTTGAAATATTGGATGAATGTAGATTGGTATAACGGCGGTATGGAACATACCACGCTCCACCTTTTGTATTCGCGTTTCTGGCATAAATTCCTCTATGATTGCGGCTATGTACCTATGCCTGAACCATATCAAAAGCGTACTTCACACGGTATGATTTTGGCTGCCGACGGCGAAAAAATGAGTAAATCGCGCGGCAACGTGGTTAATCCGGACGAGATTGTCGAAAACTACGGTGCCGATACCTTCCGTCTGTATGAAATGTTCATCGGTCCGTTTGACCAAGTGGCAAGTTGGTCGGAAGAAAGCTTAAACGGTGTATATCGCTTTGTCAGCCGCGTTTACAGCCTGTTTACCAAGGTTTATGCCGATAAAGATGCCCCGATGAACTCTGACGATTTGCGCGAAATGCATCGTTGCATTATAGATGTTTCCGAACGTATTGAGCAAATGAAGTTCAACACCGCGGTTTCGGCTCTGATGACCTATGTTAACTACCTCGGCAACAAAGAAAAGATTCCGGCAACTATGTATGAAACCCTGCTGAAGCTGTTGTCGCCGTTTACTCCGCATTTGGCCGAGGAGATGTGGGCTCGTTTGGGACACAACACCCTGATTGTTGCCGAAAGCTGGCCGGTTGGCGATGCCAAATTAGCTGAAAATAATGTGGTAACTATCGGGGTGCAAATGAACGGCAAAATGCGTGGTACAATTACCATTGCCAAAGATGCAGCTAACGATGTGGCGGAAAAAGAAGCCTTAAAACTTGAAAACGTGGCACGTCAGCTTGAGGGAAAGACGATTAAGAAAATTATCGTAGTACCAAATAAAATTGTTAATATTGTTGTAGGAATGTAGAACTTGTTGAAAATGAAAAATATATTTACTTTTATAGTAATTTTATGCGGACTTTCTGCTTGCGGTTTTGAACCATTGTATGTGGAAAAAACCGGTGGAGATGATTTGTGGTATTATAATAATCAATATGATACCGATATTGTCAAAGAAATGGCGCAAATAAAAATAGAGTCGGTATCAGACAGAATCGGGCAACTTATACAAAATGAGCTGATAGATATATTTAATCCTTATGGCGCGCCCAAAGGAGCAAAGTATTTCTTGAAAATCAGTCCGGCAAACGCGCAAACAACGCAACAGGCTTTGCGTGATGATATTACGGCAACACGAGAAAAAATTAAGTATTCCGTAACTTATGCCTTATGGAGCAAAGATGCGGGGCAGCTTGTTTCCGGTGATACATGGATTTATTTGAGTTACGATTTGCTGGATAATCCGTATTCTACCACAATGGACAAGAAAAAAGTGGAAAAAGACGGAGCTAAAATTATAGCTAACGATATAGCCCTCAGAATCGGCGCATACTTCCATTCAGTAAAAACAAAGCGCGGTGACCCGAATGAATTTTAAGCCGGCGCAACTCGAAAGTTTTTGCAAAAGTCCGGATACGGCTGTTAAGTGCATTGTGTTGTTTGGCAATAACGAGGGCGAAATCTCAATGTTGCAAAAAAAATGTGCCGAGGCTGTATGTGGTTCGGTTGATGATGCTTTTAGGTACAGTCTGCTACAAATGGAAAATGTGTCTAAAGACGGCGCGGAGATTTATGCCGAATTTCACGCTCAATCAATGATGGGGGGACGGCGTGCGATAGTGGTACAGGGGGCGGATAATAATTTGACACCGATGCTCAAAAAAATGCTGCCCGAAACAAAATCAGAGAATTTGCTGATTTTATCTTCTCTCACCATTAAATCAAATGCGGCACTGATAACTTGGGCTAAGGAACGGCGTGATATTTTGACTGTAGGTTGTTATGAAGACAGAGAGGCCGATATAGCTCAAGAAGCCGCAACAATGTTGCGTGCAAAAGGATTGCTTGCGGATAACGCAACCTTGCAAGTTTTATGTGCACGTCTTTCTCCGGACAGACGCGTCAATCAGAGCGAAATCGATAAGCTGGAAATGTATTTGGGGGAACGCAAAACGGTTACGATTGCCGATGTGCAAAATGCGGTGTGTGATGTTGCCGGTGCCAGTAGTGAAGATTTGTGTTACTATACTGCCGGTGGAGAGATTAAAAAGGCTGTGGCGATGTTGAATCGGTTGCTTAAAGAAGGTGAAGAACCGGCGAGTTTAGTCAGAATGTTGGAATACCATTTTGCTAAATTGCTTGAATGTGTGGCAAAAATCTCCGGCGGCAAAACCATAGCCGAGGCAACACTGCCGTTGCGGCTGATGTTTTATCGCAAACCGGAATTTGAAAGACAGCTTAAAATGTGGAACAAAGAGCAAATTTTGAGCGCATTGTCTATGCTTTACGATAGTGAGCGCGATTGTAAAAGCAACAATGTTCCGGCAGATGAAATTGTCGGATACACGGTTTTGCGATTGTCAAAATTTGGCGCTAAATTACG
>DEST01000025.1 GCA_002361365.1 Alphaproteobacteria bacterium UBA3307
TTTTGCTTGCAATTTTGCGGATTTGTCTTAATATAACTCTTGTCGGCGAGAGGTCGTCGGCGGAGTGTCGAAACTCCACGAATAAAATAAACTCCTCTTTTGGTGGGGAGCCGGTGGAATATATTGAATACACCGGACTGATTATTCGCAGTTTCGAACTCCCGACCGCTTTTTGAGTGGTCGTTTTTGTTTTTAATTTAAGCAAAAGAGGAGTTCAAAAAATGTCAAACAAAAATTGCGGCTTTATAGATAAAACAACATTACGCGAAATCGGCTATGAGCTGTGGAAATTGCGTAAACAGCGCGGAATGTATTTAAAGAGCGTAGCTTTTCAGACCAAGTTGCCGGAGCGGGTAATTGAAGGAATGGAAATCGGCAAATTTATCCAATATACAGCTTTTCGCCGTCTTTCCGAATTTTACGGCAAAAAAATGCGAATAGTGTTTGAATAATGGGTATAATAATCGCAATACGCTGTATAGCAAGAGATTTTCGGTTATTGTCTGTCGGCAAACCCCAAGATGGCAGTGTTTTATTCTTAAAAAAATTCCACCGGTTATATCCGGTGGAATAGTTCATTTTTCGGTCAGTGCAGTCATAATTTTACTCAGTTCTGCGCGCAACTCAGTATCTTTAAGATAATAGAGCCTCTCGAATGCGCTATCGGCAAACTCTTGTACCAGTTGAATCCGTTGTGTGTCCTGATACATTCTAGCTGTAAAAACATTGTCGAGGCGGTCCATTACCCATACAAACTGTGCTTCCGGAGAAGAGTGTTGTTCATATTCGGTAAACAGGTCTTGCAACAAAGGTAACTCTAAATCTTGAGCCACCATTGCCATTGCATTTTTTTCCAGCTCTGACTTTTTTTCAAGGTCAAGCTCACCGGGGGTAATGTCTCCGCAATAAATCTCCGGCAAATCGTGAATAAGGGCAAGTTGTAAACATTTGAGCTTATCCAGATTAGCAGGAGCAAACAGCATTATCAGCATTGCCAAACTGTATGAATGTTCTGCATCACTTTCGGGGTTAATCACTTTGTGTCGAATCCAGCCGGTGCGTTTAACCTGCTTCATTCTGCCGAGAATGCGGGATAAATTTAAAATCTGTTTTTTCTTCATAACTCTAAAATAATTAGTAATTGTTTTTGTGATATAACCTTATATATGGCATTTGTCAATACATCAATATAATTTAAAACAACGCAAAATAAGCTATGATATAAAAATATGCGAATCCAAATAATGACGTACAAATGCAGTGTATTTTTGCTTAAATTCAACATCACCGCAGTATTTTTCAAACATGGCAAACATTAAATCGGTGACGCCAAGCTTATCACAGTAGTCGAGAGATGCACGATAGTTTATATCTGTGTACCAAGATAAAAATGCAGCAGCACGGTCAGCAACGGTATAAAACGGCTTAGGTACGGTGTTTTCAATAAATGCTGCTTGTTTTATATGTTCGGATATAATTAAATCTTGCGGCTCAAGCGGTCGGTCGATATTAATAAACAGAGGCAAATAACGGGGTTCATGCGTTACCATATTGAAGTTAGCAATCTTATCGGCATCACGCACAATAAAGCATATTTTTTGCACTTCTTCACGCAAATCGTCAGGCAAATTCCGATATTCTTCATCAGCATATAAATCATCGATTAAATGTCCGTGATGTTTTATCGGCAGACGAATACGAATATCATCAAATAATGGTGTGTGCTCTAAAAACTCATAAGCGGCGACTCCGTGGTCGTAACCTTTAACACCGTGATACATTTTTATAATTTCGGAAAAACGGCAGACGTCATGCAACAAAACGGCTGTGCGCACCATTTCAATATATTCGGGAGATTTATCTTCGAGCCAATTTATATGCCGCACCAAATAATTTCCGGCACCGGCAACTTGTAGTGAATGACGGAGTTTTTCTTCAGCATAGTAGCTGTAAAAAGTGTCATTTTTGACAACCTCAATGCATTGTGCATATTGTAGATAGAGTAGCTCTGTTGCGTGTTTTAGCATATTTTTTCTCCTAAATTTGTCGTTGTTTTAGCACAATATGCAAAAATAACAAAATTTTTAACGATTTATTCACAGGACTTCAAATAAAACTTGAAAATAGAACAAAATCAGAACAATATACATTTTAGCGGATAAATGTATTCTTTGTTTGAGTTTTTGCAAAAAATACGTCATAAAAAGATAAAGATTAACATTTTTTAAGGATAAAAATATGGAAAAAGATAAAGCGTTAGATGCAGCCCTGAGCCAAATCGAAAAAGCCTTTGGAAAGGGGTCTATTATGCGTTTGGGGCAGAACACCAATATTGATATTGAAGCAATTTCTACCGGTTCTTTGGGAATTGATATTGCACTCGGTATCGGCGGTATGCCTAAAGGGCGTATCATTGAAATTTATGGGCCGGAGAGCTCAGGCAAGACCACATTGGCTCTGAGTGTGATTGCACAGGCGCAAAAAACCGGTGGCACATGTGCTTTTATTGATGCCGAGCACGCATTAGATCCATCGTATGCAAAAAAAATCGGCGTTGATGTTGAAAATTTGTTGGTTTCACAACCTGATTCAGGTGAACAGGCACTGGAAATTGCCGATACATTGGTGCGCTCCGGTGCAATTGACGTTATGGTGGTTGATTCGGTGGCGGCGCTTGTTCCAAAGGCAGAATTAGAAGGTGAAATGGGCGATTCGCATATGGGGTTGCAGGCACGTTTGATGAGTCAGGCTCTGCGCAAATTGACGGCAACCGTTGCCCGCTCAAATACACTGATTATTTTTATAAATCAAATTCGTATGAAAATCGGTGTAATGTTCGGCAATCCGGAAACTACAACCGGCGGTAATGCACTTAAATTCTATGCTTCCGTACGTATGGATATTCGTCGTATCGGTGCGATTAAAGACAAAGATGAAGTTATCGGTTCACAGACACGTGTCAAAATTGTGAAAAACAAAGTCGCACCGCCGTTTAAAACGGTTGACTTTGACATTATGTATGGCGAAGGTATTTCCAAAACCGGCGAACTTATTGATTTGGGCGTAAAATCCGGTATTGTGGAAAAATCTGGCGCATGGTTCTCATATAATGGTGATAAAATCGGACAAGGGCGTGAAAATGCCAAGAATTTCTTAAAGCAAAATCCGCAAATTGCCGATGAAATAGAAAAGAAAATTCGTGCCGATGCCGGTCATTTGACAACCGAAATGATTGGCGACGAAAGCGAACCGATGGGCGACGAAGACTGAATGGATAAATTTTGCCTATTATAAAGGAATGGAATATGCGGAAGTTTGCAGAGCTTATGGTTTGCTTGTTGTTTCTGTCTTCGTGTCGATTGTTGAGTTATGATGACTTAAATCCGGCAATTCAACCGAATAGTCATTTATTGCCGATTTTGGAAATAAAGCCGGATTACAGGAGCATTCGTGCTGTATATAATGTAAGGAAGGATATACGCATTGCCGATGCCGTTAATATTTTCAGCAAAGAAGTCCGCGAAAATATTATGGAGCAGACCGGTAAGACAAAAGGCACTATAACGATGCGAATCAACTATGGCGAAACGAAACGTAATAAACTTTATGCCGCCTCAAAAAATTTAATGTTTATACCGACAATTTTAGGTATGCCGTTTGATAATGCCGAACAAGTTCTGGAAATTGAGGTTTTAGTACAAAATAAGCAAAATGATATTATCAAGCGTTATGTCGAGCGTGTTGAAAATGAAGAATATGCCGCATTGTATTGGGGATATAATAAAGAAGATGTTCAACGCAAAGTTGCGGCAGAGAATATGAAAAACGCTATGGCGAAGATACGGCAAAAAATCAACGATGAAGCTCCACAAATTCGGGCAAAACTGGAATAATCGCCCCAAAAAGGTCGGATGGTTTCCGGCCTTTTTTTATGCTTGAATTTTACGTTGTCGAGATTATTTTTCTTTTGTTAAAGGAGAAAAAAATGGAAATTTATGTTTTGGCAGCATTGCTGTTTATTTATATTATTACCGCGGCTACCGGTAACCGTATTTTAGTGCGGCGTATTTGGACTACAGCCTTTATTGGGGCGGCATTTTTAACCTCAGGCGCTTTGTTTGCTTTGCGCGTAAGACATCAAGATGTTATGCTGACGGCGGATAATTTTAATTGGTATTTCTTTTTGTATGTGTTTGGCGGTTTGGCGTTTGCGCTCGGCTTAATTAACTTATGGATGTATCGGCGTGCACTTTGGGATATGTTTCGTTCTCATTCAGAAGAAAAAGTCGCAGATGAGGCTGTAAAAGAATAGTTGCGGATTTATTTTTTTAAGTGTATGATTGTAGCATTGAGAGGTAAAATGCTGCGTATTAACAACATAAAGCAACCGCTTGCCGCAACAGAACAAAATGTGCATCAGGCGGCAGCAGATAAATTACATTGCAAACCGGAAGATTTGCACAATTTTCGCATATCCAAAAAATCGGTGGACGCGCGTAACAAACAAAATGTGCATTTTGTGTTCAGCGTGGATTGCAATACAAATGCGGTATTGCCGAAGGATAAAGATATTGAAAATTTGCCGGCGGAAGAAAAATTGGTATTCAAGATTAAAAATGACGGCACCCGTCCGATAGTTGTCGGCAGCGGTCCGGCCGGTATGTTTGCCGGTTTGGCATTGGCAGAAGCTGGTTTGCGCCCGATTATTTTAGAACGCGGTGCCGATGTCGATGCACGCCAGAAAAAGGTTGATGCTTTTTGGAAAACAGGTGTTTTGGATACAGAAACCAACGTGCAGTTTGGTGAAGGCGGCGCCGGCACATTTTCCGACGGCAAACTTATGAGCGGAATTAAAAAGGACAAATTTACAGCCAGAGTAATGCACGAACTTTATGAGGCAGGTGCTCCGGCGGAGATTCTTTATCTGGCAAAGCCACACATAGGTACGGATAATCTGCGTATTGTTGTGCGCAATATGCGTAGAAAAATCGAAGCACTTGGAGGAGAATACCGTTTTAACAGTCGACTTGAAGGTTTGATTGTTAAGGATTCAAAATTGCAGGCAATTAAAGTTTGTCATAACAATGAAATGTATGAATTATCGGCAACACGCGTGTTTTTAGCTATAGGGCATAGTGCGCGCGATACGTTTGAAATGCTGTATGCCGCCGGAGTTTATATGACACAAAAGCCATTTTCGGTAGGAGCACGGATAGAGCATAAACAAACGCAAATCAATCAGGCGCAATACGGAGCAGCGGCACAGAGCCCGTATTTGGGAGCGGCAGATTACAAATTGGCCGTGCATTTGCCAAACGGTCGCTCGGTATATACGTTTTGTATGTGTCCGGGAGGAACAGTGGTGGCTGCGGCATCGGAACAGGGGCGCGTGGTGACCAATGGTATGAGTGAGTTTGCGCGTGATAGAGAAAATGCCAACGCTGCTCTGTTAGTTGGTGTCGGAACAAATGATTTTGCCAGTCCGCATCCGCTTGCCGGTATGTATTTTCAGCGAAAATTGGAAGAACGTGCATTTGCTTTGGGGGGCAAAAATTATCAGGCACCGGCTCAGTTGGTAGGGGATTTTTTACAGGCCAAACCGAGTAAGCACGGCGGAGATATCCAGCCAAGCTATCAACCGTCAGTCACGTGGTGTCATTTTGATGCTCTTTATCCGGCAGAAATTGCTGATGCTATGCGTGGCGGAATTATGGAAATGGCAAAAAAATTGCGCGGTTATGATAAACGTGATGCCGTTTTGACAGGTGTGGAAACGCGCAGTTCATCACCTGTGCGGATTGTGCGTGATGATACCATGCAGAGCAATATCAAAGGACTATATCCGTGCGGAGAGGGAGCCGGCTATGCCGGTGGTATAACGTCGTCGGCCTCCGATGCATTGAAGGTGGTTTATACCCTAAATGAAAAATAATTCACAAGGTTATGCACAAAATATTAACAGACTTATCCCTATCTTATAAAATAGTTTTCCACATACTTATCTTCAGACTTATGCACAAAAAAAGACGTTTCCGTGTTATCGGAAACGCCTTTGGGATTAGCAGTTAATTCCTCCTTCGCGAATGCTGTGAAGGTAATTAATAAAAGATGTTGTTTTGCAAATGTGCAGCTCGTATCTTTGCATATTTTCAAGAGCGACTTTGGCCAACTTTGGACAGCGCGCAGCCACCCAAGCAGACATTGCAGGAGAAATAGAACCTGTTGCAAAACGCGGTTTCAGAAATTCTTCTAAGTCTGCCATTCGTTTTTGGGCATTTTCTTCACGGGCAAATTTGTGATAAGCATCTAATTCATCATCATACCAATCATCAGATGCAAATAACAGTACTTTTGACACCATTTTATGAATAGTATGCCTCCGCGTGGAAATAGCAATCATATCGCGCAAATGCTCGGAAATGTCCTTTTTAAGCAATTCATCTGCCAAGTCTTTGTCGGGGATATAGCTGTATGCCAGATACCATATCAGATATTTGGGCGGCAGTTTTTCAGCCATTCGGCGAATGACGGCATTTTCCAAAACATAGTCGTCCATATTGCATTTTTCAATCAGCATCATCATAAACTTATCGTTGCACACATCTCCGAACAGACACCATTGAGCCATAAATTCGGTATATATTTTGTGGTCGAAAGTTTTCAGGTGTACGTCAAAGTAAATATCTAAAAGTCGCTTATATTCGTCAGCACGCTTTGGATTTTCTTTATCGGTTGCCCCAACAGCCAATTTAGCTTCACAGCCTTCATACAGAGTATGTCCTATGATATAGTCTTTGATAGTCTCAAAATTACCATATTCTATAAGATTATACTCATTTTGCCCCGAAAGTTTAAGTTTTCTCGGCAAGCAACGAAATGCTCCGGGCTCACCGCAGTTCAAAGCCATTGTTCTTCGGCGTTTGTCAGTTCTGGTTTGCGCGTGCACAAGCTATGCAGATAGGCATGGCGTATCGATTTGGTATTAAGTGCCCAATTGATTTTGAGTAATCCTTCATCTGCCGTATGGTAGCGCAGATAAATTTCCAAGAGTTTCTCGCAATCTTCTCGGGTGAGCTTTTTCCACATTTTCAGGCTCAGCCACGACAATTGTTTTTTCGTGACGCAAAATTCGTCATAGATGGCGCATAAACAAGCCAGTTCTTCAATGCTTAATGTACCGAATCTGATTCGACACATTTGCTTTATCCTTTGAATCCAATTCATAATTATAAAGTATTAAGTTAATATGTATGTTAATTATATTTTATAAACTGTCCTATTTTAGTTGTGCCTTATATAGCGAAGCATACACACTTTCCGGTTGATTAAGCAGTTCTTGATGGGTGCCGCTTTCGATAATTTTACCATAATTTATCACCGCAATTTTATCGGCGTGACGCACGGTTGATAATCTATGCGCAATCACAATTACTGTTCTGTCTTTCATCAAATTTTCTATGGCTTTTTGCACAACTGCCTCCGATTTGTTATCAAGAGCCGAGGTTGCTTCGTCCAGAATCACTATAGGCGCATTTTTCAGAAAAGCTCGTGCTATTGCCACTCTTTGCTTTTGTCCGCCGGAAAGAAGACTGCCGCGCTCGCCTATATCCGTATCTAAACCTTTAGGCAGATTTTTCAAAAAATCATCAACAAACGCCATTTTGACTGCGTGGTCTATTTCTTCCGGTGAGGCATTTTCGTTGCCTAGCAAAATATTATCTCTGATGGTGCCGGAAAACAGAAAATTATCCTGAAAAACGATGGCAATTTTATCGCGTAATGATTCGAGGGTGTATTCTCGGATATCTTTGCCGTCAATCAAAATATTTCCGCCGGTTACATCATAAAACCGCGGCAATAGGTTGACAAAGGTAGATTTTCCACCGCCGGAATTGCCGACCAGCGCGATTGTTTCTCCTTTTTTGATGCTTAAATTTATATTTTTCAGCACCGGTTTGCCGGCAACATATTCAAAGCAAACATTTTTATATTCTATTCCTTGTTTAACATCTGTCAGTTCTATGGCATTGGGTTGATTTTGAATAAGCGGAGTGTTATCAAGCAATTCAAATACACGTTCCATTGCCATAAGAGCCACTTGCACATTATTAAAACTGTTTCCTATTCCTTTAATTGGGTTATACAGCAAAATTAACGCGGCAATAAAAGACACAAAATTACCGGCCGTAATCTGATGAGAGAGTATCAGATAGCTACCCATCCAAATTACCAATGCAATACCGATTGAAACCACAAAATGCATAAAAGGCGAGAGCATTCCGGTACGTTGCACCATTTTCATTCCGAGCTTAAAAACGTGATGCAAAGTTTGGTCGAAGAGCTTATTTTCATATTCATACAAATTATATGAGCTGATTACCCGATTGCCGCCGTAAGCTTCATTATAATGCGTCATTACTTCAGCGTTGGTGAATAAAGTTTCTTCATTTATATCTTTAATTCTTCGGCGCACTCTGGTGAGCGGAAACAGAGCACAGAACAATACCATTACGGCAATCAGCGCCAATTTCCACGAATTATAAAACAATACAGCCACCAAAGAAACAGAAGAAAAAAAGCGAGTGCAAAATTGTTTTAAGTTACTTAAAAGTCCGCTGCAGGCGGCATCTACATCGCTATTGAAACGCATAATCACATTACCGGAAGTATTAGAATCAAAAAATCCGGCATCAAAACGCATCAATTTTTGAAATAAGGTTATTTTTACATCAGCAGCAATTCTGTTGCCTACCCAGTTGTTGCAATATGTTGCCGAAAAAGTTAATATCCCCTGTAAGGCGGAAAAGGCAATAATTACCAACGGAATCCAAAGAGTTTGCGTATTTTGTTCCAACATCATCACGTCCATATACGGCTTGAGTGCCCACGCAATCACAGCATCCAGCGCTCCAATCGGAATGGTAATTAAAACCGCAAGCAGAGCACGTCCCCAATATGGCCGAATATATTGCCACATCTGGCGATAGTCGCTCACAAAATGCGTATTGATAAATTTAGCAAACAGTTTTTTCAGCATATATATCCTTTAAATTTGGCATCATTATACGCTATAAATTTAAAAAGTAAATCACAGAATAAAAAAAATCAAAAATATTTATTATCTGACTTGACAAATAGTTTGCAATATGTTACATCCGAACCCGATTTTGAATATTTGTGTTAGTTAACTGTATTATTAACTCTTTAATCCATTGATTTATGGCAAATAAGACAAAGAATTCCCCAAAACAAACAAAAAAGCAAAAAGGGGAGCACAAAAAGAACCGTGTACCGACTGAGTATCAGCGCACCCGTGATGCCTTTAAGAAAAAGCGCAAGGGGGACAACAACGGAATGGATATTTGAACAGCTTTTCCATAGTGTATCCTCCTCCTTTAGTGTTTAAATGTGCATACAAATTCAAATAATCGCTTAGGCAAAATTATCACGCGTGATGAATTTGGTTCTCTTGATTAAAAAACGACCCGCCGCTGAAATATGCTGCGAGTCGCTTTTTTTATATGTTATATCTTGTGTTGTTTATTTATTTTCAGCCTTTAGCATTACTTCCGGCGCTTCAATGCCTAAAAGATACAGCATAAGCTTTAGTATGTCGCGCGTCAATTTCGCCAATTTCAGGCGCGAGGATACAAGCTCCTGATTATTAGCATTCATCATTGGGCAAGCGTTATAAAATGTGCTGAATGTTTGTGCTAAGTTGTATGTATATTCGGCAATAATGCTCGGTTCTTTATCGGTATGGGCGCGCATTACCACATTATGAACCTGCGCCAGTTTTAGTGCCAAAGAGCGTTCCTCCGGCGCTTGTAATACAATATTACCTGTTTGTAAACCGCTTGCAGCCGCTTTGCGCAGAACCGAATTGATACGAGCAACGGCATATTGAATATACGGTCCTGTTTTGCCTTCAAATTTAGCAAAATCATCAAGCTCAAACACATAACCGGATGCAATGGTATTTTTGAGGTCTTGAAATTTAATTGCCGCAATTGCAATTTGCTGAGTCAATTTTTCGATTTCTGCTGTGCCGTAACCTTCAACTTCATTCGGTTTCGGCAGTGACTGGCTGACTTTTTCTTTAGACATCGCAATCAGTGTTTCTAAATCCATCACGCCGCCGTCACGGGTTTTAAACGGTTTGCCGTCTGCTCCGTTTACTGTGCCGAACACAATATGCTGTAGTTTCACATTTGGGGCAATACCGAGTTTTTGCACAGCTTCAAATACTTGTTCAAAGTGTAAAGTTTGTCGGCTGTCAGTGAAATAGACAATTTCTTGTGCATGTAAATCTTCAACCCGCATTTTAATTGTGGCAATATCCGTCAACTGATATCCGAAAGCACCGTCACTTTTAACAATAATGACCGGCGGTTTTGGTTTATTACTCTCTTCCAAACGAATAATGGTTGCACCGTTGTCTACTTCGGAAATATCATTTTCGCGAGCAATTCGGACAACTTCACCGCAGACCTGATGCGCATCGCTTTCACCCCACCATAAATCGAAGTTGACATCAAGCTGTTCATAATTTGCCTTAATGGCTTTCAGGGATTCGTTGCGCAAATGTTCCCACGCGCGGCGATATTGTGTGTTGCCTTCCTGTAATTTTGCCGTAATTTGACGTGCGTTTTCGCGAGCATTTTCATCATCTTTGCAACGAATGTTTGCTTGCTTGTAGAATTCGGTAATTTGCGCGATATCATAGTCGTAAACTTTATCTAAACTACCGTCTTGCATAATGATTTCGGATATAATCATACCCATCGGTGTGCCCCAGTCACCTAAATGCACATCACTGATAACATCATTACCGACAAAGCGCTCAATTCGACTGACGGATTCTCCGATAACGCCAGAGCGCAAGTGTCCAACGTGCATCGTCTTGGCTACATTCGGTCCGCCGTAATCCAAAACAACCTTGTGCGGGTCTTCAACCATACCGCATCCCAAACGTTCATCATCAGCCATAGCATCGGCATTTTGAGCAATAACATCATCTTTAAGCTTAAGATTGATAAAACCCGGACCGTCAACCGAAATCGATTCGCAAAATGTGCATTTTTGCAATTCTTCGGCAATCATTGTGCCGATTTCGCGTGGATTTTTATGAGTAATTTTTGCCAGTGCCAATGCACCATTGCACTGAAAATCGCTTAAATCCGGACGATCGGAAACTTTTACAAACGCAAATCTGTCATCAAGTTTGAGTTTGTTGAAAATTTTGCAAAGTTCAGTGTTTATTTTATTTTCAAGCAGCAGGTTCATCTTTTTTATCCTCTTGTGATTGATTCTCGTCTTCTTTTACGCAACGATAATGTGCGTGGCTCGGCAGCAAAAGTTTACCGTCAAAATGCGTTTTTTCCACAAATTCCGCTTTGATTCCGGTTTCGTGCTTTATACATTCGGCATCGGCAATTTGTTGTAATTCGTTATCATTTGTCAGTAACGGATTATAGCACACAACCGGTTGTTCCGGCGTTGACGGACCGGTATAGAGATGTGCTGTATCTGAAACTCCGGGGTTGCGACGACGGTCTATATACGGATTAAACAATCCGCAACCGCACAAAAAAAGCATTAACATACCTGTAACATAAATTTTTAGTCTGGACAATTTTAAAAACTCCATTAAATTATTATCAGTTTGCAACATCATAAACGAAGAATTTTAAAATGAAAAGCGAAAATAAATATATTGGTGATGATAAATTTAAAAAGTTTCTTTTGCACTATGCTTGTCCGGCACCTTTAGGAGTAATAAAGCTCCGTTTTGCCGGCGCCATATGCAGTCCCAATGTTGAACTCCGTCCGACAGACGTTATTGCGTCTTTGTGGACAGATAATAAAACTCCGCGGCTTGAAACTAAAAATGAGGCGGATTTGTTTTTTAAGTTTTTTATGGGGTTGTGGGATGAAATGTTTACTCTTGTGCAGAAAAATCGTGTTAAACTGCCGTCCTTGCCTGCTGAAGGCGATTTATCTCAAGCTTGTCAGGAACGATTTGAACAGTTGGAGTTAGGATTTGTTGAAGGTTTTTTTGGTGGACAAGAGAATTTGAAAATTCCGGCATACATCGGCGAAGTTACGGATTCTCTGAGTCGTTTGGCTTTATTGTATAAGACATTGGCTAAAAATATCTCTACAGAGCAAAAACGAAAAAATGTATTTGATGCTGTGATGGATTGTGATAAAATGGCGGAAAAATCAATCGGATTTTTGATTGAACATTATGTCTTGCCGCATATGGATGAATTGAAACGCACCATTAATTAAATAGAAAAAGGAGATATGATAATGAAAAAGTTTTTACTAATGTTGCTGTGTGGCTTGTTTTTTTGCTCGGTTGCAAGTGCCGATAAGGCTGATTTGACTCAAATTGAAAATTATTTGAACAATCTGACTTCCATTAAAGCCGGTTTTGTGCAAATGGCCAGTAACGGTGGTACGGCAGAAGGTAAAATTTATATTTCCAAACCTAGCAAAATTCGGATGGAATACACGGCACCGGAATCTTTGCTGATTGTCGGAAACGGCGATTATATTATATATAACGACAAAGAACTTGACCAAATTACGAATATTGATTATAAAGATATTCCGGCTACAATGATTCTGACTAAAAAAATCAACTTTAACAACGGAGATTTGAAAGTGGTTGATTTTTATAAGGATAGCGGACAAGTGGCAGTAACGGTAGAAATGCCGAAAACACCGAGTGTTAAGCCAATAACACTTATTTTTGACCAAGCGCCGTTTCGTCTTAAACAATGGAAGGTAATCGATCCGCAAAACATAGAAATTACGGTTTCGCTGTTTGATATTGAAGAAGATATTAAGTTGGAAAGAGACTTGTTTAAATTTGATAAAAACACCGGAAAATCTAAGTCAAAAACCCAAAGAAAGTGACAATTTAAAATTTATAATCAAATCAGAGGTATTTGTAAGTTTCCTCTGATAAGGGATTTTATACTTT
>DEST01000036.1 GCA_002361365.1 Alphaproteobacteria bacterium UBA3307
GGTTATGAGCCTGACGAGCTACCAAGCTGCTCTACCCCGCGATAAACTCTTTGCTTGCTTAAGTAATATATTTTTTATACTTTGTCAAGCTCTAAATTAAAAAATTTATAATATTGTAAATTAAAAACAGAAGCCGAACAATTTAAGAGAAATAAAAAAGTAGCAAACAAAAAAAGAATCGTGTAGTCGGTAATTGAAAAATAAAAGAACCACACGATGAAAGAATTATATACCCAAAAAATATTAAAAAACAGAAACAAAATTTTGCGCCAGTTTTTGCCCAATAAAACCAACTTCGACTTGATTTCTCAACATCAAATTGATATTATTCAAAACAGCATTAACAACCGACCGATGAAGGTTCTTAAATGGAATAATCCGTGCTCATTGTTCTTCTCTTCCTAATCGTTCGGCTTCTAGCTTGAATCTACATATTCCTGTTTTCTGTGATTAAAGACATTCTTTGCTTGTATTACCGCACCTATATTTTATAATGCTTATAATTTAATTTGTTTTTTTAAGGAACTTTATATGAGTACACAAAAATCACAACAACAAATCCGCTTTGAAAAAGAAGCTAGAGCTTTGCAAAAGAATATCGCTAAACGCAAAAAGCAACAAGCAGAACTTAGTAAACAAAAAGAAATAAAGGAGAAACAACGTGGACAAGATTAAAATCATCGGCGGTAATCCGTTGTTTGGAAAAGTATTTATCAGCGGTGCCAAAAACACTGCTTTACCGATTATTTGCGCCAGTTTACTCACTGACGAACCGGTGACAATTCAAAATATTCCGTTTCTTTCAGATATAAAGTCCTTAAACGCCCTATTGCTACAACTCGGCACTCAAATTGAAGCAAAATCAGAACAGCGCAATGGGCATCTGACGCAAACCATAACCTATTACACTCAGCAACCGACAAGCCTGATTGCGCCATATGATTTTGTACGCAAAATGCGAGCTTCTTATTATGTTTTAGGACCACTTCTGACAAAATACGGACACGTCGAACTTTCACTACCCGGAGGATGCGCCATCGGTGCAAGACCTATGGATATCCATTTAAGCTCTCTGGAACAAATGGGTGCACAAATAGAAATAAAAAATGGCTATGTAGTGGCAGATATCAAAGGTCGATTGCAAGGTGCGCACATCACTTTTCATTCAGCTTCTGTCGGAGCAACTTGCAATATTTTGATGGCTGCCGCGCTGGCTGAAGGTACAACTGTTATTGAAAATGCCGCCAAAGAGCCGGAAATTTCTGATTTGATAAATATGCTTAATAAAATGGGAGCAAATATTGAAGGAGCCAATACTTCTACACTTACCATTTACGGAGTAGAAAAATTACATGGCACAACGCACGAAATTATCAATGACCGCATTGAGGCCGGTTCATACGCCGTTGCCGCAGCCATCACACATGGCAGGGTAGAACTTGTAAACGCCCCGGCACAATATTTGCAAGCTCCTCTTGATATTTTGCGAAAATGCGGTGCAAAAGTGGAAATAATTGATAACGGATTTACTGTGGATGCACAAAATGCCACTTTGTATGGGCAAGATATTTATACCGACTACTATCCGGGATTTCCGACTGACTTGCAGGCTCAATTTATGGCTCTGATGTGTGTTGCCGAAGGTGCAGCAATGGTAACGGAAAGTATTTGGGAAAACCGCTTTATGCATGTTCCGGAACTGATGCGTATGGGCGCAAATATCAATGTTCACGGCCACGCTTCAGCAATTGTACGCGGAGTAAAAAAACTTTCGGCCGCTCCGGTAATGTCTACCGATTTGCGTGCATCGTTTGCACTCATTTTAGCCGGTCTGGTGGCTGATGGAGAAACCACCGTCAACCGCGTATATCATCTGGACCGAGGTTATGAACATCTGGAAGAAAAATTTAAAGCCATAGGAGCTGACATTGAGCGGATTAAAATACCTGACTAAAGCCATTTTATGCTGTTTTTTATTATGTGCCGCCAATCATGCCAAAGCACAAATCTTGGGTATAGGTATAAATTTTGAGCAGCTGAATTTACCGCAAGAGTTTTATAAAAGTTTGAAAAATTGCCACGCATACAGTTTTCAAAATCCCATAAAGTCTGATGATATTGAAGTCAATACAACTTATACCATTGAGCCTACTGCTGAAAAACAATGCAAATTACACATAGAAGGCACAACCAATACCGGCGTACATATTACACAAGATTGCTCTTTTACTTTAGCGCAAGCAACGGAGTATTCCAATGCGTTACACAGCTACCAGTCTAAAGGATATTCACCGCGTTGGGACAATCGGCAAATTGAAAATGATGCGGATTATTTGGCAGCTTATGCTATTATGTCTAACCGTAAAATTTGCCGCTTTAAACGCGATAAAATCGATAATACTGCCGAAATTCGGCAAAACTTTCCAACCTGCTCAGCGGCTAAACAAACAGAAAACACTGCTGCCATCACCGCTACTCGCAAAATTGTCGGCAAAACAGAAGATTTATGCCATTATCAATTTGTTTTACAAAACAATAAAACCACACCCGCTGAAACCGAATCTTCCCGACAAATTACGTTTGATTGTCGGCTTAATGCTGTACAAATACGCAAATATTTACAAATTTTAGAAGCAACAGTTGTGCCCTCAGAAGAAGGGTATGACTTTTCGGCCATACAGCGTATCTCACCGGCAGAGGAAATGAATTTTATTTTGGATAATTGTGAATTTACAACCCAATAAGCGATTAAGCTCAAATACCATATCTTTCTGACTATCGCTCTTATTTGCCGCGAAAGATTTTTGTAAGTTTCAAAACATCATCGCTACTTAAAATTTTGCGCACCGCTACGGTTTTTTGATATGTTTTACCGCGATAATAGGTATGATGCCAACGAAATTCATCTTTTTTTGAGCAAAAACTTTCAATCGGATGGTTCCACAAACTTTCGGCGAATGGACGATATAGCCGATTAAATAAAAAGAGAGGCCATTTAATCGGATTCCAAATTTCCGGCTCAGCATAATCCACAAAAATAGCCTTGCCGCCATTAGTTAAGGCACTGAGTACATTATCCATTACCGCACGCCGTGTTTTTAACGGTAATTCATGTAACAAATTGTAACAAATAATCACGTCATATTTTTCGTCCCACGGCAAAGATGCATCGTAGTTCATAATACAAATATCTTCATCTAAATACTTGTCTTTCGCCGCCTCAATTTGCACTTCGGAAACATCAAAAACATCAAGTTTTCCGTTTTTCTTAACGTGCTCATAAACGACAGAAATTTCATTACCAAAAGTCAACCCTATTTGTAAAACATGGGCATTTTTGGTAATATCGCGTAAAATATCATTAGTTATGCGCTTATCCGACCATAATGAGGTCAAAGCGACCACGCGTGAATCATCTAAAATGCCGGAATATAAACGATGACTATACACCCTGTTTAATAAAATCCGCATATATGGTGGCAGTTCATTCATCACACTCATTTTCATTCTCCGTCTTTAAGCAAGCCATATTGCACAGCCTTACGCACTGCCGCTGTTCGATTGGTAACCTCCAATGTCCGCATCAATAGCGTAATATGAATTTTAACCGTTCCTTCGCTCACATTCAATTTATAGGCAATTTGTTTGTTAGAAAGCCCCTCTGCCAAACAATGCAAAACTTCAGTTTGCCGCGGGGTCAAAGATTTATCGGTCTTATGCGCATTCTGGTTCAAATCTTTAAGCAATTTCTGTACTTTTTCTGATGATGATTTTTCGCTCATTTGCAAAATTTCTGGCGGAATATAAACCCCTCCGGCCAACACCAAATTTATTGCTCCGATTATCAAACTATTGGGAAATGCTTTTGAAACATATCCTGATACCCCCAAATCATAAGTTTTTTGCAATATTTCCCGCTCAAACACTGCAGAAATAATCACAATCGGCACATCAGGACATATTTGATGTATTCTGGCTATTGCCTCCAACCAATCAGCCCCCGGCATAGCTAAATCCGTCAAAATCAGGTCAAAACCATTTTGCTTACCCAAAATGGAAAAAATATCCGTATAACTTTTGGCAAGCACAATTTCCGTTTGCGGATATTCTTTACGCAAAATAAATTCCAACCCTTGCAAAAACAATTCGTGGTCATCTGCAATCAGAAATTTCATCAGGTTTCTCCTTTTAACAACAAAAAATATTGCATAAATCAATTTTCGATTGCCAATATATCATAATATATGTTAATGAAAATATAAAATTAACTTAAAAAATAAGGACGCAAATAATGATTATCACCATAGACGGACCGGCTGCCGCCGGCAAAGGCACAATTTCCGCATACTTATCCAATAAATATCGATTAGCGTATTTTGATACGGGTATGGTATACCGAGCTGTCGGTTTGCAAATGGTGCTTACGGCAACGGATTTACAGAATACAACGGCCGCATTCAAAATTGCTAAAGAACTGACTTTTCCGCAAATGATGGAACTTTCTTTGCATCCTGATTTTCGCTCTGATATTGGAGGCAGTGCGGCTTCTGTAGTTTCGGCATATCCGGAAGTGCGAGCAGCCTTACTTGATATGCAGAAAAATTTTGCCTTAAATCCTGTTTTTGCCGACGGCAAGCCGGCAAAAGGTGTGGTTTATGACGGCCGAGATACCGGTACGGTAATTTGCCCGAATGCCGACTTAAAATTATTTATTACGGCATCAACTGAAGTTCGTGCCAAGCGTCGTTATAAAGAATTTTTGCAAAAAGGCCTTATCACTACTTATCAAAAAGTTTTGGCCGATATGATAGAACGTGATAAACGTGACAGCAACCGTGCAAATGCCCCACTCAAACCTGCTGATGACGCAGTGGTAATAGACACATCTGATTTGGATATTGCTGCGGTTTTAGCATATATTACACCTTTGGTAGAAGCTAAACTTTAATATATTTGTATTTCCTGACACACAGCAAAAATAGTAGCAAAAACATCGGAATTTTGCCATATATTTTCATAATTTTCCCACATAATTTCGGTTTTTGTAAAGACCGAAACAGAAAGCCAAGCACAAAAAAGTTTAGCTCCAAATCGCATTATATATCTTTCCTTTTCGCCCAAAATATATGCGAACAAAGGATATTTTCAATCTGTCCTTTTTAAAACTTGACCTTGCAAAAAAATATGTTATATTCCATAAGGTTTAAATATGTAAGAGAATGTAATGTATAAGGTAATTGTTTGGGATTTGGATAATACTTTGTATCGGGAAACTCCCGAATTTCACGATTTGATGGATACCATAACCGCTAAAGCTGCAATAGAAGATTTACATCTTCCTCTGGATTTTACAACCGCTAAAGCAATGGTGACGGAATCATATCGCACCTATCGTGACGGCGGGGAGCTGTTTGTGCAAAAGTACGGCATAAATCCCAAAGATTTATTTGACGCTTATCACAAACGTAAAGAACAAAATCTGGCTCCGATTGTGCCCTATCCTAACTTTTTGGAAAAGCTTAAACAACTCAAATGTCCGCAATACATTTTTTCAACCAGTTCTCACAGCGCTTGCGAAGCTATTTTGAAACATATTGAACTATACGATTTTTTTGCCGGTCGCTTTTATTCGGTGGAAGAATTCGGTTCATACAAAAAAAATGATAATGTCGATGTGTATATAAAATTCTGCCAAGCGGCAAAAATAAAATCTCAAGATTGTATTTTCATTGATGACAGCTATTCCAATTTGGAATTTGCCAAAAAAGCCGGCATGCAAACCCTGCGTTTGTGCCACGGCAAAGAAAATGATAAAGGAGTGGAATATATTGACTACGCGGCAGACAATATTGAAGAATGCGTAGATATGTTACACAAAATTTGTGCTTAATCCTTACATAAATCGCTTTCTTTGCGATAGTTTTCTTCAGTATCAATCCGTGCATTTTCTGTCAGCAATTTTTGTACAAAATCGTCAAACAGAATTTTCAGCCGATTATGATAAGTTTGATTCATCTGTTCAGACATTTGATTTATCGGAACTTCTTCGGCGCGAGCCTTTATCACCGGTCCTACATCAGCTAAAATTTGCCCAAACTCTTGCTTTAGGCGCTGAGCAAAAAGCTGCAAACTCAAATGACCTATGTCTAAATGAGTTTGTTCGTGCCGTACCGTCAAAATAAAGCGGCAACCTCTTTTAGAAACATCGCTTGCAATATACACCACCGGTTTATATCCTACGTGTATGCGAATATCCTTCGGATAATAACAAACCCGATTATTTACGATTTCTGCCTGAATGCTGCTTTCCAACTGTGCGTATGGCGAAAGAGTCGTCAAGCCATTGATTTTTTGAGCTTCAACTGTCTGATGCGTTTGTTTGAATATTTTTTCTATTTCCTCTGTTGTTTTGGTATTATCTAGTTTCAGACTGCCATAACTATACACAATTTCGACATTTGGCGGATTTTTTTGCATTTTTTCCTTACATTGACGCGCTGCATATTCAAACGAAGCCGCCGAAGCATCGACCGCCATAAAAAGTATCAACAATATTCCGCACCAAATTGCTTTCATCTTTCCTCTTTTATTTGACTATATCATTCATTTATTAAGCCTCCGTTAATACTTATCACAATATACTGGAATTATGAAAAAACATATACTGTATATTATAAGCGTATATTTTAGCGTACTTTTGTTTTGCATTATTGCAGTGTTTCCTGTTTGCGCAAGCAATAAATATCCGCCGGCGCCGATAACGAAGATTCTGGCAAAACAAATAATAAATCCGTCTCAAGCCGCTAAATATATGCAAGCCGTTATCCGTTCTTATACCTTGTTGCCAAAAGAGTTAAATCAGATTCTCCAAGCCGAATATCAAAGCGTAAATCGCGAAACAGCCAGAATGCACCAAATTAAGCAGGGCTGGCGACAAACTCCGCCGGAATATCGCTTGCTTAACTATAAACTAAATGAGCAAATTTCGGCACAAAGCACTCAAAGTCGTAAAAAATATGCCGCTCGCAAACAGCGTTTTACCGAATTTATTAAAAATGCACCGCAAAATCGTCCGGTTTACGTGATAGAATCTACCAATCCGCTATTTTTCTTTTTGACTGTGCGGCAAAATTCCAAGTCTGAACATAAATCCGGCATAACGATGAAATTTTCTAATCACGGAATTCGCTATTTATCACTGTTTGATGCTGATTATAAACATATTTTCACCTATCACCGCCAACACGTTGATATGCTTGAAAATCGCCGATTTATCGTTTATAAAACCCGCAATCCGCGAGTTAATAACTCGTATCAGCAACTTTTTGATGATTACCTTACGGATTTGAAAAAAATCGGTGCCGGTACAGATATGACAAACCGCACTTTGCTGCGCCAAATCAGTGAAATGAAAAACGAATATCGCTCAGAATAGCCCGACTTTAAGAGAATATGGCGCACACACCGGATAATTTACCTGCTGGCTTGCCGAATGGTCAACACTATCCAACAAATCCTGATTACGCCGCTCTACATTTTTCCAACGTTGTTCTACTTTTTGCACCACAGCCGATAAATATGTCATACCATCGGTGGCACAACGTTTTTCGGGCAAACACAATACTGCCAGCCGGGCTGCGGCTTGTTGCAGAGATTGTTTCAAATCTTTTAAAAACCATTCGCGGGTAGTTTTCCAAATTGTAAAATGTTGCAGCTCGTGACGCAAAACCGCGCGTGTTCGGCACGCATCGCCATCTCGCATAATATAAATCCGCGCCCCGCTGAAATCATATTCAATATTAATCTCAGGTACTACACAATTTTGATTTCCTGACTTAACTATCTTATCCGTAACCGACCAAGTTCCGACACCATTTTGGCTTAAAAAGCAACCGGCGGCATTGTCGGTACACAATGCAGAAATTTCCTGCTCGGATTTTGAAGCGTCAAAACCGAGAGTTCCATAGATATAGCGCAAATTTACCAATTTTTCGGTACGAGCAACCTGCTCACAAACACTGTTGGCGGCATAAGTTGGTAAGCTTATCAAAAAACACAAAATAAAAATAAAAAGTCCTCTCATAAAAAATATTTTACTCACGGCATCTTAAAGATACGTTAATGTTTCAGCGTTATGATATCTGTGGAGAAAATAATGAAACAAAAAGCATTTTTTAGTCTGATAATTTTAGTTTGCGGTATTTTAGGGTTGCAAATTCATAAGGTAAATGCGGCTCAAAGTCAGCCTCCATTTTTTATTCCGCAAAAAGTGCTTAACAATATGCATAAGCAAGAAAAATTGCCGCCCATCGAAAGCATTACTCTTGATGGTAAACCTAATCCGGTTGTTGTGGAAATGCAACAAAAAGCACATGCAGAAGCTCTAAAAAAACAACAACAGGCTGAGGCAGAAAAAAAACGTCTGATCGAACAAAAACAGGACCAAGAACAATATGTTACCACTGAGCGCAAACAACAGTCAGAATTGAACGCAAAGCAAAAACTTGAGTCAGAAATCAAACGCATAAAACAAGTCGATGCTTCTAAAAAAGCACAACAAAGTCAAGCAAATTCAACCTCTCAGCCGGAAATTGTTGCGCTTGAAAAAACACCTGCCGCCGATACATCACCGGCCACTGTACCTCAAATGACAAATTCTGCCAATCGCTTTGCCCCAACCAAACCACAAATTCAAGAAATTGCGACTGCCGGTTCAATTTTGGAGCCGTCAACATCTTCTTTCGAAAATCAATCAACAGCACTGCAAACTAACGATGAACAAGATTCTTTTGATGCTATTATTTCCGATTACAGACGCGATGCAACCGGCATAGGTCAAGGCAAACCGGTCAATAATCCGCGGCTGCGCGATGTTCTCAAAGATTATACCGATGAACAGCACACGCTTTAATATTTTGATTTAATTATCCCCGATTCGCAAAGCCTCGATAAATGCCGATTGCGGCACTTCTACCTTGCCGAACTGGCGCATACGCTGTTTACCTTTCTTTTGATTATCCAATAACTTGCGTTTACGCGTCACATCACCGCCGTAACATTTGGCAGTCACATCTTTGCGCATCGGCGATATGGTTTCGCGCGCCACAATCCGCCCGCCGATAGAAGCTTGCAGCGGAATTTTAAACAAATGCCTCGGAATTAAATCTTTCAGCCGTCCGCAAATTTGCCGCCCTCTGGCTTCCGCTTCGGTGCGATTACACAAAAACGCCAACGCATCGACCGGTTCCTCGTTAATCAAAATCTGCACTTTTACCAAATCTGCCGGTGCATAGCCGATAAGCTCATAATTAAAGCTGGCATAACCGCTGGAAATCGACTTTAAGCGGTCGTAAAAATCAAACACGATTTCACTTAACGGAATTTTATACACCACCATCGCCCGATTGCCGACATAAGTCAAATCCTCTTGTGTGCCGCGACGTTCGGTGCAAAGTTTCAAAATCGAACCCAAATATTCGTCCGGCACCATAATCGTCGCGCGCACCATCGGCTCCTCAATCAGCTTAATCGTCGACGGGTCAGGCATATCGGCCGGATTATCGAGTGTCATTTCAACACCGTTAGTCATATACAGCTTATACGCCACCGACGGCGCAGTCGTAATAATATCCAAGTCAAACTCGCGTCCGATTCGCTCTTGAATAATCTCCATATGTAATAAACCCAAAAAGCCGCAACGAAAACCTAAACCGAGTGCACCGGAATTTTCCGGCTGATACTCAATACTGGCATCGTTAAGCTTGAGCTTGGCCAGAGCATCACGCAAAGCGTCATATTGGCTGCTGTCCACCGGAAAAATCGAGCAAAACACAACCGAAACCGACGGCTTAAATCCGGCAAGCATATCCGCACACGGTTGGCGGTTATCGGTTATCGTATCGCCGATTTTACAATCGTCCACACTCTTGATACTGGCGGTAATAAACCCGACTTCGCCTGCGTGCAAAACGTCAACATCTTTCATTTTTGGTGTAAACACCCCGATTTTATCAATCACATAATCCAAACCGGTTGACATCAGGCGAATATTTTGTTTTTTGCGCAAGGTACCGTCTTTAATCCGTACTAAAATCACCACGCCCAAATAAGAATCGTACCAACTGTCAATCAAGAGCGCTTTGGTCGGCGCATTTTCTTCTCCGGTCGGTGCCGGCAGATATTTAACAACCGCCTCCAATAAATCCTCGACACCGGCGCCGGTTTTGCCGGAAACTTCCACCGCATTTGAGGTATCCAATCCGATAACATCTTCAATTTGTTGCTTAACCCGTGCAACATCAGCCGACGGCAAATCGATTTTATTGAGCGCCGTCACGATTTCGTGGTTATTATCAAGCGCCAAATACACATTGGCGAGTGTCTGTGCCTCCACTCCTTGCGTAGCATCCACCACCAACACCGAACCTTCGCACGAAGCAAGCGAACGCGACACTTCATAAGTAAAATCGACATGCCCCGGTGTATCAATCAAGTTCAGCAAATAAGTTTTACCGTCTTGAGCCTTATATTCGAGCCGCACCGTCTGCGCCTTAATCGTGATTCCGCGCTCGCGCTCGATATCCATTGAATCCAGAACCTGTTCCGTCATTTCGCGGCTTTGCAATCCGCCGCAATATTCGATTATGCGGTCGGCAAGCGTCGACTTTCCGTGGTCAATGTGGGCGATAATCGCAAAATTTCGTATCAAACTTAAATCGGTCATTATCTTTCCTATTTTAAAAATCTTGCCCACAACATAATGTATTTTTTTTGCTTAATCAACAGATATTGTCAAATATTCCCCGCAACAAAGAAGGATGTAATTTTGATATTTCTTTATAAAGTTTTTTAATTGGAATATTACCACCATAAACTCTTTTGCCTACAACTTTTCCGCTCCACCCACACAATCTATTTTGATACTTCTACGGTATATCACAAATAGTAAGATATTGTTTTATTAGATATCCAAATGAAAATACCTAACTAAATCAATTAGTTAGGTAAAATATGGCAGGGGCAGAAAGATTCGAACTCTCGACACTCGGTTTTGGAGACCGATTATTTATATAAATTTATCTATTATTTTCAAATAGTTGCAAAAATAAAAATAGATTTTGTGAAAGATTTGTGTAAGTTTTCATATTTAACCAAAGAAAAACCCTTGGTATAATCAAGGGTTAAATATGATGTGTATATAGCAAATAATTATACTGAAAATACAGAATCAAGTGCTTCTCTCTTGGCATCATCTAATATGTGAGCATATTTTAATGTTGTTTTGATATCTGCGTGTCCCAATATTTCTTTGGTTATACGCAAATCCTTTGTTTTCCTTAGAATCCAAGTAGCAGCGGTATGTCGAAGTGTATGAAAATTTATATAGGGCAAAGTTTTATCTTTTAATTCTTTGGTAAATCTACCACTTTTATCTCTTTTGTAAAAGATATTTCGCCAAGAAGATGAAATGCTTTTGATTGGCTTTCCTTTGTAATTAAAGACATATTCGTTTATTTGTGGTTGATTTTCCAAGACAGTAAGCAACTTTGGAACTATTGGAACACTATGATTTTTACCATCTAATGTATTCTTATCTTTTATTTTTACATTGATAGTATTTGAAGAAAAATCAATATTTTCCCATTTGAGGTTTAGTAAGTTTCCTAGCCTCAATCCCGTATATAGTGCTGTATAGATAATTGGTCGTAAATGAAGTGCTGCTTTATCAATAATTTTTTGAGCCACTTCCCAATTTTTAAGATATTTTACATTTTCAGCAGGTTCTGTCAGTTTAAATTTTTTCATTATAAGTGGAGTCGTTTTAATTTTCCATTCATTTTTGGCTGTATTCAATACTGTGGAAATGTGGTATAAATACCTGTTGATAGTAGCATTAGACATTTTTCCAATATATTGATTCTTAAAATTTGTAATAACTACTTCATCAATTTCATCTAAATATGAAACAGGTAAAGCATTTTTAATTTTAATAAGTCTGGAAATTAGTTGCTCTGGTTTAGTTAGAAATTGTCCCTTTTCCTTAAAATATTTCATAAACGCTTCTTCAATAGTCATTCTCTCTAATTCACCATTTCTTTTTCGTCGTAATTGTTCTTGTATTTCAGCAACTCTTCTTATTGAGTAGAGTTTTGCTTCTTTTTCTTCAAAGCATCCCGTAGACTCTCTAACGATGATGTGTTTTGAACCTTCCGTGGGGAAAGAAATGTATGTGTGATAGGTTTCCCCACTTTTGAAAACCCTGTAAGGGTCACTGTGTTTTTTAGCCATTTTTCTAATACCTCTTTTGTAAATCTTATTCTTTTACCAACCTGAAGAAAATCCATTTTGCCAGCACCAATTTCCGCATTTAGGGCATATCTGCTTATGCCTAAATACTCACACGCTTCCTTGATGCTTAATGTTTGGCTCATATAAATTTTCTTTCAATTTATTTTTAGATAAAATTTATCTGTTATTCAAGGGCCAAGCCTTTGAATCCAGGTAATTATTCCTAATTGTTTTATGTTGCTAACATACCAGAAAATTTAAAAACTACCAAAATATAAATTTTAAAAAAATAAAAATAATAATTTTGACTTTTTTAAATTTGTGTTTGATAATGGTTTAGGTCCGTTTTTTATCTCTCAATATCATCAATCTTACAAAATCTTCAAAAATATATCTTTTTGAATATTTTTTGTAAAACACCTGTATTTATAAGGTTTTCAGAAACACCTAAAAAACTTGACTTTTAAATAATATTCATTTATATATATTATATATATTTTAATGAATATTATACGAGGTGCGAAAATGAAGAAAGGAAAATCAAAATTGTTATCTGATACAGACATCAAAAATTGTCTGCGGTTCATCAATGATATGCCATCACACTCAGAACGCACTCGTTTGATGTTTATGATGATGTTGATGACATCAATGCGTATTCACTCGGTTCAGAAACTCACTATCGGTCAGGTATATGATAATGACTTCAACCCAGTTGATTCATTTTTGCTCCAACCAGAACAAAATAAAGGTGGAAAAAAGGCATTACAAGTTTATTTTAATGAAACTATGAAGCAGGAATTGAAGAAATATGCTAAATATTTGTTATCATCTCCGTATTATACACCCAAAGCAACCGATTACCTGTTCAAATCCAACAAAGGTTCATACCTCTCCAAGCAACAAATAATCCATATCTTTAGGCAAATTTACGATGGTGTTGGGTTAGATAAGCAATACCGAGTTCATAGTTTAAGAGCAACTTGCTTAACCAAGTTAATGAATGCCAACTATCCGTTGCCGTTAATTCAGCAAATATCAGGGCATTCCAGCATCAACACTTTGAGTATTTACTATCGGAGCAATCCAAAGAACATTCAAAATGCTTTGGAAACGTTGAATATATAAAAATAAGGGCTATCGTTTAAGCACATTCAATAGAAAATGTAATTAAAGGATAGCCCTCTTTTAGTTTGTTTCGCCAAGTCTTGCGGTCATTCTTTTTCTTCTTGTTGGCAATAACCTTTTGACGATAAAGCCCGTTGTGATAAAGGTCAAATAGCAGACATCGCTCTTCGCCTGTTTTGATTCGTTTTTGCTTTCGCTTTTTCATTTCAAATCCTTTCTGTTATTAGGTTTCATAGGACTTATAGCGATTTATATCAACCTTGTCAATATCCTTATAAAATGAGCCGTCCGATTGAACGGCTCTATCCTCACACGCTTTAATGACAATAGTATATATCATCTGGCATCTTTATTGTAGCCAACATTTATGTATCCAAACAGTTGATTTAGTAAGCACAACGCTACAAATGCTATTGGCGAAGCCAGCCAAATATTAAAGTCGCCGTAAATATAGATAATAATAAATGTGAATGGGTAATACAGTAGCGATGTCAGACAGCCGAAAAATAATTCTGCCAGATGTGGAACGGTATCAAGACACCGTGTGTATGGGAAAAACATTTTTCCATAAATTTTATTACCGTTCATACCAAATATTTCCAACAACAAAGCCAATCCTGTATAGAAAGCGTGTATCATAAGCCAAAACCCTGTGGTGATTGGATAGAAAAAGTCAATATCTTCTTCATACCCATACACTCGTTGTTGCTCTAATTGGGCGGTTAAGCCCATCAAATAAGCATAAAATACGATTAGTGTTAGAGTTATATATTGAGCGGTCGTCATTTCAGGCATCTTCTCTGCGTTTAATTGCTTCTTCTATACCCATACTCCTTTATAACCACAGATTCTGCTTCTTACAATATTTCAGTAAATCAAATGCGGTAAAAGTTTCAGGCAACACTAAATTATGCTCTTTCAAAATGTTTTTCATAACTTCTGTGTTTATCTCACCAATTCCATCTTTTATATAATACCATTGCGTGTCCTGAAGGTCTTGCTCTATATCCTTTCTGTGAATTTTTAGCCAATCCTTTATTTTATACTCCTTTTTACGTTTTTCCTTATCTTTACTCTTATCACGATGCTTATAATACCAACATCTATAAGCATTTTGGGCTGTTTTATAGCCATAGCCCTGTGCGTCATCAAGTATTTCTCCTGTTTCGGCATCTGCTATGGCATAGCAATTCCAATACTTGTCGGTATTATATCGGATTGCTTTAATCTTTCTTTGAGTTGTTTCTTGTGCCGAATTTTCGGTGTTTTCAGTTTCAATCATTGTTTCCTCCTATATTTTCCACTTTTCTTTCACTATTTTCATATTTTCTCTAATTTCATTCACTAATTTTTCCAATGCTTCATCTTGCTTGGCTTCCTTCTTCAAAATCTCATATAATTCCATTGTGGTAATTTCTTGCCGCCAATGTTTTAGCAATAATTCATAGTGCTTGATAATAAACTGCCTGACGGCTTTCACATCTTCGGGTTTGATATGAATATACTCCTCGTTTTCCAAAACCTTGGGATTTTTTGAAATACTCATCGGTAGAACATCGGTATAAATCCTACCCTCATAACTGTTTTGGAAAGTCAGCAGAGGTTCAGAGAAATGAATGAGTTTCTGGGTTCGCTGGCTACCGATTTCATCAAGCCGAATATCAACAGGAAGTCCTGTATATTTTTTATCAATCGTCGCCCAGAAAAACGCAAAATCCTCTTCAAAAACCATATATTGAAGTTCTTTAAAGCTGTATTTGCTTACTTCATTATCATCTACCCCCATAGCCACAAACACGCCTTGACTTTCCAGCCATTCTATTAAACTTTCTCTGGTTTCTCCGACAAGCCAACGCTGCCAAAAAAATTGTTTATACATTTTTCGCTCCTTTCTTTGCCAATTCCGTGATGAAATCAAACTTACAGAGCATCAGTTTTCCGAATAATCCGAGACCTTTGGAAAAATCTATATCAAACTTAAAGCCAAGCCATTCCCAGTATTCAAAGGGTTTGTTGAAAGATAATTTGAGATAATGTTGGAATGGCAGTGCAAACTCAACCACACGACCAAACGAGCAGTTAAGGTAGTCCTCATTATAGATTTTGAGCCATTTTGAAGCACAAAACTCTTTATATTCTTCGGGTTGCGGCTCAACATAGTTTTCTGGGATAGTCATCGCTTTATCTTGGTAGGCTTTCCACTCATTATCAACCAATTCACCGTATGGGAAATAAATATCCCGATGAGAGTCATATTCATCAACTACTGTCTGACCGAGCCTGATGCAAACTTCCCAACCAAACAGGGATATGCTTATCTTTGCCCGTGAGCGTTTGAATTTGAATGATACCGACAATGTGTGTTTCCACTCAAACTCACCGTTGCCATAGATAGCAAAGTCATACCATCGGCTAAAATGAATTTTAAACTCAAACTCGTAGCCTTTGGGAAATGGCTGACAGAAGAAAAACACCCTGTTGTTTAGCAACCAAATGACAGTAGTATCGCAAATTTTACTATATCGTATCCACCGCATCGCCCGACTCCTTCTTTTCTAAAACATTTCTCACCACATCAATGGTTTTGTAAGTTTGCCAGTTTTGGTATTGATGCTTAAAAGCAAGATTTGCTTTCCTAACCTTTTCCAGCAATTCTAATGGCAATGCCAGAGGATTTTTGCCATCTTTATGTTCTCGGGAAATCCGTTCTATCCGTCCGTTTTTAATGTAATCAATAATGATTTTTTGCCCATAATGGGTGATAACCTGATAGGAAATGATTGGATTCCCCTCATAGCAAAAACCATCATCCCATAGGCTAAACAGGTCTTTGAGATGAATTTTGTAGTCAGACGATGAGTTCCAAGCCGCACCGCCGACCATTCCAGCATTGCGGTATGGCAGAAGAAAATCAACAATGATTTGGCTCAACCCGAAATCAGATTGAAAATGTTTTTTATGTTTAATGAAGAAGTCCAAATTAGCCACAAACCAGCGTCTATCAATCTCCTGCTGACGCTGATATAACTTGCTGAACTCTTTTTCCGTAGCAATGAGTTCGTGGTCTAATTCTTGTTGGGCTTGATTTACTTTGTTATACAAGTCAGCATACCGCTGACGGTAATCGTTTAAATTCATTTTAATCTCCTTTTAGTCCGCTTAAAGTGGGACAAGTTGGTTTATAAATTCACTTTTTAAGAAATGCTTTTGGCACCTCTGTTAAGAATTGTATATCACGATGGATTGAAAAAATCAAGCGGTATTTTTTTGACTATGTCAGATTTTGACAGAGGTATCCCTATATTTTAAAAGAGTGATATGCAAGTAAAACTGATAATAAAACCAAACAGTGGTTAGGCGAGTGGATAAATCAGTCTAAATAACCCTTAACAGAACCGCAAGCATCAAACTTACGGTTCTCCTTTTAAGCCCATTCTATCTATAAATCTGGATAAGGTCATATATTGCACGCCCATAATTTTTGATATTTGGTTTTTAGATACCCCTTTATCTAATAAATCTTTTATCCTTTTTGTATTTTTGCTTAATTTCAGTTTTTTATTCTGTGCTTCCTGTGGTCTCCCGAGTCGTCCGCCTTTGGCTTTCACATTAGCGAGAGCACATTTTGTTCTTTGCGAAATTAAATCCCTTTCAATTTGGGCAGCAATTCCGAAGCAGAATGCTAACATTTGAGATTGTAAATCATTTCCCAAATGGTAATTTTCTTTGATTGTCTGAACCATACATTTTTTGTTTAAGCAGGTCTGTAATATTAAAAAAGTTTCAAGAACACTTCTACTCAAACGAGATAATTCCGAGCAAATTAAGGTATCTCCTTTCTTTAATTCTTCCAATAATTGACCTAACTTTCTCTTATTTAAGGGTTTGCGACTGGAAATGGTTTCTTCAACCCAACGGTCAATCTTAAATCCATTTCTTTCAGCATATTCACTGATTTCGCGTTCCATATGTTCGTAAATTTGTTGGGTTGATGACACCCTAATATATGCTATAATCATTTAATTTCTCCTTTTTATATATTTATCGGAGAATCAATAAGTTATGAGCTAAATATTCCTCAAATATATTCACCTTTATTTTCAACTAAAATTTTACACATATTCGCCAGATATTTTTCCTGTTATTTTAAGTGTATATAAATCGCACAACCACTTAAAATATAGGGAGTTTCAAGCAATTTATGAACTAATTCATCATCTTGGTGTTTTGCTAATTCACCTCATTCCTCAAAAAAGGTGATTTATGTTAAATCCGAGATAGGTATAATTTTAGGAACGAAATATGGGGAAAACCTGTGGCTTTCTTGGCAATGATTATGGTATATGTCGTCCGGAAGGGATTAAAGACAGAATTGCTGAGCAAATCCGTATTCTCGCTACACAACATAATGTAGATACTTTTTTAGTTGGCGAAAAAGGTAGTTATGAATGGGATACGTATCATACGGTAATCAGGCTGAAAAAGACGGAGTTTCCATATATTCGCATTGTATTGATGATGACCAGTGTCCAAGACCTGAACAATCATCAGGAAGAAATTGATGATTTTTTCTTTCCTCCTGATGTTGAGCACGGAAAACGCTGGTGCATCGTTCGCCGGAATAATTGGATAGCAGATAAGGCTGATTTCATAATAGCCTATAATCGCTACCACGGAAGAGCCTATGGATTTTGCAGACGAGCAAAACATAAAGGTGCAACAATTATTGAATTGGCTGATATAATGCAAGAATAAATTATACCTAAAACTGATTTTAACAATTTTAATGGAGATAAAAAATGCCTACTGTATATTCGTCTAATCAAGAATGTTGTGGAACTTGTAGTTGTTGGACTGGAAATCGCAAACTTGCGATGAACAATACACAAGTTGAAATAGAAGGTGGCACCAAAGGTGGTTGTGTAAATTCTCAGTCAGGTGAGCGTGATAACAAAAATATTGATTACACTCATAAATGCTGGTGCTATTCAAAATGGGGAGCCTTGAAATAAGATGGATGCTAACAAATTTTTCTTAACAAAATGCCCTAAATGTGGGAAAGATGTTGGCATTGATGCTATGATATGCCCTCATTGTAAATCCTTTATTTTCGATAGTAGCAATATTGTTAATAAGAAAAAAAATGCTAATAAGGTGGTTAAAACTTTACCTCCTTATATGATAATTATAGTCATTGCCATTATAATTTTCATAGGTGCAATATTATACAATAATTGAACCAATAGTTGAATGGGCTGGTTAAAAACAGCCCAATTATTAGGTGTGATACAGAAAAATTAGGAATAGCAGATGTCTTATTACATTAAATTTCAGTATGCAAATCAGAAATGTATTCAACACATTGGGTATATGCATAGATGTTGGTGTTATTCCCAAAAGAGAGTATTGAAATAATGAGTAAAGAATGGCCTTTTTTTATGGAAGCATATGCTCAATATATTGTAAAAAACTGTTATGAAAAGGGATTGTATTGTGGTAATATGGATTATTATCACGAGGCTTTGGAATTATTAGGATATAACAACCTACCTGATAATGAAAAGGCTGATTTCTATTTGGTAAATAATTACAATTTAGGGTATGTTATTCTATATAATAATAGCGATACATATCGTTCATTATTTAATATTTGCCTTGATTCCCTTGGTTATCTTTCCAACACATATGGCAGGCATGCCATGGGCGAGTGGATGCAGGTAAAAACGCCCCAAACATTACAAGTGTATTATATTACAAGTAATACTTATAAAGATGTCGCTTTTTACCTAATTCCGATGGATAACTGTGTAAGCACAATTAAATACATTACTGCCAGAAAACAAGATAAATTTATTTCTAATGTAAAAAAAGAGGTTATTTATAAAAAAAATGGTAGATATTTTAAGGATGTCTATATCAAATATATTATTTCAATGAGTTCTAAATCTGGTTTGTTATGCGATTGTAATAAAGATTATTACGGTAATGACTTAAAAAGATTAGGGTATGAACTGCCTAATGGTATAGAAGGTGATTTTTATGTAATAAGAAACAAGGTAAATTATGCTATACTATGTAAAGATTCTACAACAGAAAGCATTATATTACGAATTTGCAATGACGCTCTTTCATATTTATATAATACATATGGTAAAGCCGCCAGAGGAAATGTTAAGATTATAAAAACTCCAAAAGTATATGTAAATGAAATTACAAGTAAAACTTATTATGATATATGGTTTTACATTTTACCAATGGAAAATTATCAAAATACCTTGCAAGATATTGATAAGATGGCGTTGTTGGAAAGTATTAAAAATTTTAAACTTTAACATAAAAAAACAGGGACTAATTTAATTATTTTAGTAAGAAAGGAAACTACTATGAAAAATGATAATACATATTCCCAAAATGAGATTGACTTAGCAAAAGCATTAAGTGAAAATATGAATATACTTGAAATACATAAAGAAATAAATCAAGCACTTGCTAAGATTTTGTGAGATATTTTAGAAAATAATATAGATGAAAAATCTAAAAAAGAATATCTTTCTATATTAAATAGCGTTATCAATAACAAATTTAAATTAAATAATAAAAATTA
>DEST01000115.1:0-61140 GCA_002361365.1 Alphaproteobacteria bacterium UBA3307
GAGCCACTATTTGCCGAACTCTTTTTACCGGAAGGTATTGCCGGTGCAATATCCCATTCATTACTGGTATCGGCATAAGTAACATACTGCATACCCTCATCATCTGAACGTCTGAGTTTTAAGCACACCATACGCTTACCGCTACGCATTACCATATCACCAACACCCTCTACAATTATCAGGCGATTGTTAGGACCTTTGGTTCTAAAGCCGATTGGAGTTTCACTGCGCTCTATAATCATTGTAACAATCGGACGCTGCACCATATTCAGCGCCTTTTCACCCAAATCTATATAAGTAAAAATATCGTCATGCCACACGCGTTCCGGCGCAATTATCACATCATCAGGATTTGGTACATAAATTTCTACATCAAAGCGGAATTTTTCCGGATCCATCGGAATACTGCGCAACCAGTCTTCTTTTAAAAACCGCCGTGTATATGCCGGATTTGCCAAATCTCCGGTGCCACCGCTCAAATTACCGAAACCACCTGATGTTGCTCCCGCCCCCCGACCTGAATTTTCCGATGAGTCACCATTTAAAACCTCAATATCTACAATTGAGTTGGTCAAACGTTCGGTATTATATGCTTCACTGCGAGCATAAAACGCATAAACGTTACCGGAGCGACCAAATACCAAAATGTTGGTATCAACCCCATTGCGCCCGCCTTTAGGCTGTAAAATTACGGCATGTGGCAAACGTGTTCCCGTAAAAGAACCGGTATCGCCGACTTTAACACTTTCTATAAGTTCCCATTCCGGAAAATTAATCAGAGTCATCATTCCTTCGCGCAAACGCACCGGCAACACCAAATCCGGCGACCAATAATATTTAGAATATGCCGGTTTGCTTTGGCCTTCTCCCAGATTTTGTAATGGGTCTTGCCAAGCCTCTTGAATCATTCCGAGGTTATTAAAGCCGGCATAATTCATATTCATCGGCTGATAGTTGCCTTGAGATTGTTCGGCATATTGATCAAGCGAACCTTCTTCTTCCAACAACTTGGAAACGCCGTTGTTGCTTAGCAACATTCCGGAAAGTATTATCAGCAAAAATTTCAGACTCTTTTTCATAGCTTTATTCCTAACATTATCCGTCAATAAGTTTTGTCCCGTACGAAATCACCTTAAACCCTACCGGATTTTTCAGTCTTTCTTTATACTGTACTGCGCGCGTACGATATTGTATTCGTAATGTGGCCCTAAATTTTTTGGTGGTCGGCGTCACTGAGGACGGCAAATAATAATCCACACTGTACTCTACCTGCCAAACGGCCTCATCAACCTCATTTACCGTTAAAATTTTTACATTACTCGTTATCCCGTCTTCACGCATTTGCTGCAATAATTTAGTGCCGTTACCTTTAATAAACGCCGTATACACACGGTCTGACGACATTTCTTGCAAATCTCCGCCGCTAAGCCAACGCGATTCCATCTCATCAATATCCGGCAACAATGTGGTTCGTAATAAAACATATTGACGTACAAATGTTTCCGTTATTGATTTTTTAGCTTCCATATCGCGACTATACGGCAAAATGTTATAGACTTGGTCTTCTTTGTTGGTCAGGGTAACCAAATATGGTTCAACCCGATACAGCGGCAAAATATTGGCAATTGTCAAAAGCAAAATCAAATTACAACAAATGCTGATAGCCGTCACCACAGCAAAAGCGCGTGCTGTCCACAAATATCGCTTTTCACTGGCGTTGACCACCAAGCTTTCTTCCGAATGCCGAATAGAATGCCGTGTAGCCGTATGCTGGTCAGGCTGCTGTTGCGGTCTGTCATTTGAAATTAAGCGCTGTTGTACGTTGATTTTGCCGAGTTCTGCCATTTTTTTGCCCTATTACACTATATTGCTTCCCAAAACCAATCCGGAACATTTTTAATGAGCTCAATTTGCATACAAGCGCACGGAGAAAGTTTGAGCTCGTTGACATCTTTACCAATCCCTACCGCTTCCGGTTCATAGTATGAACCAAATAAACTACAGGCGGATAATATCAACAGCACCATAAAAACCAATATTTTTTTATACATTATTCCTCTCTCTTTGTTATATTTTGCAAACCACCGCGAATCGGCGATTTTTTCAGGAATATCCAGCCTTGCAACATCTGTTGCAGGTATGCACAGATACTTCTTTGCCTATGATAATAAAGCAAAAAGATTAAAATAAATTAAACAAATTATTCTCTTATTTCACTCTGATTATATTTTACAACTGTGAAGCCGAGCGGATTTATTAAACGCGTTTTCATCAACCGACGATGCGCAAAAAAACGAGGGGTTACCGATGCTTTATAACGCAGAATTTTTAAAGTAAGTGCACCGGTTTCGTTGCGGCCTTTGGAAAGATTATATACCGTGAACACTACCAACCAAGCCGGAGAATTTTCTTCTCTGGTAACCGAATCTATATATACTTCGCTGGAAAAATCCTTATCAAACATTTTGTTTATGTGTTTTATATTCGCCCCCACAAAATTCATATACACATCATCTGTTGATAAATAATTCACAATTCCTCCCGGTCCCCAACGGGTAGTCATCTCTTTTTCATCATTTACAACCGTGTTGCGCATAATTACATATTGTCTCACATACATTTCCGTTAATTGCTTGATAGAAGGCATATTTTCCGCAATCGGCTCATAACGCACCATACTGGACGAGTCTTTTTGATTAGCCACCAAAATCAGTGGCTCAACCATAATTTCCGGTGCCAGACGAAATATTACCAAAGTCGAGCTTAAAAAAAATCCCAAAGAAACAACGGCGCACAATATCACCAAGCGCGAAAGCCATAAAAAGTATATTTCTTTGCTTGAAGATACACGATTCTCCGAATCGTTCAGAAAATGCGGCTGATATTCCGATGTTTTATTAGCGTTTTTACCGGTTAATAAAACTTTTTTTGTGCCATCACCTAATTGAACCACGACTGCCTCGCTTTTGTTTCTTTATATAGATCAGTATGCCGCACAATACGGATGTCTGTAATGAGTTTTCTGACGCTCGTCCTCTGCTTTTTTAGCCTCATTATACTTATTACCGACATCTATATCCGCTTGACGATTTTTAATTTTTGCTTCCAAATCTTCAAGCTCTTCCGTACCGTTGACGGCGACAATCTCATCGCTATCCGCTTGCAATACAGCAACCTTGTGCATCAATTTTTCGTACTTATCGCGAACATTTGCAGACATACCGGCGCCCTTTGGCAAAGATTGCATCTTTTGTAATGCCATATCTATATATATGCCTTTTTCTTCATCAATAGTTTGGGCAGCCTGATTGTAATCTTGCTCATTGAGCAGATTAAAGTCGTCCGTAATTTCAAAAGTGCCTACCGAAATAGTATCTGCCAATTTTTGACGAATTTCAGCAATTTGCTTTTCCAACTTTTTCATTTGGTCTGCTACAATCGATTCATACTCCACTTGGTCTAAATAATCCCCAAACTGATTACGGTCATAAAGCACACGATTTGCCTGATAAAACCGCATATCCGTTGTCATATCCGAACCGACATCTTCTGTCTTGTTAATTGCATCTATTGCTTTAAGTAAAGAATTATTAAATGTCAACCGGTGTGGCAAAGAAGCTATACCCTTATTTCCGACAATAATGCCAGTACCAAATAGGGTACTTAAACCTGATGGCAAGTCAGGAATATAGGCCAAAATTGTTCCCAATTCACTACCCTTTATTGCTGTTGTTGAAAGATTATCCTTAACCGGTCTATAGCCTCCGCCGACTTCTTCATCTGCAACAATATTATTACCATCTTGATTCGTCAGCTTTATTCCGCGACACTGAGGAAGTTTATTTTGTTCATCAAAGCTGGCCGGACGAGCACTATGATAATACATCGGACCGTCATTTGTACTTACAACATCTATAACATTGTTCTCGCTCAAACACGGATATACTCCTGAACGCAGCAAAGTCTTTTCATTATCACCTACCAACAAATCGGCCATTTCTTCTTTTTCTCCCAACAGTTTGGCCCAATCTATTTGCTTTTGCACAAAAGCGTGGTGTTTCATTATATATTTCCATATCTCCGGAACGGTCGAAGCATAGGTTTTACCGCCATATTCCATTCCGCCGTATTGATTCAAAAACTTCAAAAAGCTCTCAACCGAAATATATACTTTTCTATTATTATCAACATCGTTACGGTCTGTATAGTATTTATCCATATTATTAAAATCCGCAACATCAAAATGGAAAATCTCACGTACCGGTGCCGAACTGAAGTTTACCGGAGATTTAGGAGCAGAAAAATCTTGCGGCAAGCCGATTGCGCCAACAAAATATTCGCTATCTTCTTGCGTGCAATTTTGTTCTTTGCAAACATCCGTAAAAATATTAAGCGCCGGTGTCAAATTTTCTTGCGTATCCGCTGCAAATTCGTGCATTTCATCGATAGCTTCACAATTTTTTAAGTCTGTAAGTTTTATTGCTGTGATTTTTTTAATCATATCGTTATGAATTTGCTGAACTTTAGGCGCTGTTTCAACATAATAAAGCTCTTGAGTGGTCTTTAGTTTATCTATTTTTGCTTTTGCTTCTGATACCTGTTTTAGAGCATAATCGCGTACGCACTGAACCAAGCGGTTTGTCAAATCAAGCGGCAAAACTTCTTCAATAGCGCTATCCAATGCTTTTATTTTGCGGGCAACGCGCAGATTTTCTACCAACTCATTGAACATAACCCCTGATTTTGCTTCTGCATCGCTCATATTCTTAACATATTGCACTCGTAATCTTTCCAAATCTTCTTTTATTTGAGCAACCTTTTCTTGAGCACGTTTGACGATGTTTTCATAGTTTTTAATCTTATTTTCAGCCGATGCCATCACACTTTTAGCCTGAGCCGACATTTTTTCATTGTTTTGTCGGGTTTTATTAAATTCGGCATTTTGCGGAGAATCCTTACTTAGCTTTCGGCCGGCATAAATTTCTTGACTGTATTCAACTCCTTCGGTTGCCTCCGGTGTAGTGGCATCTGCACTTTTTACCATTTCGTGATTTTTATTATATTCCTGATTCAGCTTACTTATTTGGGTGTTAGCATCGTTGATTATTTTGTACCAATTTTGCAACTCTTTTTGCTTTGTTGCACGATTTTTGGCGTATTCTTCCCGAATTTTTTGGTACTCATCTTCTTCAGCTTTAATAGCCGCCTCTATTTGCAAAGTTTCAAAGTTCTCAAAAGGCGTTTCTTTTACGGCTGATTGCGAAACAATAACTCCTCGTTGCTCTTTTAGAGAATCTGCCAAATCCTGTTTAAGTTCGGGAACTGACTTTTGCAATTCTTTCAACATTTTTTCGGCATCTTTACGTTGTTTATCCGGACTAATCGGCGGAACACCGGAAATTGTTTTATACGGATATACCGGATTCAGATTAAGAGCAATTTTAAGCAAAATTTCCATCTGAGACATCTGACTTATATATTCTGCAATATTTTCATATTTGCCATCAATATATTGGTCATAAAAGTATATCTGGTCGGTCCACAGCGGAAATTTACTCTTGCGCGTTCCCCATTCATTAACACCGGTATCCAAATCCAGCGCCAGTTCTTTTGCTACTTCAGAACCGATGACCCAACGTATTAAACTATCTTTGCGCGCATTCTCTTTTTCTTCTTCGCCTTTTTGTTGGTCTTTCAAATTAGAGGCCGTATCATCAGTCCCTTTATCCGACGTTTGAGTTGTAATTTCATCCAAAAGTTCTTCATCTGCGCTGTCATCTGAACTATGTGAAGTTACAAACAAAGCGTCATCATCTTTTTTATTTTCTTCATCAGTATCCAAGCTGATTGTGGCACGAGTTACATATCCGTCTTCTCCGTTTTGCTCTTCCAAAACCTGTACAGATGCTTCTGTATCTCCGGCGGCATCTTCGTCCTTAGCCTCGGTATATAATGTAAACAAATATTTGGCGATTCCGTTTGGCATCGAATCTGCGTGCAATTCCGCCACATAGCAACTATGCGCTGAATCTCCGGCACACACTGTATCAAACAAACCATCAGAGGTCGCCTCGGAATCTATCGGTCTTTCCGGCTCATAATGACAGGTGATTTGCCCGTTGCCGCTATAAATACAATTCTGCCCGAACCATGTGATATTGGAATCTGTATAGTGCGGTTTTAACATATTCATAATACACTCTCCGGATTCCGCTAAATTCTGCTGTGCCAATTCCATCTGCTTTTGCGCACTGGCATAGTCTTCAAACACTTTTTTATACTCCGGCAAGGTTTGTTTCATATTATGCATATGTTGTGCGCTGTTTAAATCTTGACGAATTTCTTGTAATATTTTTAAACTTGCCACATCGTCTTCTCTTTCATCAATTGCTGCCGTAAAACTCTGCGGATTATTGGCATCTTCAAAATCACCTTTTATCACATTATCGCGATTGGTCAAATTTTCCTCATATTCAGCCAATTCTTCGGCGGCTAATTTTTCTTCTTCCGTAGATAAATCGGCAAAAGATACTTCCGCGCTGATATAATTATAGGCAGTGTTTTCTGATGGTGCTAAATATTTTTCCGGCAAAGATGACGTTTTGTCTAACGTTTTATCTTTATCCTTTTCTTTATCATATTCGCGGATTTTTGCCATTTTATCTATGCCGATAACCGCTTGATGTTGAGCGTGCATTGCCACCAACATCAAATTATATTTCATAATTGTTTCATAAAGTTTTTCAGCCTGTAACGCACTGTTCCAGAAACAAACTTGGTCTTCTTTAGTGTCATCACCGTTATCGGCTTGTTCCTGACAGCTTGTTAAGCCTATTTCATCACATTTTTCTCCCTCAACCAGACAACTTTCAATCATATCCAACTGACGTAGCATACCCAAATCTTCCATATTTTTGGAACCTTCTTTTGCCTCCGGTTTGCCATAAAGCTCTTTTTCCATTTCTATTGCAGTCAAATACATTTCCATTGTAGTATCCATTTTGAGCTGCTCACCTAGTGTTTTGTATGCCTCTTTGACTTGTGCTTTATCTGACGGATATTGCATAAAAAGTTTAATAAAAGCATCTTTGACGGAAGCCTCATCTTTTAAATCAGCAATTGTACTGTCCTTAATGGTCCGCGCATAACTGATGATTTTTTTACGTTTTTCTTTGCTTTGTTTCCATTTATTAAATGCCGTTGTGCCCATTTTGGCGGCATAAGACATAGCCATTTGTTTTAAGGTGGTCATATCTGTATATTTTTCCAAATCCTTGCGAATTTCTTTTACTTGGTCATAATAAGATACTGCCGTTGAAATTGCCGGCGCAACACACATCGGGCAAAATTGCGGAGAAAAAGGTATCAGCGGTGTAAAATCAGGCCAAATTGCGTGCGCATTGTGTGTAAAACAAACACAAGTCAAAAACACCGATATAGAATAGATAAATTTTCTCATGGTCGTTCTCCTAAAAACCGCTATATACATTGGTAAAGCCGTTTATTGTATCGTTAATTTTATTTGTTGCCGCAGTTTGCGCCTTATTTTTCAGTTTTTTAAACAGCGTTTGCTTGGTCATTTTATAATCATCCAAATTAAATGTTGTCATATCCTTATCATAATCTTGTAGTTTATATTTATCTCGCCAGAATGACATCTCATAGGTTGTTTCCATACGAATTTGCGCCAACAATATCTCCATATATCTTGCGGCTATTTTAGCATTTTGCAACTCCACACAAACACGCATTGCCGCAGCACCGAAAACACCTTGTGCCATTTGGGTTGCCGCGTCGGCACAACCTAAGCTGCGCTCTTTTATTTCTTCAATACTGGTATAAGTTGTTACTGCCGTTTCCATTGCATTTTTGACAGCTTTATAATATTCTTGCTTTCTGATTTTGCGCACGCGGTTCATATTTTCCGGATTTTCCGGTTCTGCTTTTTTCAAAAAAAGTTTATCTTGGACAAGTGTGTATAATTCGGTATTTTCTTCATCTTTTCCCTCTCTCTCAAAAAGTTTTTTTGTTTGCTTGCCTAACATATCAACAACTTCTTTTTCTGAAGTTTTGGCTGTCATCTCATTTATCTTTTTTTGCTGTGTCTTAATTTTTTCTTGCATTTTCTTATAGTTGGCATCTTCAGCAGCATTTTTTTCTTCTTCCCAAGCAATTTCTTTTTGCAACTTAGGAATTCCTGCCTCTAACTCTTCTAAGCGGGCTTTTTCCTCATCACTTAGTTCTTCTCCGGCCTTTTTACCGGTCAGACGTTGATTTAGCGCGCTGTATTCAGATTGCATTTTGGCAAGTTCTTTTTCCATAGCGGCCTTACGTTTTAGTTTTTCTTGCTCCCGAGCTTGTAAATAAAGCTGCGCCTGCCGATATGAATTGGCATAATCAAGTTTTAGGTTTCCGAGTTCACCTTTAAGAGCGTTCCACATACCGCTTCCGGTAAAATCTCCGGCATAAAACTGCCCTTTTGCGGCACTAGTCACAATCGCGCCAGCATTTTTTTTGAGATATCCGAAAATCATTGCTCCTTCGCGTCCGGCAACTTTTTCAACTTTTGCATTTAAAATTTCAAGCTGCGTATTATATACATTTTCAATTTTTTCTTTGGTCTTACCTACTTTATCCGCTATATCAGCCACCGGTGCCGAAAAATCAAGTTTTGAAAATGCTTGTGCATTATGCGAAATTCCCAACAACGCACTTAGCATACAGAAAGCAAATAAATCTTTTAATCTAAACATTGTCTTATTCCCTTTCCTGTTATTTTTGTTGTCCGTTCGTATTTTGGGAGCTAGCGCTTTCATTCATTCCGCTGAGCTTACCTAGGCCGCTTTTGATACCACCATTGTTCAATAAATTATCAAACACCTGATTTGCGTCTCCGCCTGATTTGCCAACATTTATTCCACCGCCGACAAAATCCCCGAGAGCTCCGGTTTCTGCACCGGCATTACCGCCAATCATTGTGCCGACCGAATTACCAACTCCGGACGTTACGCCACCCCAATTGCCGTTTTTGGCATTGTTGTATGCTGCACCGGCACCGCTTACACCTTGCTGAACCATATTGTTCAAATCTTTGTTGCCTTCTACCGCTCCGATACCGTATGCTTTTCCGGCAGAACCTAAAACACCGGCGTAATCTCCGCGTTTTAAGGCCTCCACGCCGGAATCCCATTGTTCGCGCAAGGCTAATACATCTACGGATTTACGACTTTTCGCTATATCCGCCGCTGTATCTTCCAACCCTTGAGTATCGACCTCGTCTTCATTTTTTCCGATAATTTCCGAGATATCGTCTTGACGACCTTGTGTTATCAGCATTTCATTAGAGGACTTGCGGTATGTTGATTCAAAGCGCAACAGTTGCATCCACAAATAGCTGGCGTGACGCGCCGTTTGCGCATATCTGAACTGAACGGTGCTGACATCTGAATTATTTGAAGTTTCATCGTTTTCTTCTGTTTTTTCTTCAGCATTTTCATCTTCGGAATCACCGGCTTCTTCTTCCATCATCTTTTTGCGCGTTACCAAAGCATTAGCATAGATAATCGCCAGATTTTCCACCATCAAATTATTATTACGCTCATCTTGTGCTTTTGTGACCAATACATCATTATTAACATTGGTACGTTTCATATACGATTTGCCGACTTTTTGTTTCATTTCCGGCGAAGTATACGGGCCTAAAGAAATGGCAGTATTTATCCCCGGCAAAGTAACCGAACTCATCTGAGTATTGAAAAACTCTTTGGCCCCTGCCCATGCCGCATCTTTGGCATCTCCGATAAATTTGTTAGCCTTAGCTTCAAGCTGATTTTTCACCGAATCTCGCAAATTACTAACTGCATCACGATTTAAGGCCAGCTCTTGCAGACTTACCTGTACTCCGAGATATTGTTGCACCAAAGTATTGGCTTTTTCCTGAAATGTCTTTAATGCATCTTGGGCAATAGATAGAATATCCAAATCCGCGCGAGAGGTTTTAGGAAACAAAACCAACATTGCAAGCAAAGCTGTCATTATTTTCTTTTTCATTGTCCTTCTCCTCTCGTAATATATCTTAATCTGTTATCTTTTTTGCTCGCGATTTCCTTTATTGCATCTGTTCAAAGTCATCTTCACCGCCCCAAGCAGCTTTTTGCCGTTCTATTTCGCCCAGTCGCTCCAATGCTTTTTGTGCACCGGCAATTTCCGAATCCGACGCATCGGAATCATTCATCGCGGCAGTCAAATCAGCTCGAAGTTTATCTACCTCAGACTTGTTCTTTGCAAATTCCTCCGGCGACATATTGGCATATTTATCAAGCTTAGAAGAACCTGTAGCTGTAACTTCCGGCAGCTGACCGCCGTCAATTACTGTTTCGGCCGAAACAGAATTACCTTCCGCCTTATTACTGACTTCTGCTACATATTTACCTTTTTCGCTCTGTTCTTCATCTTCCACAATGGCTGACGGATCAATATCTATCAATCCGTTAATGGCTTCATATTTTATCATTTCAACATAGAGTTCGCGAATACTGTTCATCACATCGGTTGAAAACGCTTGTGTATTGCTCACGGCTGCCTCTGTATCAAATTTTGTATCTGCATTGGAAGTTGCCTCAGCATATTCATTCATTTTTTCTTCATATCCGGCAATTGAAGCAGCTTTGGTGATAGCCACCGACAACGCATCATTGATGGTTGCATAGCGCAAGTTATTATAATCCTTCATTGCTTCTTGCTTTGCTCCGGCATTAGCATTGTTCATTTCTGTCAAATACTGGCGCACACATTTTTCCATCAAGCTAATATCATTAACGATATCTTCTGCATTTACCTTGCAATGCAATGCCATCAAGTTAGGAATAATTTGGTGCCCTTTATAAGCTCCGCTGTATTCAGTATCATCTTTCTTTTCATCTTTCTTTTGTGAATCGCCGCCTGCTGTGTCTGAAGATGTGCTGACAGCACCGGAATCTCCCGTGCCGGAATTGCCGCCGGAATCATCAGCACCGCCTATGGAGGAAGTGCCTTTACTGCCAAGAGGTGAAGTTTCGGTCTCGGTCTGTTCTTTGCCATTTTCATTGGTAGTTATTTTAGTGGTAACAGTCGGCACAGGATTATTGTTGCCGGAAGCATCTACCGATTCATCTGCACCGGCGGAAAAATCAGGTTCTTCCACTGCCGCAGACGGAGTATCCGCCATTGGTATATTTGGCATCATATCCGGAATTGCGCCGTATTGAGGAGCGGATTCTTCAACATTGCCGAGTGGTTCAAAAACATCCGGCTCTTGCGCATATTCAAAGTCATCTTCACCGCCCCAAGCAGCTTTTTGCCGTTCAATTTCGCCCAGACGCTCAAGTGCTTTTTGCGCACCGGCAATTTCCGAATCCGACGCATCGGAATCATTCATTGCTGCGGTCAAATCAGCTCGAAGTTTATCTACTTCAGACTTGTTCTTTGCAAATTCCTCCGGCGACATATTGGCATATTTATCAAGCTTCGAAGAACCTAAAATCGTCACCTCCGGTTGCCCAGAAGAATTTTCTGCACAGGCCATGGAAACGTATGCAAACATTATCGTAGCACATACCATAAATACTTTAAGTAAATTTTTGCTTTTAAACATTGTTTTGTTCCTTTCTTAAAGTTAGAATGAGCACGCCGAAATACAGCCGGAATTAGGGTTTTGAGCCCGACACTCCTGACATTGTTGCTGTTTCATTTTTTTGGTTTCTTCCGCCATTTGCTCTTTGAGTTTTTGTGCCAATTCCTCATTTTGTTTTTTCTGTTCTTCGGCCGCTTTTTGCTTTGCCGCTTCTTGTTGAGCCTGTTGTTCTGCTCCGGCTTTATTTAAGCTGTCAACGCTACCTGATAATTTGCCGTTGTTGGCGGTATTTTTAACCGCACTGCTTAAAACCTCTCCAAAATCATCGCCCTTTGTATTATTGACAATATCCGTACCGGCGCTTGCAATTCCGCCTATTGCACCGATTGTTGAGCCATCAGTTCCGCCCACTATGCCGCCGACACTTTTAGCTCCTTGATCCAACCATCTGCTCGTGTCGCCGTTTTTAATTGCATCAATAGCGTTTAGACCGGAAGTTGTTGTCGCGCGATTACCTTTTATCCAATTATAAGCACGTCCAAAAAATGACTGATTGGCTTTTTTATGTGTTTCTTTTGCTTGTTCCGCACCTTTTTTATTTGCCTCGGCATTAGCTTTAAGCTTTTCTTCTTCTTTTTTGGCTCGCTTTGCTCTCTGCCGCTCTTGCCGTTCCTGCACCGATTTTGCGCTATGTGTAGCGGCGTATGTACTCTCTTGTAAGCCTTTTACATTGTTCCCGAAACGATCATAATCTCCGTTTTGAACTTTGGCAAACAAATCGCCGGCTGCTGCCGCGTATCCTCCGTTTTGAATTTCTTTTACTATCAAAAGATTGCTTTCAATTTCTTGCTTAATTTGCAGAGCTTGATTCATTGCCACTTGCACGCTTGAAGCGATACGCTTAATATCCGCCGTTGGCAATGGGAATGCCATACTCTTGCCCGCAATTGAGATTATCATTAACGTTAGTCCCGTTATGAGCCCCATTTTTTTTGCACTTAACATCATAATAGCCTCCTTTAGATAATCCTTACTTTTTTAGTATAACACAGTTTTTACTTAATTTTGTGTTACATTTTTGTTACATTTTATCTATCTTACTGAAAAAATGTTATTTTTGGCAATTTTGTCAGGTTAAAATCAGGCAATATCCAAATATTTTGCCACAAATCCATCTTCGCCGTATTCTTTTATCAGTTGCTGTACCAGTAACACATTTTTACGACCGGAATTATATATGCGCAAATATTTACCTAAACCGCTCAAATCCACATCGAGAATCACCGATTCTCCGGTTACCGGGCGTGAAAGCAGAATGGCATACGGAAAATCACGATAACTTTTACCAAAAATAAAATCCAGCTCGTTCTGCGTCAGATTCCAGTTAGCATAATCTTCCACTTGCGCTTGTGGATTGCGGAAGAATATCACGGTTTGGCATTGACCGCGAATCACCTCGCCAACTCCGAGTTTATCTACAATATTAGGTTGTTGAAAAGCACACAAATAAGCCTGACGTTTTTTACGGCCTTCTTGCAAACCTATAATGAAATAATCGCGGAACATAGGGTGTTTCAGCATTGGCGCCGTTTCATCTATCATAATCAATGACGGAACGCCGGTTTCTCCGGTTTCGGATTGAATACGATGCATAATATAACTAATAACTGCAGGCGCTAAATTCTCGTCTTCAAAAATATGTGTAAAATCGAACGCCATAAAGCGTCTGCTCTTCAAATCCAAACTATCGTCCTGACCATTAAAAATCGCCCCATACTGATCCGGATTTACCCAACGATACAATTCTCGGCGCATATTGCCGGTCGGTGAAAAACAGCTTTTATACAAATTAGAGAGCAAACGTTCTTCCGGTCGCAAATAATCAAATGCAGTAGTCACGGCACGCGCAACTTCACGGTCTGCCAACGCATCATCCACCATCGTAATCGACTTCAGCCATCGCCGCAAAAAGGCACGATTTTCCGAGGTATTGGCACAGTCAAACGGATTCAGCGAAACGTTCTTTTCATCACCGTCAAAACCGACATATGCTCCCTTAACAGCACGTGTAAAAATTTGCGCACCTAAGTGACGGTCAAAGAAAAATACGCGCAAATCTGCGTGACGCATTGCCTGTCCGGCTAAAAAGGTCAGTAAAGTCGTCTTACCTTGACCGGTAGGTCCGACAATACAACAGTGAGCCACGGCAGATTCTTCACTACTAACGTGAAATTGAAAACGATAGGCCGAACCGCTCATTGTGCGAAAAATAGAAATTGCACCTTGCCCCCAGTCACTTTTGGCAAACCCCTCCGCCGGTTTATCCAGTGTTATAGCCATTGCAATGGCTCGTGATAAATAGCGATAGGTTCGCGGGTAGGTATCATACGTCGGAAATTGTGTAAAGAACACAGCTTGTGCCACCCAACCTTCACGCACCGGAGTTACACCGAATGAACGGCAAATACGTTGAATTTCCGACTCTGCAAAATCAATTTCTTCTTTGCTACTGCCTTTAGCTATAATTGTCATCGAATATTCGGCCAACGATTGATAATCATTATCACTGTCATCAATGGATGCCAATGCCGTCGCATATTGTTCCACCACACCGCCGGAAAGACTAGTGGTCATAGCCATACGCTGTTGTTGCATCAACAATGCACGCGCCTCTGCGCGAAACAGCGGACGTATGTTATGTATCAGTACCAGTTCGCAATCTATGGCGTTAAGTGAATAAATCATACTTTCATCCATAGCCTCGCCGGTGGCGCGAATCCCCATCGCTATTTCGTATAAATCGTGGTCGCCGGAAAAAAAGTGAATAATTCCTTCTTCTTTGGTAAAGTGAATATGGTCAGCCGTCAGCATTTCACACAAACGTGCACCTTCGGTATTTCCCACCTTAGGAGTTGGCAAAGAGACCGGACTGCAAAGCTGTGCAAACAAATAAAATGGACTGTCTTTAGGGTCGCTGGTTTCGGTTTCGTACATAGGACTGATACCATATTCTCCCATTGTGGACATCAGACTTTGCGAAGCGTAGTTCAAATCTTTCAGCGCATCTTTTCGGTCTGCAACCGAAAGAATTATGTAGTGCTTATTTTCATAAACCCTGTTCATATTCTCAAACCAAATTTGAGAAATTGTTTCTAATAGCGGATTATTAAAGTCGCGTTTTTCATTTTCAAGCGAATCATGACGTCGTGTAGTAATGACGCGGCATATCACCTGCATATTACCCAAGTCATCAAGCCACGATTTGCGTGCCTCCATCATAGAATACACCTTTTCTGCCGTAGCGGAAGATAAATCAACCCCCTCAGCTCTGAATACTCTGGCGTATGAATTGTTGCTGCACTGAATGGTAACACCGTCCGACATCAATTTTTGAAACGGTAAAAAGTCTGAAACGCGAGATTCACGCGGTTGCGGCAATACCCAATTACCAAATTTGGTGGAAAGCAATATGGCAAACGAGGCGGCCGAGGCAATTCCTATCAGCGCCACCGCTATTTCTATGTTACTCAGTCCGCGGACAAATATACTGAAAAAATCGTATTCATTCATGGTACAAATTTATTCCCCGATTCTGCATATAAGTTGGTTGTTTTTTTATAGGTTTGACCATACGCCTGCAACATTGTGGACAGATGAGGCTCTTTAATACCGGCAGCAATCAGCGCTATGTGTGCGCCAATAATCGAAACAATAAAAATCATCGGATTTATGCCACCCAGACCAATACCCATAAACATTGCCGGAAATTGCACACCTAAGTTAATAATTGCCGGAATAAGCGGAGCCCATAAAACTTTTGGCGGCTGTGCCACGGCTTTTAAAATTTCTTCTCTCATCTTACTTTCTCCCTCAGTTCTTGTCTGAGTGCTCGTGCAAGCTGTGTATCTCTCACCTGCGTAATCGCGGAATGTTCTAAATTTTCATACACAGAACGGTCTGTCGGAATAATCAGTGAGCGCTTATTTTTTATTTTTTCTGCCACCATTCCGGAAATATGAGACATTACTTGTGCCTCTTTATCTTTTTGTTCCGAATTGAGCAAACTTTCCAAGTTTGTCACCACTAACTCAGTACCTGCAGATTTTTGACGTACTACAAACTCATCGGCTTTTTTCAGTTGTTTAATGGCATACGCGCTTTTGTCACTCAAACGATGCATTGCGGAATTTTGTTCACCGGCAGTCAGCTGAGTTTCACCGGTACGGTTATCTTCCTGATAGGCGTGAGCCGGTGTTAAATATAAATAAACTGTCAACAAAGCTAAAATAATTTTCATCCGCAATATTCTCTTATTTTAAATGTGTTACCTCAAGCTTTAACTACCGCGATTAGCCGGAACTTTTGTTGCATCGCCACTTGTTCCCGATACGGCACTTCCTTCTCCTGAAAAACTCAATGACTCACTTACGGCACCATCAGACATTTCGCTGACGATAAAGGTCATTACACTCAAAATAAATGTGCTCAGCATAATATAAGCCAGATTTTTCCACGAAATTTTATTAAAAATAGCCATAAACGAAAAGACAATCAGCCCGAAACCGGCAACCAAGTATCCGGTTTTACCAAAACCGGTACCGACAAACTTTGCCTTTTTAGCCAAATCATCAAAAATATCAGCAAAGGCATCAGGTACAAACAGTACCACAAAAAACAAAACCCACAGCAATAAAACATTCTTTTTCATTTCTTGCCCTCCGCTTAACCTTCTCCGCCTAAATCTGCCGTGGCAATTTCTTGCACACCGGAGGCATAGGTGATGATAAATACTCCCAGCAAAATCGCTATAAACCATTTCCAGTTAAAACTGCCGAACATACCGGCAATGCACACCGAGGCAATTCCGATGGTTGCGGCAGGATAGATAATTTTTTTGAGCCCCACAAAAATAGTATTAAGGGCATTGTTGGCGGAATCAAACACAGCATACGCGTCTGTTGTATATAAAAATAAAGAAAACAGCAAAAACAGCGCATATCTATTATCATATAAAAAATTCTTTATTTTAATATATAACATAATACCTCCTTCGTAGCTATGGAGAGAAAGCACAAGGCTCTCTCTCCTTTGCGACATTTTATTAAGCAATCTTATTGCAAGGAATCCGCAAATCCGCTTGTTTGGTCATCATCATTGTTAGCGTAGTTAATAATCGAGCTTGCCGCTGCCACAACTGCCAAACCAAAGGCAAGTGCTGCAAACCACGCCCACTTTAATTTGCCGAAAATTGCTTGGAAAGCCAAAGCTACCAAACCGAAACCACCGATAATGAAAATAACCCACTTAACGTTTTTGAACAAGTCGGTCAATTTATTTTTAGCGGTTGTAAATACCGTAGAAGCCTCAGCATCACCTGTCATTGCAACGCAAAAAATCAGCGTCAACATCAAAAAGGTGCAAAGATTATTTTTTAAGAATTTCATTTTTTTCTCCTAAAACATTTTTCACTACATTTTTATAATATCACATTTTTGAGCGAATTTGTGTTAAACTTTTGTTACATTTGACAAGTCCACGTCGAGATACGCTACGGCTCATCTTTTCGCGCCTAAATGCATGCGTATTATATAAGTACGTTACCATAATAACTCGCAAAAGTAAATAAAATGTAAAAATATATAACAGCTGTTTTTTTATGGCTTTATATAATAAATTTATTGTTTTGCCGCGTGTTCAGCTTTTCTGATTTCCATTAACTGTATTTTAACACTATTCGTTGTATCTTCAAACAAAAGAGTGGGGTAACTGTCACTATTTTGTGGCGTTATTCATTGATTCAACAGGATTTTTGATATGCCGAAACCGGGATTGAAATATTTTATAGGAAGTTTTTTGTTGTCTTTGGCAGCTGTTTTTGTGGCAACTAAGGCATATTTGGTGGTTATGTGGTCTGAGCAAGAGCAAGAAAAGGTTCTGGCAGCAGTCAAGCCACAAGATATAGAGTTGTTTGCGCCAACCGAAGAAAATGACCCTATTTATGAGAAATATCAACAAATCACACAAATTGAACAGCCGCTGGAGGAATCTGATGCAGAAACAATATCTGAGGTTTCAGCACAAGAATTGGCGCTTGGTGATTATGCCGACGAGATACTTTATACGCCGGAAAACGATGAATCGGCTGAATTTGCAGAAGACGAATCCACTGTTATCTCGCAAAATGAGTCTTCAGCACCTGAAACAGAAATTATTGATGCTGATAATGTTGATAATTCTGATGATGAAGAATTACAAATTGCCGATGCACAAAGTGCGCCGGTATTTATGATTCCGCTCAAGCACAACTTTAATATAGAAGGTGGAAATGTTACTGTTTCCGATTCTGCCGGCAATGGACAAATTGCATTGGCATCGCACGATGTCAGTCTTTATAATTTGGGCACAGAAAATCAGGCAGATGTGACAGAACCATTGACGGCGAACGCCGAGCAGAACATTGCCGATGACAACTCTCCGATTGAGAGTCAAACCAACCAGTCAGAAACTTTAACAGCGGAGGTTTCTACGCCGCAAATGGCTGATGATAACCCATGGGAAGTTGCCGAAGTTGCCAACAAGTATACTCCCAAAAATTCGCTCAGCGTTAAAAGTGAACCGGAAAAAGCCGATGTTGCTTTGCCGGCACAAGAAGCTAAGACCGCGTATAAAATGCAGAAAAACATACTAATTCCGATTCCGGAAGATATTATGAATGATGAAAATCTTACTCCGCAATTTTCAACTTCTGAAGAGAATCTGAAATTAGAAGAAGAATTGCGTGCCAAACATAAGCTTCCTACATTACCGGCATCACCAACAACAAAACCGGCGGCTGACGGAAATGATACGAATATCAATACCGACAATCCGGAGAAAGTTGCTCCGCAATCGTTGCCGCAACCGATACGGATTCCGAGTGATGACACAGAAAAAGATTTTGATGAAGATGAGGAAACACAAAACGATGCCGATGCTCAAACCTCTAAAAATCTGACCGAGAGTGTGGCTGCGTGGTTTTCCGGTATAAAAAATAAAGTCACGACAAATACGAATCAGGAGAAAACTACGGACAATTCGGGTATTGCCGGTGAAAAATCGGCAAAATCAGGTACCTCTATCTTTCAGCGTTTGCTCGGTACTCCGGAGCCGGAAAAAAATATTGCACCGAGTGAATTAAAAATTACGTTTCAGCCTAATCGGGCAGAAATTTCTGGTCAGACCTTGGAATGGTTACGTGCCTTTGCTGACAATACATTAGAGAATGAAAATGTTGTGGTCGAGATTCGTGTTTCGCAATCCACACCGGCAGCAATACGCTACAAACGTTTGAAATTACTGTATAAGGTTTTGGCTGACAATGGAGTTGAGCCGATGAAAGTTAATACAATTTTTACCAATCGCGAGCCAAACTCGTTTATTATTAGAAATGTGCGTTATTCGTCTGAAGAAGAAATGGCAAAAGCCGTTGTCAAATGGGGAGATAATCCATGGTAGCAACTTTGGCGGACACGCTCCGGTTTTAATCTGTTTAAGGAAAATACGATGAAACATTATTTGGAAAAATATATAAAAACAAACAAATCAGCCTTATTTGGTATTTTGTGCTGTGTATTATGCGCTACCGGCTGTATGTCTGACCAGCGCAGCTATTTGGAACGTGAAGCAAACTGCAAAGACGGTATTTGCGAAAGTAATCAAGAATTTACAGACATTTGTGTTGAAAATTCTGCCGGATACAGTGAATGTCACGACCAGATGGCAGTCAACTACACGCGCACAAATTCTGATTTTAGGGCGTATGGCGAACGCACCCCGCGTGATCATCGTATTACGCAAGCGGCAGCCGGCAACAATATTTCGGCAACTGTTGTTCCGGGAATTCGCGACGAAGTGGTGGAATATCAGCCAATGATTGACACAATGGCACAAAACTCTTATGCTATGGAAGTTGAAGGTTCACAAGAAGATGAGGATTCCGCCGAAGATGCCGATGTACAAAATCGCGACTGGTTGGCAGAAGAAGGGCAAAGCCTGAAAGAATTACTCACCCAATGGAGTGAAGAAGCCGGTTGGCGTTTGATTTGGAAGACCAATCGTAACTATACTCTCAGTGCCGGCGCAATGTTCAGAGGCAATTTTGCCGATGTAGCTTCAGCCTTAGTACGGGCATTTGCTCGTGCCAGACCGGCGCCGGTGGCAACATTTTATAAAGGAAACCGCGTTTTGGTAATTGAAACAATGGAGGACGAAAATGCGTATGACTAATTGGTATAAATTAACCGTTCTCGGTATTTTAGGAATCGCTGCGGCATGCAGTGTTACACCGGATTTGGACCGCGAAATTGAGCAACGTACAAAAGATGTGGTAGAATTACGCGAAAAAGCTATTGTACCAAATGAGCCGATTCCGGAAGATATGGTCAGAGTTAAAAATGATATTTGGCTCGGCGATACTTCTACCATTGAATATGAGGGCGAACCGGTACCGACTTATCTGGAAACAAAAGATGGTATAACGCTTATCAGCAACCGTCCGATTACACTTTATGAAATTGGAGGGATGATTAGTAAAATTACCTCTATGTCAGTACGTTATGCGCCGGAACTGGAAGAAGCTGCCATCAGTAATGCCGACGGCAACAAGCCGGAGCTTGATCAGCTGGGACAACAATGGACGGATTCTTCGAAAATGATTGTCAGCTATAAGGGACCGCTCAGCGGATTGCTTGATGAAGTTGCAAATCGTTTCGGTATTTGGTGGAAGTATGAAAAAAACGAAATTTACTTTTATAAATATATTACCAAAACATTTGTGCTTTATACCTTGCCGACAACTCCTAGCCTTGGCGGTGCGGTAGACAGCGGCGGTGAAGAAAGCAGTCAGAGTATTTCAACAGAAAACTCATGGAATGGCTCAAGTGTGTGGGATGAAGTAAGCACCACAGTCGGCAATATGACCACCAGTGAAGGAAAATTGGCAATGAATCCCGGAAGCGGTACAATTACCTTAACCGATACACCTACTGTTATTAAACGTGTCGGACAGTATATTAACGAAATGAACAAGCGTATGGGCAAACAAATTGCCATTAGCGTTAAGGTTTTGCAAGTAACCGTATCTAACAGTGATGCGTTCAGTCTGGATTTAGCCGCCACCATTAAAAAGTTCGGTAAAATGAAAGAAACAAAATGGCTGGCTCCTTTTGCTCCGACAGGCGGAGGTAGCACACTTTCTTCCGGTTTCAGTGTCGGCAAATTAGATGTTGATGCCGTAGTACAGGCACTTTCAACCGAGCAGAACAGCCATATTGTAACCAGCGGTACTGTAACAACAATGAATAATAAAGCAGCTCCGATTCAGGTTACAACCAAGCAAAGCTACATCAAAGATGTTTCTACTTCTTATAACGGAGATTCGTCAGAAAATAATACATCTGATACCGAAACTGAGGAGTTTGAAACCGGCTTTACGATGAGTGTTTTGCCGCGTATTTTAGACCACGGACGCTTGATGATGTATTTTAATATGTCATTGTCAACTCTTTTGTCATTGGAGAATTTGGGTAATACCGAATCGCAATCTCCGAAAATTGAATCTCGCGGCTTTACGCAGGAACTGGCAATGAAATCTGGTGAAACGCTGGTATTAGCCGGATATGAGCGAGCTAAAGATGCAACAACCAAACAAGGTACCGGTACTCCGGACAATATGTTGCTTGGTGGCTTGTCTGAGGCAGAAAGAGAACGCGATATCCTTGTGATTTTGCTGACTCCGGTGGTAATGGAATCACCGCTTGATCCGGAATCCAGAATGAAAGACTAAACAACATTTTAGGAGAAAAACAGTGGACGAGATGCAAACAGAAGAAAAGGCGTGGAAATCTACCTTTACCGAAGGCGGAACAACCTATGCCGCGAGCTTGTTCTGGCAACCGCTGTTGAACGAAGATAAACCGTTACCGGAAGTAAAAGAGGCGGCCGAAAATATTTTGGAAGGTGCAGACTTATATTTGGTACGCAAAGGTAAGTCCCCGCAATTCGGACTGGCCGCATCATCACAAGGCTTTACCAAAGGTCTGCCTTCTGCCGCAGTGGCACTGATTTCCGGTTTGGGCAACATTACTTCCTTTTTGGGGGTGTTTAAGGTAGACACCGGTTGGTGGTATGTATGCTTTAGAAATGACGTTATCCTTTCAGATGGCGATACGTTATTCATCAGTGAGAGAGATGCCAAAAATCAGTTTATCTCTATGTTAGCGGTACCGGATTGGGACGCCATTTTTGCGCCGCAAGAATGGGCTATTGAGGATACCAAAGAAGCCGACTTACCTACGTTATTAGGCAAAGGTTTGCAAATCAAACTTGATAAAATTGATGCCAGTAATGATGCGATTATGCTTGCCGTGATTGTGGTATGTTTTGCCATTATTCTATGGTTTGCATATTCCACTCTTAAAGATTTATTTTTCTCTAAGCCGGAACCACCTGTAGTACAGCCGATTGAGCAAGTTGAACAAGAGGAAGAACTACCGCCGGAACCGAAACCGTGGGAAAATTTGAATAACCCGATTGATGTTATGCGTAACTGCTATTTGGCCACCCAAAAAGTGGTTGAATTAGTGGCTCCGGGCTGGCATTTAGAAGGCGTTACTTGTAATGCTTCAGGCTTGGTAACGTCATGGAGACGTGAAATCGGAAGACTGACTTTTATTGAACAAGCACTTGATGTTTCCGGTGTAAACTTTTCTTCCCGTGTGTTGAGTCGTGATGGTAATACCTTGATGGCATCTCTGCCGGTAGACCAACCGCAAACGCAAAACTCGCCTCCGGAATATACCGAAGATGAGCTGATTAACACCATAAATGATATTAACCAAGCGTTGGATATTAATATTATGCTTTCTCCAAAGCAATGGGTATCTCCGCGCGGTACAAAATATCAGTTGATGGATTTTACCATTTCATCTAATAACGATCCGTTGACATGGATTCAATTGTTAATGAAATTTTCAGGATTAACCATTAATACTATAACATACGACATAAATTCTGCAAATTGGACTTTCAAAGGAGAAATCTATGAATTGTAATCTTAAAAATAAAACATTATCAGTGATTGCGCTATTGTTCGTATTCACGATATCGGCAAGCACTACCAGTTTTGCCGCCGATGCGTCTTCTCCGATGGCTCAGCCGGTTGCAGAAACCGCAAATCAGGCAAAAGCCGCTGCACAGAACGGAGCAAATGCGGCAAAAGAAGCCGTAAATGCTGAGGCAAAAAAGAATATTGATGCCCTCAAAGCTCAAGAAGATGCCGCAATGGCAAACCTCAAAGATTTGGATGCGGAAATTGCTGCAGTGCGTGAAGAATTGGAAACTCTGAATGCCGATATTGCCGATGAGGCACAAAACGGCAATACCATCGATTCTATTGAAAAAGAGCTTGCCTTTTTAGAAGATAATGCACCCAATGAGCTTGATGAACTGCGTGACAGACCAAAAAATGCGCAAAATGAAGCTCAGACTGCGCCGAATCAAAATCCTAATGCGAATCCGCAACAAGCAGATGCCGCCAATCCGGCGATTGATGCTGAGGCAGTAAATCCGGATACTAAGCAGTCGCAAGATGCCGCTGCAAATTCAGACCCTAATGCCGCTCCGGCAGCCGAAGGAGAAACCGGTAAAGAGGGAGAAAATATTCCTAATGCCGAGGCCCCTAAATCTCCGCTTGAAAATTTTGGTAACGCCATTCTTTCTAAAGTAGACAACAACTTATTTAATAAAATGTCTACCATCGAAAAACAGACAACACTTTTGCGTTTGGAATATAAGCGTGAAGAACTTAAAAACAAAGTTGCGGCTTTGCGAACGGCTCGTTTGCGCGCAATGGAGGAAGAAATCGAGCGTCGGCGCGCTTATGAAGAAAAACTCAAAAACGCTGAGGCTGAGCGGCAGGCTAAAATTTTAGAAGAACAAAGAAAACTCAAAGAACGTGAAATGGAGTTGGAAAAACTGCGGCAGGCAAAAGTGCTCAATGAATATATGAACGAAATGTTGATGATGAATCAAAAATGGGTTGAAGAAAATGCCAAATTGCAAAATCGAATCCATGAACTTGAAGAAGAGCGTGTTCAGCTTATTGAAAACTTCAAACAAAAAATGGTTGATTTAGATGAAGTTGTCAACAAAACTTATGAGCATGTTGTTTTGGTGGTCAGAGAACACTTTATAACCGTTAATGCTTTGCGTAGTAAAATTTCTGATTTGGAAAAAATTATTGCTGATAAAGAAGCGCAAATTAAAGCACTTAAGGCAGCAGCCGAGAATCCGTTCGGAGAAGAGGACGAAGGTCCGTCGCAAGCAGATATTGACTTGTCTAACGAATATGCTATTTTGGATATTACCGGTCAGGGTGACGAAATTGTGGCTAAATTAGTAAACTCTGAAGATAAGACGTTTGTTATTCACAAAGGTTCTATGTTGAAAAATGGCGAGGTTGTTACTGCTATTACAGATACATATATCGCGTTTGAGAATCGTGGTGTTAAAAGTTATCTGTATACCACCGGAAGTATTCGTGAGTATGAGCCAAAAGCATCATTTAATGGCAATTCGGAAGATTTCTTCCCGCAAAGCAATAATGGTGCGGCGGTAGTTCCGCCGGTTGTAAAAAATCCGTCTCAAGCTCCTAAAGCTAAGGCAAATCCGGATGCTACTCCGAAAGCTGCACCAGCTAAGACATCCAGTGCCGCAAAACCGGTAAACTCGAAAGGAAGTTCTTCCGGCAGCACTTCAAGCGGCAGACGTCGCGCACCGGCTCTTTCCGGAACATCGGGAATGTTTATGAGATAATTTTTGATAAAACAAGGAATTATCAATGGCAGAAGAAAATAAAACTTCTTTAGGAAATGAGGCAACGCCGGACGCAAATGTGTCCGGCAAAACTGCCGTTCCGGCCGTTGCTAACAAGGATTTGCCTAAAGTTTCCGGCAGCGGCGATATTGAAGATTCTGAGATTGCTCTTTCCAAAGCACAAACTAATGTGTTTCAAATTTTGTTTGCCAATGACAACAAATTGCTGACTCTTGAAGGCGGTGAGATTGTAGTTGATGATGAAACGCGCCGAATGATTGCCCTATTTTCCGACGGCACATATTTGGTAGATGAAACCCATCGTTTTGACGGTAAGGTTCTAAACTTTACGACTACCGCGCGCCGTCGTAAAATCAAAATGGCCGAGCCAAAATATATTTCCGCTTCGGAAATGGCGGCATTATATGCTTATGCCGAGCGTGGGCAAGGTCAAATTACGGTTTCAGCCGAAGAAGCATCTGACTACCAGATGCAAATTGACTTTTTGAGTGTTATCAGCCGTGCGGCAATGCACAAAGTTTCAGATATTCACGTTATTGTAGCCAACTCGACGATGGTATTTTTCCGCTCAAGCGGTATGATGGAACGTGAATTGGAATATTCTAAAGAATGGGGAGAAGCATTTGTCCGTGCGGCATTTGCTTCAGCCGATATTTCCGATGCAAACTACGCGCAAAATGAGTTCCAAGGCGCACAAAAGCTGGGTTCTACACCTTTACGCGGCACAAACGGCAAATTGCGGCTTCCGCACAATGTGTTGGCGGTGCGCTTACAATTTAATCCGGTGGCATTCGGCTCACAATATCTGGTTATGCGTTTGTTATATGCCGATGATAATCCTAATGGTGATGGTGATTTGCGCTCACTTGGTTTAGGCGACCGTGAGTTGGATTTGTTTTACAGACTGCGGGCAAGTGCAACCGGTTTAAAGGTAATTGCCGGTCCGACCGGTTCCGGTAAATCTACCACACTGCAACGCAATATGATTAAACTCTTACAAGAGCATCAAAGTGAAGTGAATGTATTGACTGTGGAAGACCCACCGGAGTATCCGATTCCGGGAGCACGGCAACTTCCTGTTACCAACGCCTCTACCGAAGAAGAAAAAGATGATGCCTTTAATAAGGCACTTTCGGCCGCTTTGCGTTCCGACCCAGATGTGATTATGGTCGGCGAAATTCGTACTCTTTCTGCTGCAAACTTAGTGTTCCGCGGCGCACTTTCCGGTCACAGTGTGTGGACTACTTTGCACGCCAATTCAGCACCGGCAATCATTACCCGTCTGCGCGATATGGGAATTCAGCCTTATATGTTGGAAGACCCTGAAATTATGAAAGGATTAATTTCTCAACGTTTGTTCAGAAAAATCTGCCCATATTGCCGTATGCCGGTCAAAGAAAGAATGTCCGATCCATCGTTTAAGCGCCTGAAAATCGCACTTGGCGAATTTGGAATAGAAAATACATTTGTACGCGGTCCGGGGTGCAAATATTGCGGTAATAAAGGAGTTATCGGGCGTATGTCCGTACCGGAAATTATTTTGCCGGACGGGCACTTTTTGCGGCTGATGCTAAACGGAGATACCAAAGACGCAATTGATTATTGGGTCAGTGAACTTAACGGACGACCTCTGCGTGAAGCCGCTATTGAGCGTATGCTCAAAGGATACATTGATTTGGACGAAGTCGAGCGCTGGTGCGGTTTGCTTGATCAGCGTCCGACTTATTAGGAGATTTTATTATGCCTCAAGCCGAAAAAAGAAGTGCCTTTAATAAAGCAATGACAGCCACCAATAAATGGATGTTGATGTATGCACAATTTATGTGCAAACTTTCAAACAAAGGACGCTTGAAGGTTTATCGTAAACTGGCAGCGCTGTTGCGCAACCGCTTTTCATTGATGAACGCACTTGATATGATTTATAACGGCCTTACTGATGAAGGACAACACCCTAATGAGCCGATTGCCATTGCCATTAGTGCGTGGGGACGTGCTCTGCAAGAAGGTCATCCGTTTTCCGATGCGCTTAAAGGCTGGGCACCTGACCGTGAACGCTTAATGCTTTCCGTCGGTGATGTTTCAGATTTGGAAAGCGCTTTAATAAACTTGATTAAAGTTTCCGAAGGTTCTACCCGAATGATTCGCCCGATTGTCAGTGCTATTACATACCCTTCTTTCTTAATGATGATGGCTGTGCTGATTGTTTATGCAATCGGTGTATATATGGTACCGCCAATGCTAAGTGCCGCACCAACAACCGTTTGGACAGGTACTGCAAAAACTTTGGTCGACTTATCAGGCTGGATTCAGAAAAACTGGCCGATTGCATTTGCATTTTTCCCAACCATTGGCGCTATTATTTATTTTACCATTGGGGTATGGACCGGCAAAATACGTGTCAAATTTGACCGAATCCCGCCGTGGTCATTGTATAAAATCTTTACCGGTATTACTTGGCTATTGGCACTTTCGGCATTAGTAAAGGGCGGTGTACCGGTTTCAGTGGCATTAACATCCTTGCGCAAAGACTCCAGTCGATACCTTAAAGAAAGAATCGACGGAGCATTGTTTCATATTAAAAACGGTGATAACTTGGGACAAGCTTTAGGTAAAGCCAAAATGGAATTTCCGGACAAGCAAATTATTGCCGACTTAAAGGTATATTCCGAATTGGATAACTTTGAAGAAGCGCTTGATAAGTTGGCTAATGAATGGCTTGAAGATTCAGTTTATTTAATTGAACAAAAAGCCGAAGTAATGAATATTGTGGCAATGTTGTTTGTGGCAGGCATTATTGCTTGGGCGGTATTTGGCACATTTGATATGCAAGACCAAATCACAAGTTCTATGGGTAAAGGATAAAAAATGAACAAGTTGTATATTAACCTCAAAAAAGTTCCGTCCGTCCGTCTGAGCAGCGTGGCGTTCGGAGTTTTTCTGTTGATTGCTTGTGCCACACTGAGTTATGCTCTGTTTCATAATCCGCATCAGGAAATACATACACAAATTTTTAAAACAGCAGAAAATATCAGGCACTATTATCGTGACCAACCGAGTTATTGGAAACTTTCTACCCAATCTGCCACTGAAGATAAGCTTATTACAGCCGATTTGTTGAAGCAAAAGGACTTTAAATTGCTTATCGGACAAGGGCAAAACGGAGATGTTTGTATGCCTAATGATATCGGTTTTGATATTGTGCTTAAAAACTTAAGTAAATCCGCTTGTATCAATCTGAGTGAACTTACGGTCAGCAAATCTGAGCAACTCGGGTTGCAAAAAATCAGCATTATCAACAGTGAGAGACAAACCGAATTTGCTTGGGGCAGTGAGAATCCATTGCCTATAAAACGTTACGCCACCCGCAAACTTTGCGCTTCCTCCGGCAATACGCTGGTTTGGAGCTTTAAATAAAGTAACAAAATCTATAATATCATACGAAAATAAAAAAGTTTTACAATTTGCACTACCCAAAATGGGAATATAAACATTATTTTAACACTTTAGGTTTATTGTGGGGACAAAGAAATGTATATTTTTAAGGTGTCTGATGAGATATATAAAACTGTTTTTGTCGGTGCTATGCGCCGTTTTTGTTGCCGCTTGTGCTTATATTGAGCGGCCCGGAGATTTGACACGCTGGCGTAAAACACGACCATACGCTCGTTGCCATCAAGAAACAACGGTTGCCGTTTATGACAAAGATGGAATGTACACTCTGCCGGGGTGTATAGACTATGATATTGTCGATTTTCCGTATGTTGAAAATAATAAATATCCTGATGAAGTTGTATATCAAAATCTGAATTCTCGTGTTTTGGCATATTGTCGTGGAACTCCGGCACAAATAGAATATTGTGTAAGCCGATTGGAAGGCTCTTGCTATGTACCGCTTTCCGAGATTCCAAAGGTACCGGCTAAGGCAGATACTCTTAAACGCGGTGTCTTTCCTGAACGGCGTTGGCACGAAGGAGATACTGTTCCGAGGTGGTAAGATGTTAGCACGAATAAATACCATAGCTTTTAACGGATTGAGCACGTTGGATGTAGATTTGCAGTTGCAAATTTCTTCCGGCATTCCGGCGTTCAGTATTGTCGGCTTACCAGATAAAACCATTGCTGAAAGCAAAGAGCGCGTACGGGCGGCACTCAACACAATGGGGGTGGATTTGCCGGCTAAACGAATTACGGTAAATTTGGCACCTGCCGATTTGTTGAAAGAAGGTTCGCATTTTGATTTGCCGATTGCACTGGCTTTGCTTGCCGGAATAGGTATTGTTTCTGCTGAAGATGTGGCTGAATATGTGGTAATCGGCGAGCTTGGTTTAGATGGTTCAATTATGCCGGTCAACGGAGCTTTGCCGGTGGCAATTCACGCCAATCGATTAAACAAAGGGTTGATTTGTCCGGAAGCTCAGGGCGGTGAAGCCGTTTGGTCAGGACTCAAAAATATTATAGCTGCACCGACTTTATTGGCGTTGATTAACCATTTGAAAGGGATACAACAGTTACCTTTACCGGAAATAAAGCGTAAAAAGACTAAAATTTCCGATTTAGATATGGCAGATGTTAAAGGACAGGAAACTGCAAAGCGAGCTCTCGAAATTGCTGCTGCCGGCGCACATAACCTTTTGATGGTTGGTACTCCGGGGGCAGGTAAATCTATGTTGGCTTCACGACTTGTGACTATTTTGCCGCCACTAACAACCGAAGAAGCTCTTGAAACTTGTATGATTCATTCGATTGCCGGTGAGTTGAAAAACGGCGAGATCAGCTTTGAACGCCCTTATCGCGACCCGCACCACAGCGCTTCGACACCGGCGCTTATCGGTGGCGGGCGCAAGGGTGTACCGGGGGAAATTTCACTCGCGCATAACGGCGTTTTGTTTTTAGATGAACTGCCGGAATTCAATCGGGCAACATTGGAGGCTTTGCGACAACCGATAGAAACCGGATATGTCACGATTTCACGCGTGCATTGTCATACACAATATCCGGCAAATTTTCAACTCGTGGCAGCAATGAATCCGTGTCGTTGCGGCTATTTGGGGCAAAGCGGACAAGAATGTACTCGTGCACCGAAATGTGCTGAAGAATATCAATCGCGAATTTCCGGGCCAATGATGGATAGGTTTGATATTCATATTCAGGTACCGCCGGTCAGTCCGTGGGATATGGCCGATGTCAAAAAAGGCGAAAGCTCAGCGCAAATTCGCCAACGCGTAGTTGCGGCGCGACAAATTCAGCAACAAAGATTTATTGAGTTGGGATATCCGCATTTGCACACAAATTCACAACTCAAAGGGGACATTTTGGAAGAAGTAACCAAGCTGGATTCTGACGCTAAAAGCTTGCTGGTAGGCTTTGCCGAAAAAATGAAGATGTCGGCACGAGCCTATCATCGCACTTTAAAGCTTTCCAGAACAATTGCGGACTTGCAAAATGAAAAAAATGTGTCTAAACTGCACATAGCAGAGGCGTTGTCATACAGATATGTTATGCCGTCAAAACAGGTATAGGAGAAAACAAATGAAACAGAACTTAAAAGCAATATACGCATTGAGCGCGGCACTTGTAGCCACAATGGCGGCAAATATTGCCACAGCCGATTCGGATTTGGGCGCAAAGCCTTATACTCCGCAAGCTGTGACACGCCCGCAACCATTGGCACCGGCTCCGACTCCGGTTTATGTTAAGGAACAAGCGCAACCGGTTGAAACACAAGCTGAAGCGCCAAAGCCGGAGGTTGTATATTATTCCGCACCGGACGTACCTTATGCTGAGCCGGTCAGAGCCATGCCCCAACCTATTTTCCTAACCTCACCTGTTCCACCGGCTGTACCAAATGACTCTAACAAGTCTGGTCAAAAAAATTGCGGTTGCAAAAAATGTAACAGCGGTTGCAATAATATTCAACCTGTTGCCGCACCGATTGTTGTTGCTGAGCCGACACCTATGCCGTGCCAAACTTGCGCACAACCGGCTCCGGTGGTGATTGAAGAACCGGTGGTAGAAGCACAACCGGCGCCGTGTGCAACCGGCAACTGCCCGCAGCTGCAGCCGTTGATGGTTGTTGAACCTGAACCGAAACCGGTAGTTGCTCCGTGTGATGGCGCAAAAGGCGAATGCAATCGTGTTCCGCCGGCAGATAAAGACGGCAGTTTATTCCCTGGTGGAAAATGCAGCAACTGTGCCGGCGGTAAAGCTCCGGCAACGCAAGTTGCAGAAGCACCTTGCAATGCCGCAAACGGCGAATGCAACCACGTTCCGCCGGCAGATAAAGACGGCAGTTTATTCCCTGGTGGAAAATGCCGCAACTGTGCCGGCGGCAAAGCTCCGGTAGCTCAAGAGACAGAGGCACCGTGTACGGAATGTGCTCAAGTTCAATCCAATGTTCCATATACAATTTCCATTTATCAATCTATGCAGCATAATTGTTGTCAAATGGCTTCCATCGCGCTTGACCACGTGGATTTCCGTTTGGCTGACAAAGGTTCAAGCGGACTTTACAGCAACCGTATCGGCGCATACAGATTCCGTATTTTCGGTTGCCGCAGAATGAATAAAGATGCACGCCTGAACAGCGGCAGAATCTTAGAAAAAAATATCAATTTCCAAAGCGCATTTGCCAACGCAGTCGATAGCTGTTACAAAGTTTTACCGGCGCCGAGAGATTTGTGCTTGCAAGCTGTTCCGACCGAATTGCCGGAATATGTCCTAACTGCTGAAATTACCGATTATTTTATGAATATTTGTGATGAATATGATTGGGGCAAAGCCGAGAAAAAAGAACAACGCAGCGGTAATTCAGAAATTACGGTAACTTGGCGTTTGATGGATTTGACCAAAAATATTGTTTATTGGAAAGGTGAGACTTCCGGCTATGGTGAGATTTATGAAGGAGAACCGGAAGGCGAAACCAAATTGATTGAACGCGCATTTGCCGATGCCGCATCTAATTTGCGCGCTATGACCGGTTTTGAAGACCAATTATTACAGCGTGTTCCTGACCAAACAATCTCCGCTCAGCGTTGGGCGCTGATTGAAGAAGAACGCGCTCTGAATCCGATTAAGTGCGGATACCGTAAAGAATATGAATGCAGCAATAGTTGCGTGATTAACGGACCTAAATCCGATATTTCTAAGTGTCTGCCTACTTGCGGTTGCGCTACCGGTACCTGTGGACAAGTCGAATATGTTGAGCCGACTCCGGCACCGGAACCGATAACAGCTCCGTGCGGAACAATAGTCAACGCAGAAGGTGTTAAAGTTCCGGCCCCGTGCGAAACAGGTGCGGTCAAAGTTGAGCCGCTCAAAGTTAAAACAGAGCCACAACCGATTCCGGTACAGGTTACTGCCGCTACTTGTTACGATGAACACGGTAGTTTTGTAGAAAGCGCAACTTGTCGCCGTGTGGACGATACTTGGATTGATACCGGTGATGTCACCGCTCTGGATACCTTGTGCATTAACACAACTGACCCGTGTCAAAAACTTACTCAAGAAGAAGTGTATCGTTTGCGCGCATCGGTTGTACAAATTGAAAGTCCGAATGGTCGCAAAGGTGCGGGATTACTTATTTCTGACCGCTTTATTCTGACTTCGGGAGATTTGGTTGACCGCGGCGCTTACAGCTATAAAGTAAAAACTATTCGCAATGCGGAATACACTGCACGAGCCGTACGTTTGAACCCGCAAAAAAATACAGCCTTGCTGATGCTTGACAGCAGTGTGGAATATTCTCCGCTTGCACTCAATCTGAACTTACCGGAAGTCAACAGCGGCGGATTTTTAACTCTCGGACTGCTTGATGTTGTTGACTTTAAAAACGGAGAAGATTATTTGGAAAACAAGGCAAAAATTGCCGGATACCGTTATACGGAAGATAAAGGTGCCGAAATTTTGGTAAATACTTTTATTCAAAACGTTACCGTCGGCGGCGCGTTGTTTGACCAGAACTGCACCATTAGCGGTATGGCGCATTCCGGAATCCGTACAAACGACGGAATGGACGTTTATGTTCCGACGGAAACGGCGTTGCGTAGTCTCGGAATCAGTATTTGCGGACACGAATATACCGCACCTAGCCCGTGGCAACAGACAATATATAAGCCGTTGACACAGCAAATTACGGTTATTCCGCAAGCGCCGGAAGTTATGCCGGTTAAGGATAGAAAGTAGATTGATTAACTCATACAAAACAGGAGAATTATTAAATGCTAAAGATAAATCAGACCGGACGTTCGATGATTGAAATGCTTGGAGTGTTGGCAATCATCGGGGTGCTGACTGTCGGCAGTTTCGGTATTGTCGGCAAAGCACGGCAACAATATCAGATTTCGCAAGCACTTTCCGAAACCTCTAATCTGATTGCCAGTGCGCGTAAAATGAGTTGCGACTATGAGAGTGCCTACGGTTCTTATACTAATATGCTCTATCAATCGCGAGAATATCCGGATGGTGTTGTGCCGGAAGTGAGTGATGGTAAAGCTGAATCGTTTACCATAACTTCAGATATTAAGCTCAAAATCGAAGCCGGAGATGACAACACTTTTATCGCCACGCTTTCCAATATTCCGGAAGATGCTTGTGTGGCGTTGGCTTCGGCTGATTGGGGAAATCGGCGTTTTAATGGTTATATCGGTGCAACTGTCGGCGGTAAAAGTTCCAATAAAGATAATATAATGGACCCGTCTGATGCGGCCGATGGCTGTGATGCTACTAGCGGCAAAGAGCCGGAATTGGTTTTAACTTATAGTGCGTGTGTACGCGGAGGAGAATAACATTATGAAAAACAGCAAACAAACACAAAACGGACGTTCGATGATTGAAATGCTCGGAGTATTGGCAATTATCGGGGTATTGACCGTCGGCGGATTTGCGTTAATCAGTAAAATGAGCAATGCGCATCGCGCAAATGAAGTGATTGATGAAATCGGCGTGTTAGCAAACAAAACTCGTACCGTATTTCATGAATTTGTAGAAGACCATACCGCTGATGATGGCACCATCACTTCAAACCCGATGACAATGTATGTATATAAAGCAAGAGCTTTTCCGGAAGGTTTGGACTGTGCCAACAAGAAAAACGGAGAATGTGCAATGGATAATTCCGATGAATCCTCATTTGCCCTTTCGGATAAAAATGATGTAAAGTTTGAAATTCAGCAGCGACGCAGTAATAAGAAAGTTGATTATTTTGTGCTCAAAATTTCGCAGCTGACAGATGACTTGTGTATGGCTGTGGCGCAATCTACTTGGGGTTCTCCCTCAATTAACGGCTATGTCGGGATTTGTGTTACTGACAGCTCAAAAAACAGTTGTTCTTACGACACACTTATTCCGCAAGATATGAGCGTTAACGTTGTTACCGACAATATAGCCAAAGGCGGGGCAAAACTTGCGCTTGATGCAGCGGCAGATGCTTGTGCCAGTGAAACAGATAATGTTGTTTATCTGACCTTCCGTTGATACTGTTAAAAGTAAAATATTAAACGGCACCCGCAAAAAAGGTGCCGTTTATCTTATATTCATAATGCTTAATATTATTTTGTGGCATCAACATTATCAAACAACGGTCGCCCTTGTGCCATACGCGTCATTTGCATTTCAATGGTGGTCGAAAGGTTGATTTTACCGGTTTTGATAATATTTCGTGCTTGATCGCCCATTGTGGTTATCGGGTTGGCAAACAAAAATTGCACCACCGGACGCTTTTGCGCTGTGCCGACAAGTTGTTGATGAATAACTCCCAAAATACCGCGAGAAAGTAAGTCAAACGCCAATTCCTCACTCATTTCACCGGCGGCAGAAGCGTGTTTGACAATGGCATCAATGGCATCGGCCACATTATTGGCGTGAATGGTAGAAAGCACTAAGTGACCGGAAGTTGCCGCACGCAAACACTGACTGGCTGTTGCCGGTGTTCGAATTTCTCCCACCATAATATAGCGCGGGCGTGAACGCAAAGCCGAACGTAAAGAAGCTCCCCAATCGTCATTTATCGGCTGTGTTTGTTTGCAACATCCGATTGAACCATTGACAGCTTTATATTCTCCATCAAGCGGCATTTCAAACGGGTCTTCAATGGTGTAGGCAAAACCGCCGTTGCGAATTAAAAATTCTCTAAGCAAACTGGAAATTGTGGTGGTTTTACCGGAACCGGTGGCACCGCCGAGCAAAATCAGCCCGCTGGCGTGTCCCAAACCGGAAAGATATTGTATCAATGCCGGCGGATAACCTAAAGATTTTAAATCCGGCACACGCTTCGGCATTTTACGCATACAAAACATTACGCCATACATAGACATTGTGCGTTCCACACGGAAAAAATATCCTTCATACACAACCGAATAACTGGATTTACCCTTAAAAGAGCGTTCAAGCAAGTCATAAAACGTATCAAAATCTTCCGGTTCAATTTGTTTAAGCCCGCTTTCCGTACGTTTATCCGGTACAAAAACCAGCTTATCCGGTGTGATGTAAATATCTGAATAAAACTCATTTTCATCATTGATGCGTGTCATAACCATTCTCCTTAGTGATAACAAAAAAATCTTACGTCTATATAGTGTAGCAAATTTATTTTAAAATAGCGTAAAAATTCTTAATTGATTAAAAACTTGAATATAAATGTTGTCAGCGGCTTAAAAATATTTTATATTCGGCTTAGCTTATAAGGTTGGACGATGAAAATATGTAAAATATTTACCGCTTTTTTGAGCGGGCTGGTTTTATTACTTGGTGTATTATATCGCTTTTGGACACAATGCGAATCGGCGAATATGCTTGATTGGCATAATTATCATGTCGTTCCCGAAAAATTGAGCATTATCTTGGGTGGATACGTTTTTTTGTGGATACTTGCTTTGATTTTGTATTGTCAACGCAAAAAAATCTTGCAAAAAATGCAAAAAGTATCGTCTCTAAAATGCTATATGCAAATTTTGCCCTACGCTAAGCCTTATTGGGCACGCGCATTATTGGCCATTATAATCACGATGCCGATTGGGGCAATGGACGCCGTGATTGCTTGGTCGCTCAAACCATTTATGGATGTGGTGTTGGTGGAAAAACAAACTGGTTGGACAATGTATATTCCGCTGATGATAATAGGATTTAGTATTTTACAAGCAATATTTACCTATTTGGCCACATATCTCAACACATGGGTCGGCAATAAGATTGCTTTGAACTTAAAGCGAGATTTGTTTCGTTGTTTGTTGCGTAAAGATGCCGCATTTTTTGATACAACCGATTCCGGCACAATTTTACTGCGCTTTAATCGTGATGCCGAAATGGCTTGTGGCGGACTGCTAAATAGTATGCGCTTATTTGCCACGCGTTTTTTTTCTTCTCTTTCTTTATTGATGGTGTTATTTTATAATTCGTGGAAACTGGCTATTGTGGCAACAATTGTGCTATTTGGAGCATTGTTACCGCTGACCAGAGTACGCAAACGGCTCAAAAAAGTGGTATCTAAAGATATCAATGCCGTTGCGCAGATACTTAAGCATTATAATGAAGTTTTCAGCGGCAATCGGATTATTGCGGCCTATAACCTTTTCGGATATTGCAAAAAACGCTTTGAGCATACCATAAATTCCCTATTTGACTTGATGTTGCAAATGACCGCCAAAACCGGTGTCATTTCCCCTATTATGCACACCATATCGTCTTTTGGAATTGCGTTTGTTATTTGGTACGGCAGTTATTTGATTGTGGACAAGCAAATCACTGTCGGCAACTTTGCCTCATTTCTAACTTCACTGGTTATGCTCTATAATCCGCTTAAATCAATCGGTAACAATGCCAGTGGAATCGTGATGTCACTAATGGCGGTAGAACGTGTATTTGACCAATTCGGCGCAATCCCTAAAATTCATAACAAACCCCAAGCCGTACGTTTACAAAACTGCCGCGGAAATATTAAATACGAAAATGTTTCGTTTGCATATTCTAAAAACAAGCCGATTTTAAAACATATAAACTTAAATATCGAATCCGGTCAAACCGTAGCTCTAGTCGGTAATTCCGGAGGCGGAAAATCGACAATTTCTGCATTGTTGCCGCGATTTTATGATGTTTGTGACGGACATATCAAAATTGACAATACAGATATCAGAGATTTTGAGCTTGACAGCTTGCGTGACAATATTGCAATTGTGTTTCAGGATAACTTTTTATTTGGCGGAACAATCAGAGAAAATATTTTGCTTGGACGTACCGATGTAACGCCGCAAGAATTACAAAATGCAGTTAAAGCCGCGTGCTTGGAGGAATTTATAAGCACTTTGGATAAAGGTTTGGATACGCAAATCGGCGAGCGAGGTGTTTTGGTTTCCGGTGGGCAAAAGCAGCGAATCGCCATTGCGCGTGCGTTTGTGAAAAATGCGCCGATTCTGATTTTGGATGAAGCGACCTCGGCTCTTGATAACAAATCAGAAAAAATAGTACAGCAAGCGATTGATAATTTGATGAAAGACCGAACGGTCTTGGTTATCGCACACCGCCTTTCCACCGTGCGCAATGCCGATTGCATTGTTGTTTTAAATAACGGAGAAATTGTTGAACGCGGCACTCATGAAGAGCTGTTGGCCAAGGGCGGAGAATATGCCGCGCTTTATAAAACTCAATTAAGTTAATTTACATTTTTATCAATATCCGCTAATTTTTACTAGACACTTTTAAATATCTGTTTTATGCTGTCAGCAGACAGGGAGGCCTGTTCGGGGTGTGGTAGCCTCTGCAATAGAAAGTATATAAAGACGTAAGGTTGCACGTCTACCGGTCATGTATATATGGTATATGGCTGGAAGGCGGCAAAATACGCCGTTTTAAAACTACATATATATGCTCGAGCGATATGTGCCGGTTATGGCTAATATGTCGCACAATCCTATTGCATTGTTACCAACTTCCAGTCGCTTTTTTTGAGCGGCTTTTTTGTTTGTGACTTGAACTAAAGGGAAGTTGTGATGAAAAAAAGAAAAGGCAAAATTACGCCGAAAGTATCGATAATAGTGCCGGTATATAATGTACAAGGATATTTGGGAAAATGCTTAAACAGCTTGTTAGCTCAAACCTTAAGAGATATTGAAATCATTTGCGTTAACGACGGCTCAACAGACGATTCGTTAACAATTCTGGAATGTTTTGCCCATAAAGACAAACGCATCAAAGTTATAGACCAAGAAAACAGCGGTCCGGGAGTGTCGCGCAACAACGGTATACAAATTGCAAGTGGGGAATATATCGGTTTTGTTGACCCGGATGACTGGGTTAAAGAAGATATGTACGAAAAGATGTACAATCAAGCAAAAACTTTGGATTCCGATATTGTGATTTGTGATTATGTGCGTTATCAGGAATGGACCAACCGCATTATTCCGCAGCATTTTTTTGAAAAAGCCGTAAAATACATAAAAGCAGAACCGGTTGATATTCCTTCGGGCGAAAATATTAACCGTGAGACATTATTGGACACATTACTGATTTCTCCTTGTTATTCGTGGAATAGAATCTATCGCCGCGAATTTTTGCAAAAAAATAATCTGCTTTTTACCGATAGTATGTGCTTTGAGGATTGTCCTTTTATTATAAAAAGTCATATATTAGCTCAAGCTGTTTCTTATATTGATTATGCCGGATATATTTATCGTTTGCGCAAAACTTCTATTTTGCGAGCCTATGATATGAGATATATTGATTTTTGCAAGATAGCGGATAATTTGAATAATTTTATTGCTTCCCAAAAACTTTCAGAAAGAATGGCGTTGAATATGCATTATTTCAAAACAATGAATTGTGCGTGGACATATAATAATCTTTCTGCAGAAATCAGGCATAAATTTATTAAATATATAAAAAAATTCTTAACCGCTAAAGAATTTTACGAAATGAAGAAGTATTGTCGTATTCGCTTTAAAGATAAAATCAAGAAATTGTTTGAGAAATATGTTTCTGTCTATAAGCTGCCACGGCATAAAGTAATTAAAATTTTTGGAATAACTTTCAAAATAAAGCGCCGCTGCGGACGTTTGGGCGCAGAGCAACATTATATCCGTTTAGTGCGTAAAAATTATAAAAAATATCCTAAAGACACCTATTTGTTGTTTGATAATTTGCATGATGAAACGGCGGAAGCAATTGATGCTTATACTCTGTTTATAAAAATGAGAGAAAAGAACCTTAGAGCATTTTATGTGCTACGCAAACAAACTGCATTATATCAAAAATTAGCTACCGAAAATAAGTTAGAAAACATCATTGTGCTAAATTTTTCCATTCACACTCATCCTAATGAATTTGTGCAAAAAATACACCAAGTTTTATACCGAACAAAGTGTATTATAACAGCTTTTGGAGAAACCAATGAAACTGTTGATACATTTTTTAAGCGCCACCCATCTTGGCAATATATATTCATTCAACACGGACCTACATTTTTAAAAGAGAGTGTTCTTTACAAAGGTTATTTAAAGCCGGAAAAATATGATAAATATATGGTGTGTTCCAACCGAGAAGAAAACTTATTTTTAAAATATAAATTTCCTAAAGAAGAGCTTATAAAAGTAGGACTACCGCGCTGGGATTTACTTAAAAATCAACCTAAGCCCAAGGAGAAAAGTATTTTACTAATGATGACTTGGCGCAGTTTAAACAAAGTTACATTTGAAAACTCCTTATACAAGAAAAATTTGTTAAGTTTATTGCATAATGAAAAATTACATTCTTATTTGTCACAGAATGATATTACTTTGTATTTTGCGCCGCATCACGCTTTGCTTTATATTGCACATATTGACTTTGATTTATCTAATGAAAAAAATATTCAAATTATAGATACTCAAAATATTTCGCGATATATTCGTAAATGTTCTTGTTTATTAACCGATTTTTCATCGGTGGCATTTGATTTTATGTTCCAAAATAAGCCGGTCATATTCTATACTCTTGATAAAGATGATACAATTTTAAATAAATATGATAAAGACGACTTATCCAGATTTGAATATAAACAATATATTCTTCCTGATGTATATTTTGATGAAGAAGCTGTTGTTAATCGTGTTATTGAATATTGCGAAAACAATTTCAAAATTGACGAGCGCACGCGCGAAATCTACGATTCATTCTTTTACACAAAAGAAAATATCCGTGAACAATTGATAGAAAAATTAGAAGAAATTTGTCCCAATAAACAATAACTAAGAAGTAAAAAAGCCTTACACTCCAATGCAAGGCTTTTTTACTTATAACCGTTTATTTTTCAATCGTCAGTTTGCCGTTATCCATTGTGGCTCTGCCGCCGAGCGGAATGGTGATAATCGGCGTGGTATGTCCGTAATCGACATTTGCCAGCACCGGAATATTTTTCAACTCCGGCTTATTGTTGATAATAAACTCCAGCATTTCACGCGACATTTTCGAGCCTTTTTGAAAGCGTCCGATAACAATGCCTTTAACATTTTTAAAATCCGGTTGGTGGCAAAGTGCCTGCAAATTGCGGTCAAACACCACATCACTCGAATCGCCGGCATCTTCAATCATCAGTATTGTATCTTTCGGAAATTCAGGTCGATACGACGTGCCTAGCAATAAATTGAAGGTGCAAAGATTACCGCCGACAATCGTACCCTCGGCCTTGCCGTTATGAATATTCCAAAAGCCTTCATTTTTGATAAATTCGCGCTTTTCTTGGTCAATAAACCACAAATCATCGCTCCATTCGGCAGACGGACTTACTTCCACCGGCGAATCGGTAAACAGCATTTTTTGCAAATAGTCAAGTGTGTATTCGCAACCTTTTTTCATACCGATTGAGCTGAAATGCGGTCCGTAATAGGTTTCTAATCCCGTGCGCGCCGTAATAGCATCAAGCACAGCGGTAATATCGGAAAAGCCGCAGATAATTTTCGGATTGGCTTTAATTACATCATAATCCAAATGCGACAAAATCTGATTGCTGTTAAAGCCGCCGATAACCGTAAAAATCGCCTTAACCGACTTATCCTTAAAGGCGGTCATAATATCCGCGGCGCGCTGTTCAATCGAGCCGCAACCTTGCATATTCCAATTCTCATCGGTGGTATTCGGCGCAAATTCCACCGTCAGCCCCATATCATTAAAACGCTTAATGGCGATTTCACGGCAATCCTGCCCGATAAGTTTTAGACCGCGTGACGGCGCAATTACCATTATTTTATCGCCTTTTTGCAACTTCTCCGGAATAATTTTTTGCATTTATTTTTCCTCCTGTTTGATAAGCGGTTTACAGCCGCAATAATTTTGATTATACAAATTTAATTCTTTAATAAGTGTAGAACGTAGTTCCTGCATTCCGTGTTTGCGCCCCTCAATTTCCAAATACGGAAAATCCGTTTCCGCCGCCGCTTTATATGCCGCCTCATTAACCTGTGCCAGATTTTTCCAACGCGACACACCTAAAACCGATGCCACCGCCGTATAACCGTTTGCTTTGGCATATTCCATAACTCTTTTCAGGCGCATATAAAAGCAAATCGAACAGCGTTTGCCGCGTTCCGGCTCATTTTCCAAACCGCGGGTTAATTCACACCACCGCTCGTTGTCGTATTCCAACTCAATAAACGGCACACCATAAAGTTTGCACACGCGCTCATTTTCATCGCGGCGTTTAATGTATTCGGCAAACGGGCGAATGTTGGGATTATAAAACACCACAGCAAAATCGCGCCCCGTTTCCGCCAGCGTTTTAATCACGGCGCACGAACACGGCGCACAGCACGAAAGCAATAAAAACTTACCTGCAAAATTCTGCGGCACTATATTGAATTCCACGTTCACTTCAACTTGCCTTTCAGATATTTACCGGTGAAGCTTTTTTTGTTTTTTGCCACTTCCTCCGGTGTGCCTTGTGCCACAATCGTGCCGCCGCCATCGCCGCCTTCCGGTCCCACATCGACAATATAATCCGCCATTTTTATCACATCGAGATTGTGTTCAATCACCACTACGGTATTGCCCTGCTCCACCAGCATTTCCAAAACGTCAAGCAAATGTTGAATATCTTCAAAATGCAAACCGGTTGTCGGCTCGTCTAAAATATATAGCGTTTTGCCGGTGGCTTTTTTGCTCAACTCTTTAGAAAGTTTTATGCGCTGAGCTTCGCCGCCGGAAAGCGTCGGTGCCGGTTGTCCGAGCTTTACATATCCCAAACCGACGCGACGCAACAAATCGAGCCGCCGCTTAATTGCCGGAATATTCTCAAAAAACTTGTAAGCATCATCAATTGTCATGTCCAAAACATCGGCGATTGATTTATCTTTAAACTTCACTTCCAGCGTTTCGCGGTTATAGCGCGTACCGTGACAGGCATCGCACGGAACATAAACATCAGGCAAAAAGTTCATCTCGATTTTCATTACGCCGTCACCTTTGCAAGCCTCACAGCGTCCGCCGGCAACATTAAACGAAAAATAGCCCGAAGTATAGCCGCGCGCTTTGGCTTCCGGCAATTCGGCAAACCAGTCGCGGATATTGGTAAACACACCGGTATAGGTTGCCGGATTAGAACGCGGCGTGCGCCCTATCGGCGATTGGTCAATATCAATTACCTTATCGATATTTTCCAAGCCGACTAGTTTATCATACGGTCCCGGCGGTACCCGAGAGCCGTTCATTTCTTTATCCACCGCTTTAAACAGCGTTTCCAAAATCAGCGAAGATTTGCCGCTGCCGGAAATGCCGGTAACACAAGTAAACGTACCTAGCGGTATTTTTAAATCAACATTTTTCAAATTATTGGTGCGTGCGCCTTTGAGTTCCAAGAATTTACCGTTACCTTTACGGCGAATCGGCGGCAGGGCAATTTCTTTTTCGCCGTTCAAATATTTGGCGGTCAGGCTGTTCGGATTATGCAGAACTTCATCAACCGTACCGGCAGCGGTAACTTCCCCGCCCTTTGAGCCGGCGAGCGGGCCCATATCCACCAGATAATCAGCGGCACGCATGGCATCCTCATCGTGCTCAACCACAATCACGGTATTGCCGATATCACGCAAACGGCGCAAGCTGTCCAATAACTTATCATTATCGCGCTGATGCAAACCGATTGACGGCTCGTCCAGAACATACATCACGCCAGTCAAACCGGTGCCGATTTGCGAGGCTAAGCGAATCCGCTGTGCTTCGCCGCCGGAAAGGGTTCCCGACTGCCGCGACAAAGTCAGATAATCAAGTCCGACATTATTCAAAAAGCTCAATCTCTCGCGGATTTCCTTAACAATCTTACGGGCAATTTCCTGTTTTTGCGGAGTTAGTGTTGACTCAACATTATCGAACCACACCAACGCCTGCTTAATCGACATATTGCTGGCATCAATAATATCCAAACCGGCAATTTTAACCGCCAATGCCTCTTGTTTTAATCTCTTGCCGTGACATACTTCACATGGTGCGGCAGATTGATAATGCGAAAGTTCATCACGCACCGCTGCCGAATCGGTTTCTACAAAGCGGCGTTCCATATTTGGAATCACACCTTCAAACGGTTTGTCCGTAACCCATTTAGAATATACCATCGGCACACAACGATTGCCGGAACCGTAGAGTATTGTTTCTTGCGCATATGCCGGCAAATCTTTCCACGGGGTTTTGTTAGATATATCAAGATATTCGCATAAAGAATTTAAGGTTTGGCGATAGAAAATCGAATGACTGCTGACCGACCACGGGGCAATTGCACCGCCTGCCAGACTCAGATTTTCATTTGGAACCACCAACTCCGGATCCATATATAAACTTGCGCCCAAGCCGCCGCAATGCGGACAAGCTCCTTGAGGATTATTAAACGAAAACAAGCGTGGCTCGATTTCTTCAATCGTAAATCCCGACACCGGACAGGCAAATTTAGAAGAAAACGTGGTGCGTGATTTATCACTCATATTTTCGACATACAATAAGCCGTCACTCAATTTTAAGGCGGTTTCCACCGATTGTGCCACACGCGTTTGAATTCCCTCTTTTATCACAATGCGGTCAATCACCACCTCAATATTATGCTTGAGATTTTTATTTAAATTCGGCAGTTCTTCAATGTTATAAATCTCTCCATCGATTTCCAAACGCTGAAATCCTTTTTTCTGCAACTCGGCAAATTCTTTTTTAAATTCGCCTTTTTTGCCGCGGGCAATCGGTGCCAGCAAAATCAATTTAGAACCTTGCGGATATTCCAGAATCTTATCCACCATCTGTGTGGTGGATTGCGCCTCTATCGGCAGACCTGTTGCCGGAGAATACGGAGTTCCGGCACGCGCCCACAGCAGACGCATATAATCATAAATTTCGGTAATAGTGCCCACGGTAGAACGCGGATTGTGCGAAACGGTTTTCTGCTCAATTGAAATTGCCGGAGATAATCCCTCTATCGAATCGACATCAGGCTTGTTCATCAAATCGAGAAACTGACGGGCATAGACCGACAAACTTTCGACATACCGCCGCTGTCCTTCGGCATAAATCGTATCAAATGCCAAAGAAGACTTACCCGAACCGGATAAGCCGGTAATCACCGTCAGCTTGTTTTTAGGAATGTTGACATTCACGTTTTTCAAGTTGTGCTGGCGTGCGCCTTTGATTTCAATATATTTATTCTCCGACATTTCTTTTCTCCGTTGCATTTGATATATACCAAGCAAACACTTTTCGCAACTGTTTAATAAATATTGCAAATAAAAATTTTTTCAGTTAAATTTAAGGAAAAAATAAAACTAAAGGTCAAATGGGTATGCCCTGCTTTTGTAAATACATATTTTGTCTGATATTTTGCTTGATACCTTGTGTGACTCAGGCTAAAATTACGGTAGCACTGATTGTACCTATGGTTGGAGATTATAAACCGCAAGGTGATGAATTGATTATCGGAATTGAACGTGCAATTTCCGAAATAAATCAGGCCGGCGGATTACTAAAAAAGAAAATAGACCTCTTAAAAATAGATGACCAATGCAATGACAGCATTGCTGTTTCTACCGCGCAAATGCTGACAATCTTAAAAGATAAAAAAGTATCGCTAGTTATCGGACCTTATTGCGCCAATTCGTTTGAAAAAGTTGCAGATATTTATGCTAATGCACGGATTTTTCAGATAATTCCGACGACCGTAAACTATACACATGCCAAAACAATTAAGAAAGGATTGGTAAAAATGCTCGGCTATACCTCTCAGGAAGCCGCCGATTTTTTTGCCTTTTACAACAAAAATTTTGCCGGTGATAAGGTGGCTGTTGTGGCCAATCAGGATGATGCAGAGAGTGTTGCCGAATCCACAGCAATAGCCGCAGAATTTCAAAAACACGGCAAAGCTGTGGTATTAAAACAATATAATTATCAAATGACTGATAAAGATTATGCCGCTTTGGCGGAAAGATTATTTGCGGATAATTCAAAAATAGCGTTTTTACTTGGGTCTTCAGCCAATATACGTAAAATGGCGTATGCTTTACGTCGCAAAAATGAGAATTTTGTAATTTTTACCAACAAATATAAGGCAGGAGAAAAATATTTTTCTACTCTCGGAGATTATGCCAATGGCACATATTTTATGGCACTTAAAGGTAATGTGGATAATCCGGAATTTGCGGAAACTTTGGTAAATCTCCGCCTAAGCGGTTTTGAAGCAGAAGGTTTGGCTCTTTATGGCTATGAGGCTGTAAAATTGTGGCAAAATATAGTGCAAAAAGCCAAATCATTTGATTATGACAAACTATCCAACACCATCCGCAACAAGACAATCAACACAACATTCGGCACAAAAATGTTCCATAACGGTGCGCCTAAAGCAAACGAAAATTATGCAGTTTATAAATATATCGACGGCAATTTGGTCAAAGTTTATTAGTACATCTTCCGTGTTTTTTTGCTTGCAATTTTGCGGATTTAGCTTAATATAACTCTTGTCGGCGAGAGGTCGCCGGCGGAGTGTCCTAGCTCCTTAAGAGAAATAACTCCTCAGATATGGGGAGCTGATGAATATATTGAATAAGTCAGACTGTTCTCTTACAGTTAGGAACTCCCCACCTTAAAGGAATTTAGGGTGGTTTTTGTTTTTAATTTAAGCAAAAGAGGAGTTCAAAAAATGTCAAATAAAAATTGCTGCTTTATGGATAAAGAAACGTTGCGCGAAATCGGCTATGAGCTGTGGAAATTGCGTAAACAACGCGGAATGTATTTAAAGAGTGTAGCTTTTCAGACCAAATTGCCGGAGCGGGTGATTGAAGGAATGGAAATCGGCAAATTTATCCAATATACCGCTTTTCGCCGTCTTACCGAATTTTACGGCAAAAAAATGCGTATTTCGTTTGAATAAGACATAATCCACTGTATGTCAGGAGTTTATTGATTCTTGTCTGTCGGCAAAACCAAAAGAGCTAGAAAGAAAGTAATTTTATCAGATACAAAAAACCTCCCTGCCAAACAGAGAGGTTATATCATAACAAAGGAGATTGTTATAAACTTTTTATATTAACCCTGACGCGCTTTGAGCTTAGGATTCTTTTTGTTAATCACATAAACGCGACCTTTACGGCGAACGATTTTGCAGTTTAAATCGCGAACTTTTTTAGATTTCAAAGAACTATAGCACTTCATTTTTTCTTCCTTTACAAAACATTTTGAACGCAAAATAAGCCATTTATAAGCGATTGTCAACCGTTTTTTTGAAAAATCGCTAAAAATTAAGACATATTTTAATTTTATGCCGTATAAATGTGGCAAAATGTAAGTTTACGGAGGGCTTATAGATGAAAAAAATTTTATTTTTTATTGCCACTATATTTTTGTTTGATCAAACGGCAAATGCTGCGTCAAATCAACTGACTTATGAAGAAGAAATGTATCTTTTGGGTACAATGTCCGGCAAAGGACTTGCTTGCAAATCGCAAAAATATCATCAATTTGAATTATTGGCACGTGCATTGATTGTCAGCAAAGCCCCTAATGCCGAAATTCAGCAACGCGGAATGCGCGAATATACCTCCGGTAAAGTAGATGCTTTTACCGAATCCGAACTCGATAACTTTGCTGATTGCGCACAAATTCTAAAGGCTTTCAATAATCAAAAAATCTTTCAGAGTGTGCTTTACGCCAATGGTAAAATTAAAATGTATGACGGAACGATTATCACGCCTCGGCAGCCGTATGATGCCTCCAAATTATACGTTAAAGACCGTGAGGCTTTCCGCAAAGCAGATGCCGCATATAAAAATTCTCTTGCACAAGCGCAAAAAAACGCGCAAAATATGAAAAAAGTGCCGCTGACAGACGCGCGCTATGAATCTTATGCACAACAATTCAGCCAATAAAAGGAGTACGAAATGGCCGCTTATCAATATATTTTTGTGATGCAACATTTAACTAAGGTTCTACCGGCAGGACGTGAGCTTTTTAAGGATATTACACTATCATTTTTACCGGGAGCAAAAATCGGGGTTTTGGGCGTGAATGGCGCCGGAAAATCGACATTGTTGAAAATTATGGCCGGCATCGATAAGGAATTTAATGGTGAAGCTTGGGCGGCAGATGGTGTTAAAGTCGGATATTTGGAACAAGAGCCGCAATTAAATCCAGATAAAAATGTGATGGAAAATGTTATGGACGGCTTGGGAGAAACACAGCGCTTGTTGCAGCGTTTTGAAGAAGTTTCCGCCAAATTTGCCGAACCGATGAGCGATGATGAGATGAACGCGCTGATTGAAGAGCAAGCCGAATTACAAGAAAAAATCGATGCTTGTAACGGTTGGGATATTGAACGCACCGTGCAAATTGCTATGGACGCATTACGCTGCCCGCCGGCTGATGCCGATGTGACCAAACTTTCCGGCGGAGAAAAACGCCGCGTGGCTCTGTGTCGTTTGTTACTTTCAAAACCGGATATGCTGCTGTTGGATGAGCCGACAAACCATCTGGATGCAGAATCAGTCGCTTGGCTCGAACATCATTTGCGCGACTACAACGGAACAGTTGTTATGGTAACGCATGACCGCTATTTCTTGGATAACGTAACCGGATGGATTTTGGAACTTGACCGCGGACAGGGTATTCCGTATGAAGGTAACTACACGTCGTGGCTTGAGCAAAAACAAAAACGCTTAGAACAAGAATCGCGTGAAGAAACGGCACGGCAACGCACTCTGGCAAGAGAGTTGGAATGGATTCATAAAAATCCGAAAGCCCGTCAGGCAAAATCTAAGGCACGTATCAATGCTTATGATGAATTGCTTTCACAAGCCGGAAAAGAAAAAATTACTACAGCGCATATCAATATTCCGATGACTGAACGCTTGGGAGATTTGGTAATTGAAGCAGAACATTTAACTAAAGGCTTTGGTGACCGCATCTTGATTGATGATTTATCCTTCAAAATTCCAAAGGGTGCTATTGTCGGTATTATCGGACCAAACGGTGCCGGCAAAACAACGCTTTTCCGAATGATTACCGGTCAGGAAAAGCCGGATTCCGGTACAATACGAATCGGGGAAACCGTTGATTTGGGATATGTTGACCAATCTCGCGATGAACTTAATCCGGATAAAAATGTATGGGAAGAAATTTCCGATGGTTTAGATATGATAGAACTCGGCAAAAATGAAGTATCTTCACGAGCTTATGTCGGGCAGTTTAATTTTAAGGGTACAGACCAACAAAAGAAAGTCGGACAGCTTTCCGGTGGAGAACGTAACCGCGTACATTTGGCTAAAATGCTGCGCAAAGGGGCAAATGTCATCTTGCTTGATGAGCCGACCAACGATTTAGATGTGGACACTTTACGTTCTTTGGAAGAAGGCATCAGCGCATATCCGGGGTGTGTGCTCGTAACCTCGCACGACCGCTGGTTTTTAGACCGCTTGGCAACACATATTTTGGCTTATGAAGATAATGGCCATGTTGAGTGGTTTGAGGGCAATTTTGAAGATTATGAAAAAAATAAAAAACTGCGCCTCGGTGAAGATGCTTGTAATCCACATCGAATCCGTTACAAAAAGCTTGAGCGTTAATTTGCAAGTAAAAAAGCTTTCTGCCTTCAGAAAGCTTTTTTATTATTTCTTCCGAATTGTTGTAAATCAATAGCGCTCATAATTCCATTCTTCAAACGGGGTATAATCATAGGTTTGTTGCGGCTTATACACAAAAATGTTGGTCACTGTCGGCAAATTATATGAACGATGGTGATAGCCCTTTTCTTCCATACAAACCCGATAGTCGTGCGGATTGGAATTTGCCGTATCACGAATCGAATTGACCAACACCGGAGAAGCCCCCGGATACGGAACATAGCTTGCCCAAATTCCTTTTTCTTTATGCCAATCAACGTGGATATTATAGCGATATTCTTCCGAATAAAACCAACTGGCAAAATTCGGCCATTTAAGCCAACCTTCGGCTTTTCTTAAACATTCGGAATGGTCACGCGAAAATTTTGGAATTCCGGTATTTGCCTTATCCCAATTATATATCACTTGCCCTTGCCCGCTCTCGGTAAAGCAACCGGTCAGAAAAAAGCATATTATCAAAATAAAATATCTCATATCAAAAATCCAAATTTGTATAGTTGGCTGAAGGGTAAATATTTTTTATTCTATCGTTCAAAATGTCTTTAAAACTCGGTCGAGATTTAATTTTTGAATACCAAAGTTTGGCATTAGTGTAATCTTCCCACGGAACATCACCTAAATAATCTATAATAGAAAGTTGTGCTGCCGCGCTTATATCTGCCATTGAAAAATCATTTCCGGCAAGATAGTTATTGCGTTCAGATAACCAATCAATATATTCCAAATGAAAACGTAAATTATTGATTCCGGCCTGAATGCGTTTAGATTCCGGTGGTTTATGCAATGCAAAACGTTTATAAACTTTTTCTCCGACAATATATTGATAAACTTCGCGATAAAACTTGTTATCAAACCAATCTACCAAACGACGAGTTTCGGCGCGTTCTTTGTTGTTGCCTGCAAATAAACGGTTTTGAGTGTATGTTTCTTCCAAAAATTCACTGATGGCATAATTTCCGGCGATAATATTGCCGTCATAAATAAAGACAGGCAACTCACCGGCCGGATTTATTTTTAAAATATCTTTAGAAAGAGCCCACGGTGTTTCTTCTTTCAAAACATAGAGCATTTTCTTTTCGGCCATCAAAATCCGAATTTTGCGGCAATGCGGTAATATATTGCTATGAACCAAAAGAACCATAAAATCCTCCTAAATCCCATCTAATATGTCTTCAATATTTTTTTCTTTCACTTCTTCCTTTTGTTCTTCCACAATATGAGCGCCGGTGATATTTTCATCAAATTCCGGTGTATCTTCAAATTCGGAATAATCATCTGCAGCGGCATCAGGAATATCTTGCTCTTCGTCATCAATATTTTGCGAAAAGGACGGCGGAACTATGCCCTCGTTTTTTCGAACTTCATCGTTGATAATTCTGATAATTTCTTCTTTAACCTGCCGTACATATTCCGGCTTTTTAAATTCTGTCTGAAAAGCCTCATTAAACAGCGAAAGTCTTTCCATTGTTCTGGATATAGCAATAAAAATCGGCATTTTAAAGATTGGCTGAGCCGAATACGTCAAATAATCTCCCAAGCCATAGCGACTGACCATTATGCGATTATAATATAAACTGCCAAGCATATAGTCTGCCTCGCCGAGTATGACTTTTTTGTATGCGTCTAATGAAGTTGGCACAAACTTGACATTAAAAGATTGGATTTTTTTATGAATAAAATCATTAAAATACTCGCTTTTCGCCACAACACCGCGCAGATTTTTCAAATCTTCCGACGAGCTTATTTTACGAGGAGAATCCGCTAAAGTAATTACATGCACCGGATTAGTAACCGCCGCCGGATATAACATATTCAGCCCATTAAAAAGTTCGGTATTGGCATAAGCACCGGCAAACAGTAGAATTTCACCGCTACGCACTTTAGTCAGCATAATTTTAACGTTTTCAACATCAGTGCGCGTAACATCACTTTTTTTGATTTTTATGCCTTGATTTTTCATTATTTCAATCGTCGGTTCGACTAAAGCACCGTGCAAAATGTAACGCGAATCATAATAAGCAAACGGAGGAAAATCCGGCAAACCGGCAATCGGCATCGGCGCATCAAAATACGTTTCCTTTTTGACCAAATTTACGGCAAAGGAGACATCTGCACCACACAACAGCAACAAAAGCATCAACCAAAATTTTTTCATCTTTCCGTCATCCGTATATAACTAGGGCGACCACCCGAGTTCAGTATAAATAAATTGTGTTAAAAAGATTTTAACCGATTGCATAAAAGCAATAATCTTGTAACATAATATAAAATAAATTTAAAAAGTACAAGATGATAAATACGGATAAGAACTTATTTTTGCAATCAGCTCGAAATGTTATTGCCATTACTTCAGGTGTTGGCACAATGGGTAAAACGTGGCTGAGTATCACTTTGGCACACGCACTGAATACCCTTAAACACAGTGTTTTGTTGTTTGATGCCGATAACGGATTGCTCAATATCGAATCTCAACTTGATTTAAAAAAACGTATTCCGCTTAATGAAGCCGTTATTGCTAACGCTACTCTCAATCAAACCATTATACCTTATAACCGACATAAGTTTGATATGACTGTAGGTACTGCCGGCAGTGACATTTTGGCGGCGGCACCAATCGGCAGATTGCAAATATTAAAAGATGATTTGCTGTTATTGGCTCGACAATATGATGATGTAATTATTGATTTGCCTGATTCCGAAAAAATTATGACACATTTTTTGCCGCAAGGCAGTGATTTGATTTTGGTATGTACCGATTCCCCTTCTAATATCGTCGCCACCTATATGTTTTTGCAAAATTATGCAACAACAGAAAAATGTAAAAATCTGCAAATTATTGTTAATTATGCACAATCTTATGAAGATGGTTTGCAAACCTATAACACCTTGCGTCGTGCTTGTGAAAAATATATCAATGCCACACCGGCGCTGTTGGGGGTAGTCCGACGTGATACAAGAGTGCGTGATGCCATTCGCAACCGAGTGTTGCTTATTAACCGCTATCCAAATTCTGAAGCAGCAGAAGATGTTTTGCAAATTGCCCGCAAATTGATAAAAAAAGAGGAGGAAGAACATGCCAAAATTTGATGCTCTGAGTTATTATGAGGTGTTGGGAGTTACCCCAGATGCATCGACAGAATTGATAAAACGGCAATATTATGACCGTGCAAAATACTGGCATCCGGACCATAACAAACAACCTCAAGCACAAAATATGTTTCAGCAAGTTTCAAGCGCTTATGCTGTTTTGCAAAACTTGCATGACCGATTGATTTACGACTTGTTAAGCTGTGTTTATGATACCGAAAATTTTCCGCTGATGGGTTCGCTTAAAATTTATAAAAATCAGGCAGATAAAGAAGACAAAGCGTTAAGAGTTTTAAAACAACAACACGTTTTGCGCGGCAAAACAACACAAACCAAAGATATTTGTAATATTCGAGAAGCCTCCGGAATGGTATTTACAACCGCACTTAATAATTGGCTCAAGGGTTGGTGGGGTAAAGACGGATGGCAAAAAACATTTAAAGCACTTAAAGCCAATTTGCACTCAATATACGCAGATGATACAGATAATTTGCAATTACTGATACATAATGCGGTAGCTTATGAACAAGAACAAAATTCGGAAATGGCGTGGATTTATGCTATGCAAGCATTAAAAATGGCCAATCCGCAATCAAAGCTAGCCGAGCTTTTAAACCACTTTGTGCAAATGCTGAACTATATTCCTACGCAAAAAATAAATATTCCGTATTGGAATGCTAAAATACTTAGAAACCAACAAATTATATTGCCATTAAGTGTTACATTGATTGCAGCGCTGGCTATATTTGGCGGATTGTTGCATTCGGGGATTATAAGTTTTAACCAAGCAAATGTCGGACGCTATTATGAAGAGCGTGTTTTTGCCGACGGAAAGCGTATGGCCTCAGATACAATTGTCAGCAAAATTCTCAAAACCGACAGTACTCCATACAGCACCGAATATTTGATGCATTTTAATGAAGATTGCATTATTTATCACGGACCGGATACGCAATATTCCGAAATGTTAACGGCACAAAAAGGACAAACCGTGCGTGTTTCCGGATATACCGGTGACAAACAATGGTCACAAATAGTACTTGACAACGGCGAAATGGGATATACTTTGAGCAAATGCTTAAATAAAGGAATAGGCAATCCGGTGCCTTTTGGCAGCAAAGTTTATAAAGGAAGCAAAAAATGAGTTTGAAGTTTGAAATAGATAAAAAAATCGGCAAAAGTCGTTTGGGACGCCTGATTACCAAGCACGGAATCGTACATACACCGGCATTTATGCCGGTTGGAACTTGTGCCACCGTTAAGGCTATGTTACCGGAAAGTGTGGCAGCAACCGGAGCAGAAATATTGCTGGGTAACACCTATCATCTGATGTTGCGTCCGGGAGCTGATTTGGTTGAAAAAATGGGCGGATTGCATAAATTTATGAACTGGGACAAGCCTATTTTGACAGATTCCGGCGGATTTCAGGTAATGAGCCTAAGCGGGTTGCGCAAACTTAAAGAAGAAGGAGTAACTTTTCGTTCTCATGTAGATGGTAAAAAGTTCTTTCTCTCACCGGAAGAATCTATGAAGATTCAATACAAGTTGGATTCCAATATCACAATGTGCTTAGATGAGTGCACACCATATCCTTCTGCCTATGAAGATTGCGCTAAATCTATGCGAATGTCTATGCGGTGGGCAAAACGCAGTAAAGATGCGTTTATTGACCGCGATGGTTATGGTATCTTCGGTATTCAGCAGGGCAATGTTTTCAAAGATTTGCGAGAGGAATCTGCCAATGCCCTGAAAAATATCGGCTTTGACGGATATGCCATCGGTGGATTGGCCATCGGTGAGGGGCAGGAAAAAATGTTTGAAGTGCTGGACTATGCGCCACAAATGTTGCCGGAAGATAAGCCTCGCTATCTGATGGGAGTGGGGCGACCAGATGATATTGTCGGCGCTGTTTTGCGCGGAGTCGATATGTTTGACTGCGTGATGCCGACACGCTCCGGTCGTACGGCGCAGGCATTTACCAAATACGGTGCCGTAAATGTGCGCAATGCGCGCCATCGAGAAGACCCTCGTCCGTTGGAAGAAGGCTGCGATTGTCCATTGTGCACGCATTATTCTCGAGCTTATTTGCATCACTTGCATAAATGTAATGAGATTTTGGGAGTAATGTTACTTACTTGGCATAATATCAGCTATTATGAACGCTTGATGAAAGGTCTGCGTGAAGCAATTGCAGCAGACACTCTGGCTGATTATGTGGCGGAATTTTATGAAAATCAACAACGCGGAGATATTGAGGAGCTCTAAATATGACACAAACAGAAAAAGTCAGCGCACAAATTTTAGAAAGCTTTAAGCAAGAAAATAAAAAAGCCGGTATCCGTGTTTTTGTGGCCGGTGGTTCACGTGCCGGCAATAATACCCTTTATGCGCAAGAGGCGTATAATCTGGGACGTAAGATTGTACAAATGGATTTTAAGCTCGACTTCGGACTTTCTAACCGCGGAATTATGGGAGCTGTTGCCCGCGGCGTAATAGATGAATGGAATGCAAAACAAGAAAAGCAAGAAGATTTGCCGATACAAGGAATTACTACCCAACAATATTTTGAGTTATATCCGAGTGATGATGACCTGATTCAAAAAATGGATATCGTGGTGGCAAAAACTTTGGAAGAACGTAAGCAAAAATTGCTAAAATCTGATTTTGTGGTATTTGCACCTGGAGGTGTCGGAACTCTTGATGAATTAGCTTATGATTGTGTGGCAATGCAAGATGGAATGCTGACTGCTAAGCCGTTTATTATTTATAATATCAACGGCTATTTTCACCATCTTTTAGAATTTTTAAAATCTATTGCTAAAGAAGGATTTGCAGACCCTGTGCCATTTATTGTGGTTGATAATGCCGACGAGCTGGAGATTGTGTTTAAATGGCTTAAGATGAAAATAATTGACTATTCTAACGGCAAAGAGGTTTTTGTAATGTCGCGCAAACTGATGTATGAACTTCCATATTACAGCAAACAGCGCGAATATTATGATATGGACGTTTTAACTTGTGCCGAGCGAATGGATTTTATTAAAGAACACGGAACCGATTTTGATCGGCAAATTTTACAAGATGAAATCCATACGGCGTATTTAGAAAAAGAAATTGAAAAAATGTACGACCGCTTGGCACAAACCGGTCGTGACACCGGAATTGTCAGCGATAAATTAGCTGAGCTTAAAAAACGGAAGAAAGAAATGCTGAAATGAATGTATTTGCTTTTATTTTTAAATATTTACGCAAAACAAAAGTGATGGCCGGTGTTATCTTTTTTGCGATTGTGGCGCGCAGTGTTGCCGACCGCGGAGAGATATATTCAATGGCGCAAATTATCGGTTTGCTGCCGCAATATACAACAGATAAAAGTATTTTAAGTCAGATTATTTTCTATATTTCTTTGCTCGGTTTATTTCTGATTTTTGAAGGTGTTTCCAACTATGTATGGCGGTATATGGGCGGGCAGTTTATGCCATATTTTTGCAGCCTTGTCTATAAGGATATTTTTGCGGCTGTGCACCATCAATCGGTTGCATTTTTCAATGAAGAAATGGCAGGCAAGGTTGCTTCAAAAACAAAAAATATCGTTTCAGGAATTCGTGAAATTTATTTCCAGATTGTGTTTGGGTTGATTAGGCCGATTACAGGTATAGCCGTCAGTCTGTTTTTGATTTGTCGGGCAGATTTATTGATGGGCGGCTGCATCACCATACTGAATCTGATTTTTATGACAGTAATTATTTTCATCCGCCGCAAAATCGGCTCATTTGCCGAAAAACGGGCGCGATTTAATGCCGAAACTGATGGTGTATTTATTGATACGGTAACAAATTCGGACTTGGTAAAAAGTTTTGCCAATTACTTTTATGAAAAAAGCAAATTTTATCATGTTTTGCGCACCGCTGTCCGAGCCGAGCAAGAAGAACGCGGCAAAGATGCGTGGTTTGATTTGCAAGGCAAAATGGTATTTTATGTAATATATTTACTTTCCTGCATCAGTGTATTTTATTGTTGGTATTTAGGCAGGTTGCAGTTGGCTGACGTAGTGATGACAACCTCTCTCTTGAACGGACTTATGATGGAAGTTAACAACATCGGGTTTTTCGCCGGCGAATTTGCTCAAGATTACGGACAAGTCAAAGATGGCTTAGAGTTGGTGTTTCAGCCGTGTCAAGTTCAAGATTTGCCAACAGCACATAACATAAAAATGCGCGGCAGTGCAATCAATTTTGCCGACATAACCTATCATTATTCCGGCAAAGAAAATTTGTTCAAAAACTTTAACTTGAAGATAAAATCGGGAGAAAAAGTCGGGCTGGTAGGACATTCGGGCAGCGGAAAATCAACACTGATAAAATTATTGGTGCGCTATTTTGATGTCTGCGGCGGCAAAATTATGGTCGGAGGAGAAAATATTCGCAATGTACGACAAAACAGCTTGCGAGCGCAAATTGCCGTTATTCCGCAAGATACAACTTTGTTTAATCGAACAATTATGGAAAATATCCGCTATGGCAATGTCAACGCTTCCGATGCCGAAGTTATAAAAGCAGCAAAAGCGGCATACGCTGATGAATTTATTAAAGATTTGCCAAACGGATATGCCAGCAAAGTAGGTGAACGCGGAGTAATGCTTTCCGGCGGTGAACGCCAGCGAATCGCGATTGCTCGTGCTATTTTGAAAGATGCACCAATTCTGATTTTAGACGAAGCAACATCTGCTCTGGACAGCGAAAGTGAACAATATATTCAAAAATCGTTGAAAAAACTGATGAAAGGTAAAACGGTTATCGCCATTGCACACAGGCTCTCCACACTTAAAGAAATGGACAGATTGGTAGTAATGGATAAAGGCAAAATTATTGAAGAAGGAGCTCACGATAAATTGCTTGCCTCTAAGGGTGCTTATTACGAATTTTATCAAATCCAAAGTTTGAACAAATAACTGCAAAAAAACACTTGATTTTTGCGCAAAACTTCATATTACAAGCACAATAAGTTGCGGCTGCGAAGAGATTCTGCAGTCGGATTTTTTAACCTTAAAATGATGCCTATATAGCAAATATAGTTTTTTTGTTTGATTTTTTGAGGATAAAATGGATAAGTTTCCGTTGACAAAGACCGGCTTTGCCATGCTGGAACAAGAATTGAAAAGACGCAAAGGTACTGACCGCCCGAGCGTTTTGCCAAAGAGGTGGAATTTCTGGATTCGCATCAGGATGTGGGAGTGGTTGGTACTTGGTATGAACGATTTCCTCGCACAAAAATTAAAAAGAGGTATATAATAAACAGCCAAATCGAGCGCGACTTAATGTATAATTGCAGTATATTGCATCCGTCGGCGATGATTAGAAAATCTGTTTTGACAGATAATAATATTTGCTATGAAGCCGAATTTTCTCCCGCTGAAGACTATCGTTTATGGACACGGCTCATTGGCAAAACCAAATTCGCCAACATACCGGAGGTTTTGCAAAAATATCATGAATATGTCGGTAACACTTCCAAAACGCAATCTCAAAAAATGCGGGAATCTACCCTTAAGATTCATAAACTCTTAATTCAAGAACATACGCAACGCAAAATAAATAATGCTTGCAAAAAAAGTCAAATAGCATATATTCAAGCCAGTTAATTTTAATATAGGAGAAAAATATGGCTTTAGTTTCTATGCGTCAGATTCTTGACGATGCGGCCGAACATAACTATGGTGTTCCGGCTTTTAATATCAATAATATGGAGCAAATTATCGCTGTAATGCAGGCAGCACAAAAAGTAAATGCTCCGGTGATTATGCAAACCTCTACCGGTGCACGCAAATATGCCGGCGACCCGATGATTCGTCATATGGTTGCAGCAGCTATTGAGATGTTTCCAAATGTACCGGTTTGTATTCACCAAGACCACGGTACTTCGGTTGATATTTGTCAATCTGCAATCGTAAACGGTTATTCTTCGGTGATGATGGACGGCTCGTTAGAAGCAGACGGTAAAACTCCGGCATCATTTGAATATAACGTTCGTGTAACTCAAGAAGTTGTGGCGCGTGCTCATGCCGTCGGTGCTTCAGTTGAGGGCGAACTCGGTGTTATCGGTTCACTTGAAACAGGTAAAGCCGACAAAGAAGACGGAATCGGGGCAGAAGGTAAACTTGATAAAAAACGTTTGGTGACAGACCCAGACGAAGCTGCCGAGTTTGTAGCTCTGACGCATTTGGACGCTTTGGCGGTTGCTGTCGGCACATCGCACGGCGCCTATAAGTTTACGCGCAAACCGGACGGCGAAATCTTGGCTATTGATGTGATTGAAAAAATTCACACCAAGCTGCCGAATACGCACCTTGTGATGCATGGTTCATCTTCCGTTCCGCAAGAATTGCAAGACTTAATCAATGCCTATGGCGGACAAATTCCGCAAACCTATGGTGTTCCGGTGGAAGAAATCGTTCGCGGTATTAAATCCGGCGTGCGCAAGGTTAATGTAGATACGGATTCGCGTATGGCCATTACCGGCGCAATTCGCAAGATTTATGCAGAAAAGCCGTCGGAATTTGACCCGCGTAAATATCTCAAACCGGCAATCGAAGAAATGCAAAAAGTGTGTGAAGAGCGCTATATTGCTTTCGGTGCTGCCGGCTACGGTGATAAGATTAAAGCAATCAAACTTTCGGATATGGCAAAACGTTATGCCGCCGACGAGCTTTAATCCACCGCAGACAGAACAAATACAAACCGTCGGAGCAATCCGGCGGTTTTCTCTTAATAAAACAAAAATATTTAAAATACACGCAAGATTATTATTGCATTTTGTTTCTTTGTTTGTTATAAGTTTTTACAGGCAAAGTGGTAAACGCTTTGTTTAGAGTGATAAATCCGAAAGATTTATTGCTCGGGGATTTCAAACTCCCTTTACAAGTAATAAATAAATCCCCGACCGTGAGGTTTTCGGGTAATTTCTTCGACTTTATGGTCGGGGAACCTTAGGTATATGTTCAAGGCTATGCCTAAAAATCTAAGGGGTCTTTACTTGTAGGATTGTTTGAATTCCCCGACCACTTTTTAAGTGGTCTTTTTTTGTTTAACAATCGGACTATGCGCGTCAGATGACGTCATAGTCTTTAATTTTTACGGAGAAAAAAATGACCAAGAAAAAAATATTACAGGTTGCCAATGATTGTGAACTGAAAGAACAAGATACTTTTTCTAAACAAGAACATGATAATATTGCGTTGATTACAATGGATAGATGCCTGAAACAGTTAGCACCTTTTTTAAATGAACAGGAACGCAGTGATTTGATTATTGATATTGTATGTATGTTGGACGGTCGTTTGCGTCAACGCCAATATAATGCCGAAGAAATGGTAATGGGTGGAAATATCCTGTGTTAGTTATACAAAAAATACAAAATTTTGTATTTTTTGTCTTGACAAACATAAAAAAAGGGTGTAAATGTATAAGTACAATGAAATTATGAAGTTACAAATTAGAAAACATTCTGCCTCCGGCAGCCTAAATATAATCTATTTATGAAACGTTTTAATTTTATTCGCGCGCCTGACTAAAATGTTATTCGTGCGCAAAGTCAAAAAATGAAAATCGTAATAGAATATGGCAACAAAAAACAAAAGTCCCGCTTGAGTGAATTGCTGACCAACACAGTTCCTCACCTGCCCCTCGCCCCGAGCCCCAGTTGTGCTCATTGGCAATGGTAGGAAAATAATTTTAGTATTAACCGGTGCTATTGCGCCATAAAAGTTTAGGAAGCTATGCAGAAAAACAGAGGTAAGCCTTCAAAGCTCATTTTTCGGACAATACAGAATATCGACTGATCCGGCCGCCGGGCGCCCCCGCAATCCTTGGTGATTTGACGGAGGGCAAGCCACAGACCGCAAAAACCAAAAAAGATGAGAATAAGAGACAAGCCTTTTTGCGAGGACTAGATAACCTCGCCGAGCGCAAGCCGTCACGGCCGCAAACAGCGCTCAAACATTCAAAAAAGTAAATAACCCAATGCCGCCACCAAGTTGTGAGCGGCTTTTTTGTATGTTTAAAAAAGATATTGGAAATAAAATTGTATATATTGAAAAAATTTAAAATTATTCAGGGGCGCAAAAATCAAGTTTGAACATCACTAAAAAACATAAAATTCGCCAACAAAACAAAAAAAGGGACCGTCTGACCGTACCCTCTTACATTCAGACCGAACCGCTTATGTTAAGGTGGGCGCCATATAACCGAACCACGATTCGGACAGAGACAGCTCCCTAAAAGATAATGTTGGCTCGAGAGACATGCGGTTAATACGCATCAGACAGTCTTACTTATCTATGTTTTAAATATATATCAAAAAACTGATTTTTACAAGAAAAAAAACAAAAAATATCCGCCTTTTAGCCTAAAAATTACATTAATTTAACTTTGGATTGCTTAATCATTTCTGCCAAAATTTGTCTCTTTTGCTCTTTATGTTTATGCAACAACTTTTGCACCACCGAAGATTTGGCATTGTCATAAGCGTTGTTACCATAAGCATCGCACAAATCTGTTCGCGCGCCATTCTTCAGTAAAAATTCCAGCATCTCCGTATCATAGACTTTTGTGGTTTCAGTAGAACTTTGCGGCTCATAACTCTCTTTACCTGCCGCAACTTCTGCCAATGGAGTAGGCCCCGGATATGTTTTTTCATATTTATCATACAGCCTAAAAGATTCTCCTACGTGGTCATTGATATCAGCCCCGTGTTTAAGCTCGATTTTGACCATTTCAATATTTCCGGAACGAACAGCATAACGAAAAGATGACACCAAATTAAAATCCGCAGGGCGTTTAGTCGAAACTCCGTGTCCAAGCAGATATTCCAACATTTGCGGATTGTTATTGTCTATGGCATAAAATGCTGGGTCTTTACCATAAACATCATTGAGATTAATATATGTTTTGCATCCGTTTTCTATCAATGCTTTAACCGCATCAAGACGCTTGCGCTCGGCGGCAAAATGCAACAAACTGCGTTCTTTATCCATATCAAAAGTATTGATATCCGCTCCCTGACGCACCAAATTCTTAATTTTTTTAGCGGCATTCTCATCCGGATTTTTAACCACAGCTATCAACTCTTTGGTAAGTGCGTTAATTCTGCTGCGTTCAGCTCTTTTTGCCTTAAATTCTTTTATACGGGTCAGCACTTTAGTAAGAGGATTAGCACTTGATTTGTTCATCAAATATACTCCATATAGTATCAAATTGTGTTGTATTGTACACCGATTCGCCTGTTTTGTCAACGTGGGAAAAACATAATTTTTGCTGTTTTTATAAAGATTCTTAAAACAATTGTCCTTAATAAAACCGGTTATCCAGAGCTACCTCTTTTTCTGACGATGAGCCCGATGAACCCAAACACAAAAAGCCACCTTTGCGGCGGCTTCTTTGTATATGGCGCGCTCTGGGCGATTCGAACGCCCGACCCACA